>CAZCEZ010000103.1:0-11830 GCA_964497795.1 uncultured Acidimicrobiaceae bacterium | reverse complement strand
CCCCACGCCGACCAGCCCGGGTCGTCGTCGCACCTCCACCTGTCGCTGTGGCGCGGCCCCGACGCCGGCAGCCGGGTCAACGTGTTCGGCGTCGGCGCGGGCGCCGACGAGGACCCCGAGGGCGACCACGGCATCGGGACCGGCGGCCACGGCACCTTCCGGCACTTCCTCGGGGGCTGGATCGCCCACGCCGCCGAGCTCCTCGTCTGCTACGCCCCGACGGTGAACGCCTACAAGCGGTTCCAGAGCCGCTCGTGGGCCCCGACCGCCCTGGCCTGGTCCGAGGACAACCGCACGGCCGGCTTCCGCATCGTCGGCGCCGGCGCCGGTCGCCGGATCGAGTGCCGGCTCCCCGGGGCGGACGTGAACCCCTACCTCGCCTACGCCGCCGCGCTCGCGTCCGGCCTCGACGGCATCGAGCAGGGCACCGAGCCGCCCCCCGCGCTCGACGGCGACGCCTACGCCGCCGACCTGGCCCCGCTGCCGCGCACGCTCGCCGAGGCGACCGACGCGTTCGAGGCCTCCGAGTTCGCCCGTCGGGTCTTCGGTGACGACGTCGTCGATCACTACGCGCACTTCTTCCGGACCGAGGTGGCGGCATTCGACGCCGCCGTCACGGACTGGGAGCTGCGCCGCTACTTCGAGCGGGGCTGAGCGAGGTGGGGAGCGCGCTGCCCCCGATCGTCGAGGCCAAGCTCGAGGTCCCCGTGCCCCACGCGCCCGTGCCGCTGCTCGGCGCCGTCGCGGCCAGGCTCGAGGGCGGCCTCGACCGGGCGGGCACGGTGGTCGTGGGTGCGCCGCCCGGCTTCGGGCGCCGCGACCTGGTCGGGCTGTGGTGCCGACGCCAGCCGCCATGGTCGGTGGCCTGGATGCGCACCGACCCGGGGGACGGACCCGTCCGCTTCCTCCTCCACCTCGCCGCCGCGCTCGCCCGGGTCGACCCGTCGCTCGGCGTCGGCGTCCGCGACCCCGCGGAGCGCGGGCGCGACGCCGTCCTGGACGAGGGCCTCCCGGCGCTGCTCGAGCAGGTCCACCGGCTCGGCCGCCGGGTCACGCTGGTCCTCGACGACGTCCACGACCTGCCCGCCGCGAGCAGGGACGGCCTGGCCCGCTGCCTGCTCGACCGGCCGCCGAACCTGCGCCTGGTGCTCGTGACCGCCGACCGGGACCTCCTCGACCGGTGGCCGCCCCACGCGGGCATGCCGCCCCTCGTGCTCGGGCCGGCCGACCTCGTGCTCGGTCCCGAGGACGTCGAGGCCCTGGCCGAGGCCTACGGGGTGGAGGTCACGCGCAGCAGGGCCACGGCGCTCGTCGAGGCGACGGCGGGCTGGCCCGCCGGCTGCAACCTCGCGCTCCGGGCCGCCCGCCGCACCGGCGCCCCGCCGGCGTGGGACCCGGCGGAGCGCCGGGTGGCCGAGTTCGCCCACCGCGTCGCGTGCCGGAGCCTGGACGACGCCGACCGCCGGGTCCTCACCGCGATCGCGCCCGCCGGCGTCGTCGACGTGGCCCTCGCCACCCGGCTGTCCGGGGTGGTCGACGCGATCGGACCGATGCGGCGCCTCCACACCCGCTTCCTGCTCGCCGACGGCCCCGACGGGACCATGCGCGTCCCCGGCTGGGTGCGCCACCACGTCACGGTCGAGCGATCCCTCGAGGATCCCGAGGCACTCACCCGGACCCGGGCCACGGCCGCCCGGCACCTGGCCGACCGGGGACTCGTCGACGCGACCCTGGACCTCGTGGCCGCCGAGCCGGACGCCGCGCCCCTCGTCGACCTCCTCCTCGCCCACCACCACGCCTGGTCCGCCGGACCGCACGCCGAGCGGATCCTCGGGATCGTGGACCGGTGCCTGGCCGCGGCCCCGAGCCGGGTCGAGCTGTACCTCGTGAAGGCGTGGGCCGAGGCCCTGTCGCAGCGCAGCCGGGCGTCGGCCGCCACGCTGGCGCTCGTCGAGGCGCTCCCCGTCCCCGACGACCTCGCCGACCTCGTCGCGGGCGAGGCGGCCGCGGTGCGCTGCAACCTGGCCCGCCTCGAGGGCCGACTCGACGACGCCCTCGCCGAGGCCCGCCGGATGGTCGCGGCCGCCGACCGCGTCCCGACCGGGATGCCGAGCGCGTACCGGGGTCTGGTCCCGGGGGCGACGCCCATCCTGCTGGGCGTCGCGCTCCTCGGGGCGGGGGAGCTGGACGAGTGCCGGGAGCTGCTCCTGGCCGCCACCGCCCGGGACCGGTGGAGCCCGGTGGCCCGGGGGACCCTGCACGGCACGCTCGCGCTCGTGGCCTGGTTGCAGGACGACCCCGTCGCGCCCATCCACGCCGCCATCGCGGCCAGCCACATCGGGGAGGGGGCGAGCCAGGGCGACTTCCTCGGTCCGGCGGCGCTCGCCCTGGTCGGTGACGGCGAGGACGCCGAGCGGGCCACGGCGTGGACGGCGGCAGCCGCCCCGCGGCTGCGCGCCCCGCTGTCGGCGGTGCTCGCCGAGCTGGTCCAGGCCGTGCGAGCCGGCGACGACGCCGCTCGGATCGCGCACCTGGCCGAGGCGCGGCGCATCGCAGAGTCGGCCCCCCAGCCCGGTGTCCTGCACGCCCTCGTCGCCCGGGCCGCGGACGCCGTGGACGGCGAGGACGGCGGCCCCCGCCTCGGCGACGACCTGACCGACGGCGAGCGCCGGGTCGTCCGGGCCCTCGGCGGCGACCTGACCGAGCGGGAGATCGCCGAGGTCCTCCACCTGTCGCACAACACCGTGCGCACCTACCGGCGGCGCGCCTACCGCAAGCTGGGCGTCGCCAGTCGGGCCGAGGCCGTCGCCGCCCTGCGCCGCCTCGAGCGCGGCTGAGCCGGTCGGGCCGACCGGGACCGAGGCGATCCATCGCACGCGAACCGATCGTGCGCGCAGTTGTCTCCCGGGAGACACGTGGTCGCGGTACCCCGGTGGCGGGGATGCTCGGTCCCGTGGAGCGATGGACGCCCAGCACCGAGATCTCGGTGCACTACCAGCCGATCGTGGACCTGCGCACGGGCCGCACGGCGGCGGTCGAGGCGCTCCTGCGCGGCTGCATCGACGGCGTCCCCCGCTCCCCCCGACCCCTGCTGGGACGTCTGCGCGCCGAGGGCGTCGACGTGCCCGCCCTCGTGCTCGACGCCGTGGCGCGCGACGTCGCGGCCTGGGACGCCGCCGGCGCCTCGGCCGTGTCCGTCTCGGTCAACGCCGACGCGAGCGACGTCGAGCGCCCCGGCCTCGGCGTGGCCGTGGACCGCTGCATCGCGATCATCGGCGCCGAGCGCCTCCTCGTCGAGGTGACCGAGATCGAGGCCGTCGACGGCGCCCGGGCCGCGCACGTCCTCGACCACCTCCGCGCCTCCGGGGTCCGCCTGGCCCTCGACGACTTCGGCACCGCCGAGTCGACCCTCCAGCAGTTCGAGCGGGTCCGCCCCGACGTGATCAAGATCGACCGGCGCTTCGTGGCCGGGCTCCGCCTCCCCGCCGAGGCGTCGAGCGGCGACGGACGGGCCATGGTCGAGGTGACCCTCGCCCTCGCCCGGCCCGCCCGCCTGCGCGTCGTGGCCGAGGGCGTGGAGACCGTCGCCCAGCTCGCCATGCTCCGACGCCTCGGCTGCACCCACGCCCAGGGGTACCTCTTCGGACCCGCCATGAGCGCGGAGCGGATCGGGGCCCTGCTCGCCGGCCAGGGCCCGACCGCCACCTGCACGGCCGCGGCGCCCGGGTCCCGGCCTGCCCCCGTCGTCGACGCCCCCGCCGTCGTCGTCTGACCCCTCCGCTCGCGCCGCACCCGACCGGGTGGCGGCGTCGGCTCTCGGCTCCGGGTTCCCGCCACCCGTCGCAGCCGGGACGGTGACCCCGGACCCCCACCCGCCAGGGGGTCCGGGGCCACCACCTCCTCGGTCCGGGCCGTCCACGACCGGACGGCCGGGGCGCTGTGTAGCGTCCGCCCCGATGCCGGGCGCCCCTCCCCTCATCGGGATCACCACCTACCCGCCGAACGCCGCGGACCGCTACGAGCTGCCCGAGCCCTACGTGGCCGCCGTGCGCCGGGCCGGCGGCGAGCCCGTCCTCGTGCCCCCCGGGGTGGCCGAGCCCGCCGCGCTGCTCGACCGCCTCGACGGTCTGGTGCTCGCCGGCGGGGGCGACGTCGACCCCGCCACCTACGGCGGGACCGGCCACGAGACCGTGTACCAGCTCGACCCCGCCCGGGACGCCACCGAGATCGCCGTCGTCCACCGGATCCTGGCCACCGGGTTGCCGACGCTGGCCATCTGCCGTGGGTCCCAGGTGCTCGCCGTGGCCCTCGGCGGCTCGCTGGTGGCGCACCTGCCCGACCACCTCGCCGGGGTGCCCGGGGCCGAGCGGCACCGGATCGAGCCCGACGTGCCGCGCGGCCCGGCGACGCCCACGCCGCACCCGGTGGAGGTCGAGGCCGGCTCGCTCGTCGCCCGGGCCATGGGCGCGACCTCGGTCACCCCGATGTCGTGGCACCACCAGGCCGTCGACCGCGTGCCCGACGGCCTGCGGGTCGTGGGGCGTGCCCCCGACGGCACGGTCGAGGCCACGGAGCACGACACCCACCCGTTCCTGCTCGCCGTCCAGTGGCACCCCGAGCTGACCGCGGCGCAGGATCCGACCCAGCAGGCCCTCTTCGACGCCCTCGTCGCCCGGTGCGCCGCGCCCGGGGCCGGAGACCGCCGCACCCCGACCGCCCAGGAGGCGACCCCGTGAAGCTGCAGTGGAAGACCGCCATCGTCACCGGTGCGGCGTCGGGCATCGGCGCCCACGCCGCCCGCCTGTTCGCCTCCGAGGGGGCCACCGTCGTCTGCGCCGACCGCGACCACCACGGCGCCAACGCCGTCGTCAACGAGATCACCGCGGCGGGCGGCCGGGGCCTGGCCCTCACCGTCGACGTGGCCTCCGAGGAGCAGGTGCGGGGCATGGTCGACCGGACGATCGAGGAGTTCGGCCGCCTCGACGTCCTGTTCAACAACGCCGGGATCATGCTCGCCGACGACGGCGACGCCGAGACGACCACCGAGGACGTGTGGGACAGGACGCTGGCCGTCAACGTCAAGGGCGTCTGGCTCGGCTGCAAGTACGGCATCCCGGCCATGCGCGACGCCGGCGGCGGGGCGATCGTCAACACCGCCTCCTTCGTCGCCCTCCTCGGCGCCGCCACGCCGCAGCTGGCCTACACCGCGTCGAAGGGCGCGGTGCTCTCCATGACCCGGGAGCTGGCCGTGCTCCACGCCCGGGAGAACATCCGGGTGAACGCCCTGTGCCCGGGCCCGCTGCGCACCAAGCTGCTCATGGACTTCCTCGACACCGAGGAGAAGAGGCAGCGCCGCCTCGTGCACGTGCCCATGGGCCGGTTCGGGGAGGCCGAGGAGATGGCCAAGGCCGCGCTGTTCCTCGCCACCGACGACTCCTCCTACCTGACCGGCGCCACGTTCACCGTCGACGGTGGCATCACGGCCGCCTACGTCACCCCGGAGTGAGCGTGCCGGCCACCCCCGACCGACCCAGCACGCCGCTGTCCCGGATCGGCGGCGACCTCGAGAACGCGATCCGCGGCATCCTGGCCCTGCCTGCGCTCGCCGGCGCCGTCGAGGACGTGTCCCGCCTCGGCCCGGACGTCGCCCGGATCGCCGACTTCGACGAGCGCCTCGGGCGGATCGCCGACGTGACCCCGGCCCTCGAGGCACTGGCCGGCCTCGACCAGACCCTGGCCGACCTCGCCCGGGTCGCCCCCGCCCTCGAGGAGCTGGCATCGGTCGCGCCGTCGCTGGCGGTGCTCGCCGAGCTCGGCCCCGCGCTCGAGGGCCTGGCCGGGCTCGGTCCGGCCGTGGAGCGCCTCGCCGGCCTGGCCGACACGCTGGAGCGGCTCGCCGAGGTGCTCGCCCCCGTCGCCGCCCTCGACCACCTCGTGCCGACCCTCGCGTCCCTCGACCGGTCGATCGGTGAGCTCGAGACGACCGTGGCCGCCGTCTCGGGCACCCTCGCCCCGCTCCAGTCGACGACCGAGCGGGTCGGCAAGGTGGTCGACCGGCTCGCCGCCCGGCGCTCGGGCGGGGGCGACTGAACCGGTGGACGCCCCCGAGGGTCCCTGGCTCGACGGCCTCCGGGTCCTGGACCTGACCCAGTACCTGGCCGGCCCGGCGTGCACCCGGCTGCTCGCCGAGCTCGGCGCCGACGTGGTGAAGGTCGAGGCCGCCCCCTTCGGCGACCCGTCCCGCGCCTTCACGCCCCGGCGGAACCGGCGGGCCGGGTTCTTCGTCCAGCAGCACCGGGGCAAGCGCTCGGTGTGCCTCGACCTGCGTGCCGAGGCCGGGCGGCGGGCCGTGCGCGAGCTGGCCGACACCGTCGACGTCGTGGTGGAGAACTTCAGCCCCGGGGTCATGGACCGTCGGGGCTGGTCCTACGAGGAGCTGTCGTCGACCAACCCGGGCCTCGTGATGGCCTCGGTGTCCGGGTTCGGCCAGACCGGGCCGCTGGCGTCCAAGCCCGCCTTCGACTTCACCATGCAGGCCTACGCCGGGATCATGCACCTCACCGGTGATCCCGACGGCCCGCCCACCTTCGTCGGCATCGGCCTGGCCGACACCGTGGCCGGCGTCCACGCGTTCGCCGGGATCGGCTTCGCCCTGCTGCGCCGCGAGCGCACCGGGCGGGGCTGCTACGTCGACGCCGCCATGGTCGACTCGCTGCTCCACCTGCACGAGACGTCCGTCTACGCGCCGTCGATCACCGCGGACGCCCCCGAGCCCTACGTGCCGATGCGGGCCGGGCGCCACTACCAGCCGTCGTCCCCCGGCGGGGTGTTCCGGGGACCCCAGGGCTGGATCGTCGTCTTCTGCACCCAGAACCAGATCCAGGGGCTGTGGGACGCCATGGGCCGGTCCGAGCTCGGCGGCGACGCCCGGTTCGCGAACAACGACGGCCGCCTCGCCCACCGCGACGAGCTGACCGCCCTGATCGAGTCGTGGATGGCCGGCTTCGCCACCGACGACGCCGTGCTCGACGCGCTCGAGGCCCACCGGGTCCCCTGCTCGAAGGTGCTCTCGCCCGCCGAGTTCGCCGAGCAGCCCCACCTCCTGGAGCGGGGGATGATCCGCGACGTGGTGGACCCGGTGGCCGGGACCGTCACGATCCCCGGGTTCCCGCTCGTTCTCGACGGCGTCCGACCCCGCCTCGACGACCGCGCCCCCTACCTCGGCGAGCACAACCGGGACGTGCTCGTCGGCGAGCTCGGCTGGGACCCCGGCGAGGTCGACCGGCTCGAGGCCGACGGGGTGCTCGCCTCCAAGCCGCGCTGAGCGGCCCGGCGGCGCCGCCGCCGACCCGGGCGTCGAGGCTCAGGCCGACGTGGCCAGCAGCACGAGGCCGAACGCGACGAACAGCACCCCCGACGCCAGCTCGAGGGCGCGCTCGGGCAGCCGGGCTCCGAGCCCGCGCCCGACCAGGACGCCGACGGCGCCCGACAGGGTGATCCCCACGGTCGCCCCGACCCACACCAGCACCGGGCTCCCCTGGGCGGCGAGCGCTGCGGTGGCCAGCTGGGTCTTGTCGCCCGCCTCGGCCACGAAGATCGTCAGCGCGACGCTCCGGACCACGTGGGCGGTCGGCAGGTCGGGGACCTCCTCGTCGTCGGCCGCCCGCCGCAGGCTGAGCACGCCGAAGACGACGAAGAGCAGCCCGCCGCCCAGCCCCAGCGCCCGGGTCGGCAGCGCGGCGCCGAGCAGGCCGCCCACGACGGCGGACAGCAGGTTGGAGACCCCGTAGCCGAGCGCCATGCCCGCCAGCACCGGACCGACCCGGTGGCGAGCCCCCAGACCCACGGCCAGCAGCTGGGTCTTGTCGCCGAGCTCGGCGAGGAACACGAGGCCGAGCGCGGCCAGCAGCGACGTCACCGGGCCGACGCTAGGACGGCGGGCTCAGCCCGGTCCTGCCTCCCCGTCGGCATCCGCCCGCAGGGCGGCACGGATCAGGTCGGCCGTGGCCGTGGCGTGGGCCGCCACGGCGACGCCCAGGTCGCCGCCCGCCTCGGCCACGTCGACCACCCGGGCCAGGCGAGCCCGGAGCGCGTCGGCGTCCTCGTAGGGCCGCCGGAACGCGGGGAACGGGATGCGCGAGCCACCGGCGCCGGCGAGCTCCTCGTAGACCTGGGACACCCAGGCGAGGAACGCGGCGAGGGCGCGGCTCCTCCCGGCCTCGACCAGCACGGCGAAGACGGCCAGCTCGAGGTCCTGGCGGACGTCGAGGGCCTCGACCTCGGTCACCCGGTCGACCAGCTCGCGGAGCCGTGCGACGTCGTCGGGGCCGAGGTTGGGCTGGGCCCGCCGACCGATCAGGTGCCCGAGCGCCTCGGGGATCTCCAGGAGGTCCTCGACGAGCGCGATCTGGTCCCGCCGGCCGAGGCGCGCCACCACCTCGGGTGCGGTGAGGGCGCGCGGGTCGCGCACCACCGTGCCCGAGCCCTGCCGTCGCGACACCAGGCCGATCTGCTCGAGGCGGGCCACGGCCTGGCGGATGGTGGCCCGGTTCACGCCGAAGGTCTCGGCCAGCTCCCGCTCGGGCGGCAGCGGGGCCCCGATGGCGACGGCGCCGTCGACGATGTCGTCGATCAGGCGGTCCACGAGCCGGTCGACCACGGTCGCGCGCGCACCCTCGCTCCACTCCGTCTCCGCCATGCCCCAATGGTGCTCCACGTGCACGCACCCGCTCGCAGTCGGAGCGACGCTTGGCAGGATTGGTCCGACCAACCTAGGATTGTGTCCTCGGGTGCGACACAAGTCGGACCTGCCGGGGCCCGGACCGGGGGCGCCGATCCCGCCCGGCCCCCCGGTCCGGCCATCCGGCACCCGGCACCCGGCACCGCGAAGGGCCGTCGCACGACGATCCCGCGACCGGGAGGAAGCGACGGCGTCGACGCCGAACCCCGTGCCATGACGCGCCACCCCCGCCGCACGGGTGCCCTCGGTGCCCTGTCCCTGGCCGCCCTCGCCGCCACCGCGCTGCTCGCGCCGGCCGAGGCGGCCACGCCGGCCGACGGCCGGATCGACGGGACCACGACGGAGGTGACGTGGACCGGGACCGTGCCCGTCCAGACCGTCGGCTTCAGCGGCGTCGGGTGCCAGGTCGCGGTGCCGGACCCGACCTGCGACGTCTTCACCCTCGAGGTCGGCGACCTGGCGGCCGGCAGCACCGCGTCGACCGGTGGGGGGACCACGGGCAGCGGCAAGCCCCACCCGGGCCAGGGGGGAGGCAGGACGAAGGGTGCCGACGGCGACGGGCCGTCACCGGCCCTCGACGTGCTCCTCGGCATCGGCACCGACGCCCCGGGCATCGCCGAGTTCGACCTGTACCTCTACGCCGAGGACGGCACCGAGCTGGCCCGCGCCACCGAGCTGGGCAGCGACGACCGGATCGAGTGGCGCGACGTCGCCCCCGGCACCTACCTCGTCGCGGTGCAGTCCCCGCTCAGCCAGGACCCGGCTGCCGAGTACCGGGCCTTCGCCCGGGTGACCGACCTCGGCGAGCCGACCGTGCGGGACGAGGAGTCGGTGTGCGGCCTCGAGTCGGTGGACGGCGCCGCCGGGTCCGACCCGACGGGCCTGGCCACCATCGTCGGCGACCCGCTCGCCGCCGCCACCGGTGCGACGAGCGCCGGGCGGCTGTCGGTCGACGTGCTCGTCCTGCTCGACGCCGGCATGCCCCGCGAGGAGGCCGAGGCGATCCTGGCCCGCGCCCAGAGGTCCTACGAGGCCCTCGACGTCGACCTCACCCCCGTCGGCTTCGAGGTCGTCGACTTCGGCACCGACGACGCCGCGGCCATCAACGCCGCGGCCCGTGCCTTCGTGGGCGGCGTCCGGCCCGCCGGCGTGGACGTCGTCCACACCATCACGACCCGCGACATCCAGCAGCTCGGCCAGACCGCGGTCGCCGGCCTCGCCGAGTGCATCGGCGGCGTCGCCCACCCCGACCGGGCCTTCTCCGTGGCCGAGGGCCGCACCCCGAGCGACTACGCCGTCGGCCCGGTCGTGTTCGGCGTCGACGCCAACGCCGTCGTCACCGCCCACGAGATCGGCCACCTCCTCGGCGGCCAGCACCACTACGGCAACTGCGCCGAGGGCGTCGACGGCGACGAGGTCGACCCGGCCACCGGCACCGGCGAGGGCACGCCCTGCTCGCTGATGTTCAACGCCGCCGACTTCATCGAGCAGGGCTTCTCCACCGCCAACGCCCTCGTCGTGCGCGGCATGGTCGCCGAGCACGCCGCCCCCTGACCGCACCGAGCGACCTACGGTTCCCGCCCATGTCCTCGCTCTACCCCTACGCCGACCGCTTCCCCGTGAACCGGGGCCTGCCCTCGGAGGGCCGGAGCCGGGAGGCGATCCTCGCCGAGCTCCGCCAGCTCGCCCGGGAGGAGGATGCGGCCTGGGAGGACGGCACCTGCTCGGGGTCGATGTACTGCGGCGACCACGACCACTACGCGTTCCTCAACGAGGTGTTCGGCCTGTTCGGCCACATGAACATCCTCCAGCGCGACATGTGCCCCAGCGCCACCCGCTTCGAGGGCGAGGTCATCGCCATGGCCCTCGACCTGATGCACGGCTCGGCCGCCGAGGCGCGGGGCCACGACACCGCCGGCATGGTCACGAGCGGCGGCAGCGGCTCGATCATGCACGCCCTGCTCGCCTACCGGGACCACGCCCGCGACGCGAAGGGCATCACGAACCCCAACGTGGTGAAGCCCGAGACGTCGCACCCCGCCTTCGACAAGGGCTGCCACCTGTTCGGCATCGAGATCCGCAACGTGCCCGTCGACCCCGACACCACGGTCGTGCGCCCGGAGGTCGTGGCCGAGGCCATCGACGAGAACACCATCGCCATCGTCGGCTCGGCCTGCAACTACGGCTACGGCACCGTCGACCCCATCCCCGAGCTGTCCGAGCTGGCGGTCCAGCGCGACGTCGGCCTCCACGTCGACGGCTGCCTCGGCGGGTTCATCCTCCCCTTCGGCGAGGAGCTCGGCCACGACCAGATCCCCGTCTTCGACTTCCGCCTCCCCGGGGTCACCAGCATCTCGGCCGACACGCACAAGTACGGCTACGCCCTCAAGGGCACGTCCACGCTGCTGTTCCGGGACAAGGAGGTGCGCAACGCGCAGTACTTCTTCCGCACCGACTGGACCGGCGGCAAGTACTGCTCGCCCGGCATGGACGGGTCCCGCTCGGGCGGCCTGCTCGCCGCCACGTGGGCGTCGATGGTCAGCCTCGGGCGGGCCGGCTACCGCGAGTACGCCAAGCAGATCTTCGACACCGCGTTCGCGATGCAGGAGGCCGTGCGCAGCCACCCCGAGCTGCGCGTCCTGGGCGACCCCACCTTCTGCTTCAGCTTCACCAGCGACCCCGGCGGTGGCGGCGAGTTCGACATCTACCACGTCAACGACTTCATGAAGCTGCGTGGCTGGCGGTTCAACGGCCAGCAGTACCCCAACGCCATCCACATGGCCGTCACCCGCCCCCAGACCCAGGACGGCGTCGTCGAGCGCTTCGCCGCCGACCTCGACGAGGCAGTGCCCTACGCCCTCGCCAAGCACGCCGCCGGTGAGGCCCCCGGTTCGGCCGCGGTCTACGGCGGCGTCGCCGGCGGCATGACCGACGAGGCCGACGAGTTCATCCGGGGCGTGATGGCCGACATGATGGACAAGCACCAGGGGCTGCCGCGCATCTAGAGGCGGCTTCGTCGCTGCGCTCCTCGCCGCCTCCCGTTGCACGGAGCCGCGACACGTGGCTCGTCCGGCGGTCGGCTGGCGCCTC
>CAZCEZ010000102.1:0-12009 GCA_964497795.1 uncultured Acidimicrobiaceae bacterium | reverse complement strand
ATCATGGAGCAGCTGATCATGATCGACGCCGCCCGCCGGGCCTCGGCCAAGCGGATCATCGCCGTCTGCCCGTTCTACGGCTACGCCCGCCAGGACCGGAAGGCCGAGGGCCGCGAGCCCATCACCGCCAAGCTCGTCGCCAACATGTTCGCCGCCGCCGGCGCCACGCGGCTGGTCTCCATCGACCTCCACTCCGGCCAGATCCAGGGCTTCTTCGACGGCCCCGTCGACCACCTCCAGGCCCGGCCCGTGCTCATCGAGGCCATGAAGAGCCTCGGCGACGACCTCGTCGTCGTCTCGCCCGACGCCGGACGGGTGAAGGTGGCCGAGCAGTACGCCAACGAGCTCCACGCAGACCTCGCCATCGTCCACAAGCGGCGGGTCAAGGGCGCCAAGAACAGCGTCGAGGCCAAGGACGTCGTCGGCGAGGTCGAGGGCCGGGTCTGCGTCCTCATCGACGACATGATCGACACCGCCGGCACCATGGTCGCCGCCGCCGAGCAGCTCATGGAGCACGGCGCCGCCGAGGTCCACGCCGCCTGCACCCACGCCGTGCTGTCCGGCCCCGCCGTCGACCGCATCAAGAACTCCTCCATCGGGCGCCTCATCGCCACGAACACCCTGCCGCTGCCCAGCGACAAGCAGTTCGACAAGCTCGAGGTCCACTCGATCGCCCCGATCCTGGCCAAGGCCATCGACGCCGTGTTCGAGGACACCAGCGTCTCGGAGCTCTTCGGCGGCAAGAACCAGACGTGACATCGGAGCGTCCTCGCTCCGCTGCGGGCGCTCCCACGTTGCACGGAGCCGCGACCCGCAATCCGTCCGACCGGTCGGCTGGCGCCTCCCTCCGGGCCGGCGTCGTGACGTCCGCCGTGGGCTTGGGCGTCCGACCGGGTCTTCCGTAGAGTCTCCCGCTCGTGTCCGGCGGGTGCCGGCGCACTCCCGCGCCGACCACCAGACCATCCCGGGCCGCTGAACCAGGAGACGTACCACCATGGCTGCTGCCGAGAAGATCCTCCTCAAGGCCGACACCACCCGCCCGACGGGCACCCGCCCCGCCAAGCGGATGCGGGCCGAGGGCAAGATCCCCGCCGTCGTGTACGGCCTGGACAGCGAGCCCCGCGCCATCGCCGTCGACTGGCCCGAGCTGCGCGCCGCGCTCACCACCGACGCCGGCATGAACGCCCTGATCACCCTGGACCTCGACGGCGACGAGAAGCTGTCCATCGTCTGGGACATGCAGCGCCACCCCATCCGGCGCGACGTCATCCACGTCGACTTCATCCTCATCGACCGGGACAAGCCGATCGACGTCGACGTGCCGATCGTGCTCGTCGACACCGAGGGCGACAACCTCGACGGGCTCGTGCTCGACCAGGTCATGTTCAGCCTCGCCGTGTCGGCGAAGCCGGGCACCATCCCCAACGAGCTCGAGGTGTCCGTCGCCGAGCTGACCCTGGACACCCCGATCCGGGCCAGCGACATCGTCCTGGCCGACGGCGTCGAGCTCAACGTCGACCCCGACGAGGTCGTCGCATCCGCCTCCGTGCCCGACGTCATCGTCGAGGACACCGAGGACGGCGAGGAGTCCGAGGAGGGCGAGGGCGGCGAGGCCGCCGAGTCCGAGGACGGCGACGCCGAGGGCGACGGCGGGGACGACGCCGAGGGCTGATCGGACCCCGGCCGGCGGGACGCCACGGCGTCCCGCCCGGCCGCCCGCACCGGCCGAACAGACCGCACGACCGAACGAGGCGAGATGGCCCGTCGAGGAGCAGACGCCGACCCCTTCGCCGCCGGGGCCGGGCGCCGCGGCACCCCGGCCGACCTGCTCGTCATCGGGCTCGGGAACCCGGGCGCGGACTACGCCCGGACCCGCCACAACGCCGGGGCCGACTGCGTCTCGGTGCTGGCGGCCCGGCACGGCGAGCGCCTCGCGGCCAGTCGCAAGGAGCACGCCGAGGTCGCCGAGCTGCGACCGTCACCCGGCATGCGCCGCCTCGTCGTCGCGGTGCCCACGACGTACTACAACGACGCCGGTCGGGCCGCCGTCGCCCTCGTCCGGCGCCACGGCATCGACGCCGCCACCAAGGTCGTCGTCGTCCACGACGAGCTCGACCTCCCCCCGGGCGGGCTCAAGGTGAAGGCGGGTGGCGGGCTGGCCGGCAACAAGGGGCTGCGCTCCATCGCCGACCACCTCCGCACCCAGGACTTCCTCCGGGTCCGCATCGGGATCGGCAAGCCGCCCGGCTCCCAGCAGGGCGCCGACCACGTGCTCCGACGACCGGGCAAGCGCGAGCGCGAGGACCTCGACGTGGCCATCGAGCGGGCGGCCGACGCCGTCGAGGCCATCCTCGACGACGGCGTCGACGCGGCGATGGCCCGGGCCAACCAGCGGAGCTGACCGGCGGCTGCCGCGCCCAGCGGAGCGGCCGGTACCGTTGACGGCCCCCCGGGCGTCGTCTCCGACGCCCCGTCGCCGCGCGCCGCCGAGGGCGTCGCGCACCCCACGAAGGCCCGCACCCCGCCATGTCGACCACCGCCCCCGCTCCCGTCGCCGCCCTCCACGACCTGCCCCGCGTCGCCGCCGACGACCCCGGCATCCTCGCCGTCCTCGGCCGCCGCGACGCCGTCGTCACCGTCCCCGAACCGGCCCGCGCCCTGTTCGTCGCCGGGCTCGCCCACCGCTCCACCCGCCGCCCCGTGGTCGTCGCCACGCCGGCCACGGCGGACGCCGAGCGCCTGGTCAACGACCTGCGCGCGCTGCTCGGCGAGGACGAGGTCGAGCACTTCCCGGCATGGGAGACCCTGCCCTTCGAGCGGGTCAGCCCCGCGGTCGAGACCATGGGCCGGCGCCTCCACACCCTCCGGCGCCTCGCCGACCCCGACCGCCTCCCGGCCGTGATCGTCACGCCGGTGCGCGCCCTCATCCAGCGCCTCGCCCCCGGCGCCACCGAGGTGCCCGTCCGCACCGTGGGCCGGGGCGACACGGTCGACCCCGAGGAGCTCGTCCGCTGGCTCGTGTCGGTCGGCTACCGGCGCGAGTACCAGGTCGAGCACCGCGGCGAGGTCGCCGTGCGCGGGTCCATCGTCGACGTGTTCCCGCCCACCGCCGACCGCCCCGCTCGCATCGACCTGTGGGGCGACGAGGTCGACCGGCTCACCGAGTTCTCCGTCACCGACCAGCGGGCCACCGACGACGTCGAGGCCGTCGAGCTGCTGCCGTGCCGCGAGCTGCTGCCCACCGAGGCGGTCCGCGCCCGCGCCGCCCAGCTCGTCGCCAGCCAGCCCTGGGGGCGCGAGCACTGGGAGCGCCTGGCCGACGGCCAGCTCTTCGACGGCATGGAGTCGTGGGTGCCGTGGCTGGCCACCGAGGAGCAGCTCCTCGCCGACCTGCTCCCCGACGACGCCCAGGTCCTGCTCCTCGAGCCGCGCCGGATGCGCGACCGCGCCGGGGAGTTCCTGGCCGAGGAGGCCGACCTGGCCCGCAGCCTCGCCCGCACCTGGGGCGTGCCCGTCGCCGAGGACGAGGGCCCGACGGACGGCGGCGCCGGCGCCGGCTCGCCGTTCCCCCAGCTCCACCTCGACTTCGACCGCATCCTGGCCCGCACCGAGGCCCCGACCTGGCAGGTGTCCACGGTCGCCGACGGCCCCGACACCCCGACCGTGCGGGCGATGACCTTCCAGGTCACGCCGGCTGCGGGCACGGGCGCCTCGGCCCGCGACGAGGACCGCCGCGGCCGCCAGCTGCGCGACCTGCGGGACGACGGCTACCGGATCGTCGTCGCCGCCGACGGCGAGGGGTCCCGGACCCGGCTCGCCGAGCTGTGCGCCGAGGCCGGCGTGACCGCCGAGGTCGTCGTCGAGCAGCTCGAGCGGGGCGTCATCCTCCCCGGCGTGAAGCTGGCCCTGCTGGCCGAGGCCGACCTGACCGGCCGGCGTCGCAGCCACCGCAAGGCCCGGGTCCGCAAGCGCGACGCCCAGAAGTTCTTCGAGGACCTCAAGGTCGGCGACCACGTCGTGCACCACCAGCACGGCGTGGCGCGCTACGCCGGCATGGTCAAGCGAGCCATCGGCGGGGTCGAGCGCGACTACCTGCTGCTCGAGTACCGCGACGGCGACAAGCTCTACGTCCCCTCGGACCAGATCGACGCCGTCCGCCAGTACACCGGCGGCGACACGCCCAGCCTCACCCGGCTCGGCGGGGACTCGTGGTCCAAGGCGAAGGCCAAGGTCCGCTCGGCGGTCACCGAGATCGCCCAGGAGCTCGTCGTGCTCTACCAGAAGCGCCTGGCCTCGGGCGGGCACGCGTTCAGCCCCGACACGCCCTGGCAGGCCGAGTTCGAGGAGGCCTTCCCCTTCGAGCCCACGCCCGACCAGCGCAGGGCGGTGGAGGACATCAAGGCCGACATGGAGGCCGAGGTCGCCATGGACCGCCTGGTCATCGGCGACGTCGGCTTCGGCAAGACCGAGGTCGCGCTGCGGGCCGTGTTCAAGGCGGTGCAGGACGGCAAGCAGGTCGCCGTGCTCGTCCCGACGACGCTGCTCGCCCAGCAGCACTTCGCCACCTTCTCCGAGCGCTTCGCCGACCACCCCGTCCGGGTCGAGGTGCTGTCCCGCTTCCTGACCGCGGCCCAGGCGCGCGAGGTGATGGAGGGTCTGCGGACCGGTGCCGTCGACATCGTCGTCGGCACCCACCGGCTGCTCAACAAGGAGGTGTCCTTCAAGGACCTCGGGCTGCTGGTCGTGGACGAGGAGCAGCGCTTCGGCGTCAAGCACAAGGAGAAGATCAAGGAGCTGCGCCACGACGTCGACGTGCTCACCCTCACCGCCACGCCGATCCCGCGGACCCTCGAGATGAGCCTGACCGGCATCCGGGACATGAGCCTGCTCGAGACGCCGCCCGCCGACCGGCAGCCGATCCTCACCTACGTCGGCGAGTACGACGAGCGTCCCGTCGCCGAGGCCATCCGCCGCGAGCTGCTGCGCGAGGGCCAGGTCTTCTACGTCCACAACCGCGTCCGTGACATCGAGCGCAAGGCCGAGGAGCTGCGCGAGCTGGTCCCCGAGGCGCGGATCGCCATCGCCCACGGGCAGATGGACGAGGGCAGCCTCGAGCAGATCGTCCTCGACTTCTGGGAGGGCGCCTACGACGTGCTGGTGTGCACGACGATCATCGAGTCCGGCATCGACATGCCCACGGTCAACACCCTCGTCGTGGAGCGCGCCGACCTGCTCGGGCTCGGCCAGCTCCACCAGCTCCGCGGCCGCGTCGGCCGGTCCGGCAGCCGGGCCTACGCCTACCTGTTCCACCCCAAGGACGTCGTGCTGTCCGAGGAGGCCTACGAGCGCCTCCGCACCATCGGGGAGTCGACCGAGCTCGGGTCCGGGTTCAAGATCGCCATGCGCGACCTCGAGCTGCGCGGCGCCGGCAACCTGCTCGGCACCGGCCAGTCCGGCCACATCGCCGCCGTCGGCTACGACCTGTACTGCCAGATGGTCACCGAGGCCGTGGCCGAGCTGAAGGGCGAGCCGATCACCGAGCCCGCCGAGGTCAAGATCGAGACGCCCAAGGACGCCCACCTCCCCAAGGACTACGTCGAGCGCGAGGAGCTGCGCCTCGAGGCCTACCGCCGCCTCGCCGCCGTCACCTCCGACGCCCAGGTCGACGACATCGCCGCCGAGTGGCAGGACCGGTACGGCCCGATCCCCGAACCGGCCCAGGCGCTGCTCGAGGTCGCCCGCCTCCGCGCCGAGTGCCACCGGCTCGGCATCACCGAGGTGGCCGTCATCCCCGGTGACGGCTTCATGGGGCCGGCGTTCAAGGCCCGCATGTCGCCCGTGTCGCTCAAGGCGTCGCAGACCGTGCGGCTCAAGCGGATCAGCCCGAAGGCCGTCTTCAAGCCCGAGTCCGGCCTGCTCGAGGTCCCCCTGGCCAAGGGCGCCGACCCCGCCGTCGACCTGGTCTCCTTCCTCCGTCATCTCGTTGATTGAGGCGTCCTCGCTCCTCCGTCGCTGCGGGCGCCTCCACGTTGCACGGAGCCGCGAAGCGCCGGTCGTCCTGCCGGTCGCTGGCGCTCCCTCCGGGCCGGCGTGCCCACGGCCTGCCTCTTCGTCGGTCGGGCCGCGCCCGCGTACGCTCCTGCCCGTGCGACGACGCATCTCCCTCCTGCTGCTCGCCCTCGCCCTGACCGCCGGCGCGTGCACCGACGCCGGCGAGCTCGGCGGCCCGGCCATCGGGGGCACCGACGCCGCCGTGATCGGCGACGTGGCCATCTCCGCCGCCGACCTCGAGGCCGAGACCGAGCTGTGGGCGCTCAACCCCGAGTTCCTGCGCATCGTCGGCGTCACCGACACCGGTCGCCCCGGCGTCCGGTCCCAGGCGCTCGTCACCTTCGTGCTCTCGCACCGGATCGTGTCCGAGCAGGCCCGCCAGCTCGTGACCGCCGCCGGCATCGAGCCCTCCGAGGCCGAGGTCGACGAGATCCTCGCCGCCGTCGACGCCCAGTTCACGACCCCCGAGGGCGGCTCCCTCTTCGCCGTGTACCCCGAGGAGTTCCGTCGCCGCCTCGGCCGCGACCTCGTGTTCCAGAACAACCTGCAGGGCGTGGCCCAGGGCCCCTTCGAGGCGCCTCCGGTCCAGGTCTCGAGCCGCTACGGGCAGGCCCAGCCGGACCAGCTCGGCATCGTGAGCGTCGTGCCGCCCACCGGCCCCCGCCCCGCGCCCCTCGAGCTGCCCGACCCCGCCGGGGCCTGACGTGGTCCCGGGGCCGTCGCACGACGCGGCGGGCGACCGCCCCCGCGTGGTCGTGGTGGGGCTCGGTCCCGCCGGCCCGGACCTCACCACGACCGGCGCGGCCCGCCGCCTCGCCGGCCTCGACCACGTCACGCTGCGGACCCGCCGGCACCCGGCGGCCCGCCCCTACCTGGACCGGCCCAGCCACGACCACCACTACGAGGCGGCCGCCACCTTCGACGAGGTCTACGCCCGGATCGTCGAGGACCTCGTCGCGACCGCCACCGCCCACGGCGAGGTCGGCTACGCCATCCCCGGATCGCCCTTCGTGCTCGAGCGGACGGTCCGGCTCCTCGAGGCCGACGCCCGCATCGACGTCGAGGTCGTCCCCGGCATGAGCTTCCTCGACCTGGCCTGGGGTCGGCTCGGCGTCGACCCCGTCGAGGCCGGCGTCCGCCTCGTCGACGGGCACCGCTTCGCGGTCGACGCCGCCGGCGCGACCGGTGCGCTGCTCGTGGCCCACTGCCACGCCGCCCACGTGCTCTCCGACGTGAAGCTGGCCTACGACGAGCACGAACCCGACGGCGCCGTGATCCTCCAGCGCCTCGGCCTGCCCGACGAGGCCGTCACCGAGGTCGACTGGGCCGACCTGGACCGGGCCGTGGCCGCCGACCACCTCACCTCGGTGTACGTGCCCGCCGTCGACTCGCCCGTCGCCGCCGAGCTGGTGCGCTTCGACGAGCTGGTGCGCACCCTGCGGGTCGAGTGCCCGTGGGACAGGGAGCAGACCCACGCCAGCCTCACCCGCTACGTGGTCGAGGAGGCCCACGAGGTCGCCGAGGCGATCGAGGGCTACGACCCCGAGACGGGCGAGGGCGTCGAGCACCTCGAGGAGGAGCTCGGCGACCTGCTGTTCCAGGTGGTGTTCCACGCCACCATCGCCGCCGAGACCGGAGCGTTCACCCTCGGTGACGTCGCCCGTGGCATCCACGACAAGCTGCGGCGGCGTCACCCCCACGTGTTCCCCGACGCCGGCACCGACGCGGTCCCCGCCTCCGACGCCGGCGCGGTGGTCGCCTCGTGGGAGGAGATCAAGAAGGCCGAGAAGGGACGGGGCTCGGTCTTCGACGGGATCCCGGCCGGCCTGCCGGCCACCCTGCGGGCCCACAAGGTGCTGTCCAAGGCCGAGCGGATCGGCGCCCCGGCGCCCGACGTCGTCACGGCCCCCGCCGTCGGCGCCGCCGTCGAGGCGCTGCTCGAGGCCGGCGGCCGACACGCCCCCGGGGCGGGCGACGGCCCCGTCGACCCCACCGGCCGGGTCGGCGCCGCCCTGCTCGCGCTCGTGGCCCGGGCCCGGGCCGAGGGCGTCGACGCCGAGGCCGCCCTGCGCGCCGCCGCCCGTTCCGTCGTCGAGGCCGGGCGGGTCCACGAGGCGGCCACCGGCGCCGACGGCGCCGCTGGGTAGCCTCCCGCCGTGGCAGGGCTCCCCACCCCCCGTCCCGACGAGCCGGCGGCCGACGCCGCCCCGTCCCAGGCCGAGCAGGACCGGCGCTCCGGGCTGTCCCGGGTCCTCGAGGCGATCGCGGCGGTCCAGGCCTCCCTCGACGCGACCGGTCGGGACCTGGCCGCCCTGCGCGAGCGCGTCGCCGCCCTCGAGGCCGGTGGTCCCGGGCTCGCCGCCGGCGCCGTCGACGACCTCGTCGACCGGGTCGCCGACGCGGTCGCCGCGCGCCCGGTCCGGGCCGTGGTGGACCCGGCGGCCCTGCGCGCCGCGGTGGCCGCCGCCGTCGCCGAGGCCGACGTGCCCTCGACCGCCGAGCACGTCCAGGCGCTGGTCACGACCGCGCTCAGCGTGCTGCCCGCCCCCGTGGTCGACGTCGAGGGCCTCGCCCGGGCCCTGCGGACCGGGCCGGGCCGGATCGGTGGCGGGACCGACGAGGCCGTCGACCTGGGTCCCGTCGTGGAGGCGGTCGACGCGCTGCGCCGCGACGTCGCCGCCGGACCCGGCGAGGGCTGGGAGGCCACCGTCGCCCAGGCCCTGACCCGGGCCCTCGGGTCCGACGCACCGGCCGGTGGGAGCACCGGCGAGTCGGGACCGGTCCTCGACCCGGGCGAGGTCGCCGACCTCGTCGTCCGTCGCCTCGGCGACGACCTGGCCCTGGCCACCGGCGGCGCCATCGGGGGCCAGGAGGTCCTCGTCGACCTGGTGCGACGCACCGTCGCGGCCAGCCACCGGGCCCTCGTCGCCCAGCTCGGCACGCTGCTCGACGGCATCCAGGACCGCCTCGCCGGCGACCAGGCCGCCATGGTCTCGTCGCTGTCGATGGACGTGGAGGCCATCCGCCGGGCCATCGAGCGCGCCGGCGGCTCGACGCGAGGCCAGGCCGACCGGCCCCAGCCTCCCGTGGGGCCGGCCTAGCCCGAGCCCGGTCCGGCCCGGCCGACGAGCTCGGCGGCCAGTGCGAGCGCGTCCCGCGCCAGGTCGTCGACGTGGTCGGCGCAGGCCTCCGACGCCGCGGCGACGGCGGCGTCGTGGTCGCCGCCGGCCAGCAGGGCGTCCAGCGCGGCACGGCCCGCGACGAGGCGTCCGGCCACGCTGCACGCCTCGCGCGTCACCGACGCGACCACGGCCCGGGCCACGACCTGGGGCGCCCGGTCGGCCCACCGGGCCAGCTCGGCCCGGGCCTCGGCCAGGGCCTCGTCGAGGACGTTCGGGCCGAGCGCGTCCCGGGTCGCGGCCACGGCCCGCTGCCAGGCCTCGCCGTCGGGCACCGACGCCCCTGCGGCCACGCCCCGCTCCCACCAGTCGGACCGGTCGTCGCCGACGAGGAGCAGGCGGGCGAGCACGTCCCGGGCGGCGTCGTCCACGTCGTCCAGGACCATGTCGACGGTGACGTCGTCAGGGGCCTGGCCGGCCTCGGCCAGCTGCTGGTGCAGGCTGCGCTTCAGCGTCGTCCGGACCGAGAACGACGTCTCGTGGTGCACGACGGCCTCGGCGGCCTCCCAGCCGCTGCGCCAGGCGAGGGCGGCGAGCCCGGACAGCGCCGTGGCCCACACCTCGTCGCCCAGACCCCGGGTCGAGCGGGTCAGGGCCTCCCGCTGGTCGAGGTCCCGGCTGCACTCCATGACCCGCTGGTCGGTGGCGAAGGTCAGGTCGCCGGGCAGGCCGGCGGCGACCGCGTCGGTGGTCGCGGCCCAGCCGGAGGCCTGGGCCACCTCCTCCCACACCTCCCAGGCCGCCTGGTCGACCGCGTCGGCCCGGCTCCCGGCTGCGGCCAGGAGCGCGTCCAGGGCGGCGCTCGCCTCGACGATCGCATCGCCGAGGAGGGCGACGCCGCGGACGAGGTCGTTGTCGTCCTCCACCGAGCCGAGCGCGGACAGGCCCGCCGCGGTCTCCTCCAGACCGGCGGCGGCCAGCCACCTCGGCGCGTGGCCGCGCAGCAGCCGGTCGGCCAGCAGCCAGCAGCGGTGCCGCTCGGCCGGGTCGCGGGCGGGGTCCTCCACCGGGCCGGTGCCGACCACGGCAGCGGCGAGCGGCGCGAGCCGCTGGCGGAGGTCGTCGTCGAGGCCGATGGCGAGATCCCGGAGGTAGGCCGACACCACGGGGGACGCGGCGCGGGGCGAGTCGGTGTGGGGCTCGCCGGCCAGCCAGGCCACGAGCTCGAGCACCGACAGGCGCCGGCCGCGGCGCGGGTGGGCGTGGGGCTCCAGGACGACCTGGTCGATGTCGGGGCCGGCCGACTCGCCGCTCGTGCCACCGCCCCCGGGTCCGGGGTCGGCCTCGGCGCCCCGCCCGGCCCGGGCCAGCGCGCCCTCGAGGTCGGCGGCGTGGAGGAGGAGCGGGGCGAGGACGTGCTGGGCCGCGGCACGGGCCGCCTCGGGGTCGGCGTCGGGGAGCCAGTCGGCGGGCTCGCCCAGCCACAGCGCGACGCGGCCGTCGCCCAGGTCGGTGCGGCCCGGGAGGCCGCTCGCGCCGGGACCGAGGGCGGCGAGGTGGCTCCGACCGAGCACCTGGAAGCAGAAGGCGTCGGGCACGTAGCGGTCGACGAGGCGCCCCGCGACCCGGTTCGCCGAGGCGCCGTCGCCGGCCGTCCAGGGGGTCCGGGCCAGACCGGTGCCGACCTCGGCGAAGGTCTCGTCGATCGAGATCCCGGCCCAGGCGGCCTCGTCGACGTCCACGGCGACCTCGGCCAGCAGCTCGAGGCGGGCCAGGAGGCCCTGGTCGTCGCACCCGGCCCCGCCGGCGGCCAGCGCGACGTGGGGCGCGATCCCGAACGACGCCGACGCCGAGCGGAGCCGCACCGCCGGGTCGCCGCCCACCGCGTCGCACCAGGCCCGGACCCGGGCCGCCGCGTGCAGCACGCCCGGCGCGTCGGCCGCGGCCACGGCGACCTCCACGCCGAGCACCCGGAGCCGGACCCGCTCCGACGGCGAGATCCCCCCGAAGGCCCACTCGGCGGCCAGGTCGACCCACTCCGGCGGCAGGCCCCGACCGGGGGTGGGGAACAGGCGGAGCACCACGGCCCGCCGGGCGGCGTCGAGGTCGGCGAGGCCGTCGAGGGGCACGGCGACGAGGTCGTCGGGGTGCCCGTGGGCGGCGACGACGGCGTCGGCGAGGGCGTCGCCGACCGCGAGCCGGTCGGCCTCGTCCGCGGGCAGGTCGTCGAGGCGGACCAGGGGCCCGGCGGGCAGCGGCACCACCGGCGAGATCCGCAGGTCCGGCGCGACCGCCTGCGCGGCGCGGGCCGCGCCGGCCAGGATCGTCGCCGCCCGCTCCGTGCCGTCGACGTCGACGGCGCCGGTGCGCAGCAGCACGGCGACCGATCCGGTGGCCACTGCGAGCGCGTCGAGCACGTCGTGGACACCCTGCACGTCCTGGACACCGGGCACCGGCAAGAGCCTACGGCTCCGGCGCCGCGCAGCGTCCACCGACGGTGGGAGCACCGGCACGGAACGGGTCCTTTCGTCGTTCCGGGGCCACGGGTAACGTGCCCCACACCAGCAACACTGGCCACAGTCCGCGGATCCCGTCGGCACGGCAGACCGCCGCCGCCGGGACGGACGTGCCCCGACCCCGCCAGGCGGTACGACGATGACGAGCATCGAGCACCTCGAGGGCCGCCAGGTCCTCGACTCCCGTGGGAACCCGACCGTCGAGGTCGAGGTGCTGCTCGAGTCCGGCGCGTCCGGGCGAGCCATGGTGCCCTCCGGCGCCTCGACCGGCGCGTTCGAGGCCGTCGAGCTCCGCGACGGCGGGGACGCCTGGATGGGCAGGG
>CAZCEZ010000101.1:7406-12099 GCA_964497795.1 uncultured Acidimicrobiaceae bacterium | reverse complement strand
GGCCGACGTCCAGCCCGGCGAGACCGTCGTGGTCGTCGGCGCCGGCGGCATCGGCATGAACGCCATCCAGGGCGCGGCCCTGGCCGGCGCCCGCCACATCGTCGCCGTCGACCCGGTCGAGTCCAAGCGGGAGAAGGCGCAGGTCTTCGGCGCCACCCACACCGCGGCCTCCGTCGAGGAGGCCCAGGCGCTGGTCGGGGAGATCACCTGGGGCGCCAACGCCGACAAGACGATCATCACGGTCGGCGTCGGCGACGGCGAGCTCATCGCCCCGGTCATGGCCATGACCGCCAAGGGCGGGCGCTGCGTCCACACGTCGGTGGCCAACATCGACGCCCAGGACGTGAAGCTGTCGCTGTTCGACCTGACGCTGTCCCAGAAGCAGCTGGTCGGGTCGATCTTCGGCTCCGCCAACCCCCGCTACGACATCCCCCGCCTGCTGCGCCTCTACCAGGAGGGCAAGCTCAAGCTCGACGAGCTCGTCACCCAGGAGTACGACCTGGCCGACATCAACAAGGGCTACGACGACATGAACAACGGCACCAACGTCCGGGGCTTCGTCCGCTACCAGCACTGAGTTCGAGTCCAGGGCCTCCGGCTCCGCCGGAACCCGCCCGACCTCCGGGGCCGCGGTCGTCGACCGCGGCCCCGTGCCGTTCCCGCCCCACGCACCCGAGCCCGGAGCCCATGACCGACACCGCCCCCGCCGCCTTCGACCGCACCCTCGTCGACGACGCCGTCGCCGAGGTGGTCGGCCGTCGTCGCGAGCTCGAGCTCGTCACCGCCGCGCTCGCCGCCTCCCGCCACGTGCTGCTCGAGGGCCCCCCGGGCACGGGCAAGTCGACGCTGCTGCGTGCCATCGCCAGCCGGGCCGGGCTCGACCTCGTCTTCGTCGAGGGCAACGCCGAGCTCACCCCGGCCCGCCTCGCCGGCCACTTCGACCCCGCCCGCGTCCTCACCGACGGCTACGCCGAGGACGTCTTCGTCGACGGGCCACTCGTGCGGGCCCTGCGCGACGGCGCCCTGCTCTACGTCGAGGAGATCAACCGGGTGCCCGAGGAGACGCTCAACCTCCTCATCACCGTCATGTCCGAGGGGGAGCTGACCGTGCCCCGGCTCGGTCGGATCCCCGCCGCCGCCGGGTTCCGGATGGTGGCCGCCATGAACCCCTACGACGCCGTGGGCACGGCCCGGATCTCGGGCGCCGTCTACGACCGGATGTGCCGGGTGTCGATGGGCTACCAGTCCCTCGAGGACGAGCTGGCCATCGTCACCCACGAGGCCGGTGCCGGTCTCGCCGCCGGGACCGGGACCGTCGACGCCGACCTGGTCGCCCGGATCGTGGCCGTCGTCCGTGGCACCCGGGAGCACCCCGACGTGCGCATCGGGTCCTCGGTGCGCGGGGCCATCGACCTCGCCCTCGTCGCCGACCGCCTCGGCCGCCTCCGGGGCACGGCACCCGACGACCACGAGACCGCCCTCGACGCCGCCCGCATGGCGCTGTCGGGTCGGATCCGGGTCCACGAGTCCTGCCACCGCACCCCCGAGCAGATCGTCGAGGAGCTCTGGGACCTGTACGCGACCACCATCGACCTCCCCGACGGCGCGGGCGACGGAGGCGACGCGGGAAAAGCATGACCCCGCCGCCCGGCGGGGGGCGGCAGGACGACCGGGAGCGGACCGACGAGGGCGAGGACGCCGAGACCGAGCTGGCCGAGTCGTCGCGGCGGACCACGTCGCGGCGCGAGCTCGCCGCCCGCCACGAGGACTTCGACGAGGCCTCCCCCCAGGTCGGGGTCCTCGACGAGGCCGCGATCGAGGAGGCCCTCGCCGAGCGGCCCGACGAGACCCTGGCCCTCCTCGGCGACCTCGTCGGCGCGACCGACGAGGCGCTGCGCGCCCTGGCCCGCCGCCTCGCCGGGCGGCTCGTGCTCGGCCTGGCCCGGGCCGACGCCTCCCGCCGCCGGGGCATCGGCCGGATGCGGACCCTGCCCATGGACGACACCGGCGGGGACCTCGACCTCGACGCGAGCCTCGAGTCGCTCCAGCTGGCCCGGGCGACCGGCGTCGCCCCGTCGGCCGAGGACCTGTCCGTGCGGTCCTGGGCCCGTCCCGAGCTCGCCGTCTGCGTCGTGGTCGACCGGTCCGGCTCGATGCTCGGGGACCGCCTCGCCACCGCGGCGCTCGCCGCCGCGGCCGCCGCCGAGCGGGCCCCCGAGGACTTCTCGGTCCTCGCGTTCTCCGACCGGGTCCTGGTCGTGAAGGGCCAGGACCAGCGCAAGGCCGTCGAGGACGTCGTCGACGACGTGCTCCGCCTGCGCGGCCACGGCCCCACCGACCTGGCCCTCGCGCTGCGCGTCGCGACCGCCCAGCTCGCCCGCTCCACGGCCCGACGGCGCCGGGTCGTGCTCCTGTCGGACTGCCGCCCCACGGCGGGCACCGAGCCCGAGCGCGAGGCGGGCGGGATCGACGAGCTGCACGTGCTGGCCCCGGCCGACGACGCCGCCGACGCCCAGGCCTTCGCCCGCGCCGTCGGGGCCCGGTTCGCTGCCCTGGCCGGGCCGAGCGACGTCCCCGCCGCCTTCGCCCGCCTGGCCGACGACTGATCCCGGGGCCGGTGCCCCGACCTCGCGGCCGGAGCCGTCGGCGCCCGCCGACCGGGCTACGTTGGCCCGGTCACGGGGAGTGGCGCAGTCCGGCTAGCGCACCTGCTTTGGGGGCAGGGGGCCGGGGGTTCGAATCCCCCCTCCCCGACGCAGACCGGCCGGCCCGGCCCGCCCACCCTCAGCGGGTGAACCGGCGGGCGGCCCGGTCGGCGTACTCGTCGCTCGAGGCCAGGAACACGGCCAGCGACACGTCGCGCCCGTCGGCCAGCACGCCGGCCCAGTAGGTCCAGCCGCCCGCATCCGGGCTGCGGCCGAGGAGGTGCCGGAAGAGGGCGGCGACCCGGTCCCGGCGGGACTCCACGGACTGGAAGAAGTCGTACGCCACGGGTGCCCGACCGACCGCCGCCGTGCGGGAGACCCAGAACGCGAGGCCCCCGGCGTCGGGCGTGCGGCCCAGCACCTCGGCGTAGAGGTCGGTGACCCACGCCTGCGCCGTGCCCCCGGCCCGGACCCAGTACTCGTCGCTGGCGTAGAACATGGCCGCCACCGCGGCCGGCGTGGTGCCGCTGCGGATCACCTCGGTCCAGTGGGCCCGGCCCGCAGGGTCCGGTCCGCGGCCCAGCGTCGAGCGGTACAGCCCGTCCACGATCACGCCGATCCACTCGTCGCTGTTGGCGAAGGCGGCGGCCAGGGCCGCCCGGCTGCCGCCGGCCAGCAGGTGCGCCGACCAGGTCGAGCGCTCGCCGGCCGTGGCCGGTCGGCCCAGGAAGTCCCGGACGACGGCCTCGACCAGGGCCTCGGCCCGCCCCTGGGACGTGGCCGGGAACGTCGTCGTCCCGCCCGAGGTGGTGGTGGTCGTCGGCGCCGTCGTCGTGGTGGTGGTCGTGGTCGGCGCGCCCGTCGTCGTGGTCGTCGAGGGCGTGGTGATCGTCCAGCCGACGTCGGCGAGCATCCCCCGGGTCACGGCCGGGATCGACAGGTGCGTCTCCCCCCGGCCGAGGAACGGGGTCATGACGGCGGCGCCGAAGGTCGACTCGTCGAGGTGGCCCACCGACGAGCCGGCCTCGAACACCGCCGGGGCGTACAGGCGCGGGGCGACGCCGCCGTTGCCGGTCCGTCCGGCGGCACCCTGCCAGCGCAGGGGTGAGGTCAGCGCGGTGCCGAGCAGCGACGCGTCGAGCGACGGCAGCGCGGTGCCCGACGCGTCGGCCACGAGGCGGTCGTAGGCGAGGGCCACGGTCGAGGAGCCGACGGTGAACTCGACCGCCCACCCGGCCGAGGTCTGGCGGACCCAGGACGTGTGGCCGAGCCCGTGCCCGAGCTCGTGCACCGCCACCGACAGCAGGCTCTGGGCGCCGGCCGGCGTCTGCCCGACCGTCTTGTCCCAGGCGATCGTGGTCGCCAGCTCCATCTCGATGTCCGGGGAGCCCGGGTCCAGGTCCCGACCCTCCAGCTGGTTGGCCAGCGCGACCGGGTACAGGACGTCGGGTCGGGGGAACGAGGCGCGCCCGAAGTGGGCCGCCGTCGGACCGGCCGCGCCGAGCACGCCCGAGGGCATCGGCGCCATCGACACGTCGACCACGATCGGCACCCGCACGTCGAGCACGGCCGACCAGATCCCGGCCGCCGCCTCCAGCACGTCCCGGCTCGCCGCGTCCACGGTGCCGTCCACGGCGAGGACGAAGTCGGTGTTGGGCGGGACCACCGAGGCGCCCCAGCCCGTCGGCGCCGACGTGGACGCCGCAGCCGACGGGGGCAGGTCGTCGGCCCCGGTCCCGGGCGGGGCCACGATCTCGGCGAGGAACGGCGCGTCCACGCGGCCCGCGGACGGGGCCGACGCCGCCTGGGCCGCCGCCGACGGCAGCAGCGGGCCCAGCAGGGCGAGCGCGGCGACGACCAGGACGACCCGGGGGCGGTGGCGGGCGGCGGTGGGGGAGGGGGTGGCGGCGTCGGGCACGGCAGCGGTGGGGCCCGGGCGGTCCTCGCCCGGTGCACCGGTCCGATCGGTGGGCGGAGCCGCTCCTTGAGGCCTCGGGTCGGGTCTCCCGCTTCGCTCGGGTCGGGCTTCCCGCTTCGCTCGGGTCGGG
>CAZCEZ010000101.1:0-7306 GCA_964497795.1 uncultured Acidimicrobiaceae bacterium | reverse complement strand
CGGGTCGGGTCTCCCGCTTCGCTCGGGTCGGGCTTCCCGCTTCGCTCGGGTCGGGGCCCCCGTCACTACACTGCGCCCTTCGCCCGGGCGGCCGTCGTGGCCGCGCGCGGCCTCCGCCACCCCGCCGACGAAGAAGAAGCTGGACGCCCCATGGAATCGACCGTCGAAGCCCTCGAGGACAACAAGGTCAAGGTGACCATCACCATCGACGAGGGCGAGTTCGAGACCGACATCGACGCCGCCTTCAAGCGGATCGCCCAGGAGGTCAACCTCCCCGGGTTCCGTCGCGGCAAGGCCCCCCGCAAGCTGCTCGAGGCCCGCCTCGGCGCCGGCGTGGCCCGCGAGGAGGCGCTGCGCGAGGCCCTGCCCCGCTACTACGCCGACGCGGTCGTGGCCAACGACGTCGACGTGATCGCCGCCCCCGAGATCGAGATCACCGCCGGCGAGGAGGAGGGTCCGATCACCTTCGACGCCGTCGTCGAGGTCCGGCCCGTCGTCACCGTCCCCGGCTACGACGGCCTGCGGGTCACGATGCCGAGCCCGGAGCCCTCCGACGACGAGATCACCATGCAGATCGATCGCATGCGCAGCCTCGACTCCACCGTCGAGACCGTCGAGCGGGCCGCCGAGGAGGGCGACACCGTCGTCATCGACATCGTCGGCACCCTCGACGGCGAGGAGCAGGACGGCCTCACCACCGACGACTACTCCTACGAGATCGGCTCGGGGATCATCACCGCCGAGGTCGACGAGCAGCTCACGGGCGCCTCCGCCGGCGACGAGCTCGACTTCGACGCCACCCACCCCGACGAGGACGAGGAGCGCCAGCTCCACTTCGCCATCACCGTCAAGGAGGTCCGCGGCCGGGTCCTGCCCGACCTGACCGACGAGTGGGCCGCCGAGAACTCGGACTTCGAGACCGTCGCCGAGCTCGAGGAGGACCTGCGGACGCGCATGCGCGAGACCCGCAAGGCCCAGGGCGCGAGCCAGCTGCAGGAGAAGGTCGGCCAGGCCCTCGCCGAGCTCGTCGAGCTCGAGCTGCCCGAGGCGCTGGTGTCCAACGAGCTGAACAGCCGCCTCCAGGACCTCGGCATGCGGCTCCAGGCCCAGGGCCTGCAGCTCGAGCAGTACCTGATGATGACGGGCCGCTCCCAGGAGCAGCTGATCGACGAGCTGCGCGAGGCCGCCGAGACCTCCGCCCGCGTCGACCTCGCGCTGCGCGCCGTGGCCGTCGCCGAGGGCATCGAGTGCTCCGACGAGGACCTCGACGCGGAGATCGCCGACGTCGCCGAGCGGGTGGGCGAGAAGCCCGCCAAGGTCCTGGCCCAGCTGGAGCGGAACGACCAGATCCCTGCGGTACGCTCCGACATCACCAAGCGCAAGGCCCTGGAGTGGCTGCTCGAGAACGTGGAGATCGTCGACGAGAACGGCGACCCCGTGGACCGCAGCCTCTACGCCGGCCAGAGCGACGACGAAGAGGACGAGGAGAGCGGCGAATGACGCCTGAGCAGGTCGGCCAGCACCAGAGCGTGGTGCGCAACTACCTGGTGCCGACGGTGGTGGAGTCCACCAACCGCGGCGAGCGCGCCTACGACCTGTACAGCCGGCTGCTCAAGGAGAACATCATCTTCCTGGGCACGCCGATCGACGACGGCATCGCCAACCTCATCTGCGCCCAGCTGCTGCACCTCGAGTCGGAGAACTCCGACAAGGACATCAGCATCTACATCAACTCCCCGGGCGGGGACATCACGGCGCTCTTCGCCATCTACGACACCCTCAGCTTCATCAAGAACGAGGTGTCGACGATCTGCTACGGCCAGGCCGCGTCGGCCGCCGCCGTGCTGCTCGCCGCCGGCACCAAGGGCAAGCGCCTCGCGCTGCCGCACTCGCGGATCCTGCTCCACCAGCCGTGGGGCCAGGGCGGTGGCCAGGCCACCGACATCGAGATCCAGGCCCGTGAGATCATGCGGATGAAGGACCTCCTCAACCAGATCCTGGCGGACCACACCGGCCAGTCGGTCGACAAGATCGAGGCCGACACCGACCGGGACTTCGTCATGACAGCGCAGGAGGCGCTCGAGTACGGCATCATCGATGACGTGATCAGCCGCCGGGCACTGGCGGACACGACGGGGCCGATCCGGGCCGAGTAGATCGATCGGGGGCGCAGGTGGCGAAGTTCGGAGACGGGGGCGAGCTCCTCAAGTGCAGCTTCTGCGGCAAGTCGCAGAAGCAGGTCAAGAAGCTGATCGCCGGGCCCGGCGTGTACATCTGCGACGAGTGCATCGACCTCTGCAACGAGATCATCGAGGAGGAGCTGGCCGAGTCCTCCGACCTCACCTTCGAGGACCTGCCCCGGCCCCGTGAGATCTTCGAGTTCCTCGAGGAGTACATCGTCGGCCAGACCGAGGCGAAGAAGATCCTCTCGGTCGCGGTCTACAACCACTACAAGCGGATCCAGTTCGGCCACCACACCGTCCACGACGACGTCGAGGTCGGCAAGTCGAACATCCTGCTGCTCGGCCCCACCGGCTCGGGCAAGACCTTCCTGGCCCAGACCCTGGCCCGCCTGCTCAAGGTCCCCTTCGCCATCGCGGACGCCACCGCCCTCACCGAGGCCGGCTACGTGGGCGAGGACGTCGAGAACATCCTGCTCAAGCTGATCCAGCAGGCCGACTACGACGTCAAGAAGGCCGAGACCGGGATCATCTACATCGACGAGATCGACAAGGTGGCCCGCAAGTCCGAGAACCCCTCGATCACGCGGGACGTCTCCGGCGAGGGCGTCCAGCAGGCCCTGCTGAAGATCCTCGAGGGCACGCAGGCGTCCGTGCCGCCCCAGGGGGGCCGCAAGCACCCCCACCAGGAGTTCATCCAGATCGACACCTCGAACATCCTCTTCATCTGCGGCGGCGCGTTCGCCGGGCTGGAGCGGATCATCGAGGACCGGATGGGGCGCACCGGGGTCGGCTTCGCCGCCGAGATCCGCGCCACCGACGACCGCTCCGCCGCCGACCTCCTCCAGGAGGTCCGCCCCGAGGACCTGGTGAAGTTCGGCCTGATCCCGGAGTTCATCGGGCGCCTGCCCGTCATCTCCGCCGTCGGCCACCTCGACCGCGAGGCGCTCATCGAGATCCTGGTCGAGCCCCGCAACGCCCTCGTGAAGCAGTACCAGAAGAGCTTCAGCTACGAGGACGTCGAGCTCGAGTTCACCCGGGAGGCCCTCGAGGCCGTCGCCGACCTCGCGCTGCTGCGCGGCACCGGCGCCCGAGGCCTCCGGGCCATCCTCGAGGAGGTGCTGCTCGACATCATGTACGACATCCCGGGCCGCACCGACGTGGCCAAGGTCGTCATCGACCGCGACGTCGTCCTCGAGAACGTGAACCCCACGATCGTGCCCCGCGACGGCAAGGCCGATCGCCCCAAGCGCGCCGCCAGCTGACCGACGGCGGGCCGGTCCGCCCCGGCCGCCGAGCCGATCGCCCGGCGGGCTTGAATCGGCACCGACGCTGCCGATTCCAGTGGGGCCATGCCTGACCAGCAGCACACCGTCCTCGTCGCCGAGGACTCGACCACGGTCCGCCACCTCGTCGCCCGGATCCTGACCCGGGCCGGCTTCCGGGTGGTCGAGGCCGCCGACGGGCTCGACGCGCTCGCGCTGGTGCTCACCGAGCGGCCGCAGGTCGCCCTGCTCGACGAGCACATGCCCGGCTGCAGCGGCACCGAGCTCGTGCGCCGGATCCGGTCCATCCCCGTCGTCGCCGAGACCGCCGTCCTGGTCATGACCGCCGACGACGACCGTGGTGCGGCCTCCGCCGCCCTCGCCGCCGGCGCCGACGACTTCCTCCGCAAGCCCTGCGACCCCTCCGAGCTGGTTGCCCGGGTCCGCAAGGCCGTCACGGTGCACGAGCGCGAGGCCGAGCTCGACCGCCGCTCGTCGACGGACCCCCTCACCGGCCTCCCGAACCGCCGGGGCATGGAGCCCGTCCTCGCCTCGCTGGCCGCGCCGGCCGGGTCCGGCACCGGGCTGCTCGTCGTCGACGTCGACCACTTCAAGCAGGTGAACGACACCCACGGCCACGAGGCCGGTGACGAGGTGCTGCGCGCCGTGGCCGGACGCCTCGCCGCCACCGCCTCCCCGGCGACCGTGGCGCGCTGGGGCGGCGAGGAGTTCGTCGTCGCCGGTCGCTGCGACGACGTCCGCGACGTGGGCCGGCTCGGCGAGCGGGTGCGGCGGGCGGTCTCCGCCGTGCCCTGCGAGTTCGTCCTCGACGGCGAGCCGCGGTCGATCCCGGTGACCGTCTCCGTCGGCGCCGTGTTCGTCGCCGAGGGCGAGGGGATCGAGCGTGCCGTCACCGCGGCCGACGCCGCCCTCTACGAGGCCAAGGGGTGGGGGCGGAACCGCGTCGTCCTCGCGGTCGACGGACGCCTCGAGCCCCTCGGCGGGGTGGAGGCCGACCGGGCGGCCCCGGGCCGTGGCCCGGTCCCGGGTCCGCCGGCCGGTGGGCCCGTCCACGCCGGTCCCGTCGAGCTCGAGGGCCTCCAGCGCTTCCTGCGCGGCTGAGCCCGGTCCGTCGGTCGCCTGGTGGGCCCGGGGTGCGGTGGCGGTAGCGTCGCCGGGCCCATGGACCTCGCCGCTGCGCTCGCCTACCTCGACGCCCACGTCAACCTCGAGACCGCGCCCGGCGGGCCGACCGCGGGCGCCGTGCACGGGCTCTCGCTGGACCGGATGCGCGGCATCGTCGACGTCCTCGGCGACCCCCAGGCCGCCGCGCCCGTCATCCACGTCACGGGCACCAACGGGAAGGGCTCCGTCGCCCGGATGATCTCGGCGCTGCTCGGCGCCCACGGCCTGACGGTCGGCACCTACGCCAGCCCGCACCTCGAGGTCGTGAACGAGCGGATCCGCCGCAACGCCGACACCATCGCCGACGACGAGCTGGCCGAGGTGATCTCCGAGATCGCCGCCCTCGAGCCGCTGTTCCCCGAGCGGCCCTCCTACTTCGACCTCCTCACCGCGACGGCCTTCGCCTGGTTCGCCCGGGAGGCCGTCGAGGTCATGGTCGTCGAGGTCGGGATGCTCGGCCGGTACGACTCGACCAACGTGGCCGAGGCCGACGTCGCCGTGGTCACCAACGTCGGGCGGGACCACACCGACGGCCAGGGCGACTGGCGACGGGCCATCGCGTGGGAGAAGGCGGGGATCATCGAGGACCGCTCCGCCGTCGTGATCGGCGAGACGGACCCCGACCTCGTCGAGGTGTTCCAGGCCGAGGGCGGGGCGCTCCACTGGGTCCGGGACACCCACTTCGGTGCCCGGGGCACCGGCATCGCCGTCGGCGGGCGGGTCGCCGACCTGTGGACCCCCGGCGCCCGACTCGACGAGCTGTTCCTCCCGCTGCACGGCGCCCACCAGGTCGACAACCTCGCCGTGGCCGTCGCCGCGGTCGAGGCGTTCTTCGCCCGGCCCCTCGACCGCGACGTCGTCCAGGAGGCGCTGGCCAGCGTGCTCGTGCCCGGTCGCTTCGAGGTCCTCCACCGCTCGCCGCTCGTGGTGCTCGACGTCGCCCACAACCCCGACGGGACCCGGGCCGTGGCCGACACGATCCGGTCGGAGTTCGCGACCGAAGGCCCGCTGGTGCTCGTCGTCGGGCTCCTCGGCGGGCGCGACGCCGCCGAGACGCTCGCCCCGCTGCTCGCCCTCGGCCCCCGACGGGTGGTCTGCACCCAGGCCGACTCGCCCCGGGCCGTGGCCGCCGCCGACGTCGCCGAGGCCGTCGGCGACGTCGTGCGCGCCGGGGGCGCGGCGGGCACCACCAACCCGATCCCCGAGGTCGTCGTCGTGCCCGACGTCGCCGAGGCCACGCTCCGGAGCCTCGACGCCCTGCCCGACGACGGCGTCCTGCTCGTGACCGGCTCCACCTACGTCGCCGGCGCCGCCCGCACCGCGCTCCGGGCCCGCGGGCTCGCCTCCTGAGCGCCGGCACGGCGGCGCCCCACCTGCACGGGCGGCCAGTCGGAGTCGTGCCGCCGGGGGAGCGGCCCCTAGCCTCCGGCCCGTGAACCGGACCTTCGTCATGTGCAAGCCCGACGCCGTCGAGCGCGGCCTCGTCGGCGAGATCGTCGCCCGCTTCGAGCGCAAGGGCCTGACCCTCGTCGCCGCCGAGCTCCGCACCCCCGACCGCGACCTGGCTGCGGCCCACTACGACGAGCACAGGGAGCGCCCCTTCTTCGGCGAGCTCGTCGACTTCCTGACCCGCGGCCCCGTGCTGGCCATGGTCGTCGAGGGCCCCGCCGACAACACGTTCTCGATCTGCCGGACCCTGATCGGCAAGACGAGCGTCGACGACGCCCAGCCCGGCTCGATCCGCGGCGACTTCGCCACGACCACCAACGAGAACCTCGTGCACGGCAGCGACTCCCACGAGTCCGCCGCCCGCGAGATCGGACTCTGGTTCCCGGACCTGTCGATGTGACGTTTCGGTGACGGAACGTTACGCTTCCGAGATCCCGTCGGGCCGGATGGGCCTCGACCCGACGACCCGACGGGCTCCGGGCTGCTGAAGTAGCCTTCCACGACGGCGCGCACCCGTGTCGCCACCGGAGCTCCCACGATGTCCGAGAACGTCCTCACCTCCCTGATGGGCCGCGACATGGCGGTCGACCTGGGCACGGCCAACACCGTGGTCTACGTGCGCGGGCGCGGGATCGTGCTCAACGAGCCGTCCGTGGTCGCCGTCAACGTCCGCGACGGGCGGCCCCTGGCCGTCGGTGCGGAGGCCAAGCGGATGATCGGGCGCACGCCCAGCCACATCCAGGCCATCCGCCCCCTCAAGGACGGCGTGATCTCGGACTTCGAGATCTGCGAGAAGATGCTGCGGTACTTCATCCAGAAGGTGCACCAGCGCCGCTGGGCCAAGCCCCGCATGGTCATCTGCGTGCCCTCGGGCATCACCGGCGTCGAGCAGCGCGCCGTGCTCGAGGCCGCCGAGTTCGCCGGCGCCCGCAAGCCCGCCCACATCATCGAGGAGCCCATGGCCGCGGCCATCGGCGCCGGCCTGCCGGTCCAGGAGCCGACCGGCAACATGATCGTGGACATCGGCGGCGGCACCACCGAGGTCGCCGTGATCTCCCTCGGCGGCATCGTGGCGAGCCAGTCGGTGCGGGTCGCGGGCGACGAGCTCGACGACGCGATCGTGCAGTACATCAAGAAGGAGTACTCCCTGGCCGTGGGCGAGCGCGCCGCCGAGGAGATCAAGATGGGCATGGGCTCGGCCTGGCCCCTCGAGGAGGAGCTCTACGC
>CAZCEZ010000100.1:0-12348 GCA_964497795.1 uncultured Acidimicrobiaceae bacterium | reverse complement strand
AGCGGCGACTGCCAGTCGGTCATGAACCCGGGGTGGGTGTCGGTGTGGATGGCGATCGCCTTCAGGCCGTCGTCGGCGTGGGCGGAGATGAAGTCGTCGTCGATGAGCAGCGTCGCGCCCATGCGCTGCAGCGTGGAGATGGCGGTGACCAGCCGCTCCTGCCGGCAGCCGCCGACCTTGACCATCCCCCCGGTGACGAGACCGGCGACCAGGTACGAGAACGCCTCGAGGCGGTCGCCCTCCAGGCGGGTGGAGGCGCCGTGGAGGCGCTCGACCCCGTCGATCACGAAGCGCCGCCCCGGGGTGAGCTCGAGCCGTGCGCCCATCCGCTGGAGGAACAGGGCGAGCTCGACGATCTCGGGCTCGGTCGCCGCGTTCTTGAGCACGGTGCGCCCCTCGGCGAGGGCGGCGGTCAGCAGCACCGTCTCGGTCGCGCCGACCGAGGGGTACGGGAGGGTGATCTGGGTGCCCTGGAGGCGTCCGGCGACCTTGGCCTCCACCCCGTCGTCGGTCTCGGTGACCTCGGCGCCGAAGGCGCGCAGCGCCTCGACGTGGAAGTCGACGGGTCGGGCGCCGATCTTGTCCCCGCCGACGACGGGCACGAAGGCCTCGCCCCGGAGGTGGAGCAGCGGGCCGAGCAGCAGGATCGGGATGCGGTTCAGGCCCGAGTAGCGGACGTGGACCTCGGGGTCGATCTCGTCGGCCGGGTGGATGGTGATCGTGTCGGCCTCGACGGTCACCCCGACGCCCAGGGACGTGAGCACCTCGGCGGTGATGCCCACGTCGCCGACGTCGGGCACGTTCCGGATGCGCGACGGTGACGCGCCCATCACGGCGGCGACCATGTGCTTGGTGATGGCGTTCTTCGACCCCTTCACCAGCACCTCGCCGCGCAGGGGCCCGGAGGGCTCGACGGCCCAGGCGGGCGTGCCGGTCGTGGTCGGGGCGGCGGCCATGGGCGGCGAGTGTACGGGTGGGTCGCCTGCCGCCGGGGCGGCCGGTCCGGTCCGCCGGCTCAGGTCCGCGCTGCGTCCAGGTCGTCGTTCATCGCCCGGAGCGCCTCGAGGGCCGCGGCGCCGACGTCGTCGGTGCCGGTGCGCTGCCAGGCGCCGGTGATGGCCCGGGACGAGGAGACCAGGACCCCGGGCGCGCCCCCGGTCCGGGCACCGGCGAGGGCGTCGGTGGCCGTGCCGCCCTGTGCGCCGTAGCCGGGGACCAGGACCAGGGCTTCGGGGAGGCGGTCCCGCAGGGCCTCGGCGTGGCCGGGCCAGGTGGCGCCGACGACGGCGCCGACGTCGCTGAGCCCCGAGGTGCCCGTGCGACCCCCGCCCCAGCCGGCCACGAGGTCCGCCATGCGGTCGGCGACGGTGGCCGGGTCGGCGGCGGTGCCGGGGTCGGTGGTCTCGCCCCGGTCGGCCAGGGCCATGTCCTGGAGATCGCCGCTGCCCGGGTTCGACGTCTTGACGAGCACGAACACGCCGCCCCGACCGGCGGCGGCGTCCAGGACCGGACCGACCCCGTCGCCGCCCAGGTACCCGTTGACCGTCAGCCAGTCGGCCCCGATCCCGGGGAGGGCGGCGCCGTCGAGGTCCGGTGCGCCGCCGAAGGCCATCTGGCCGTAGTGCGCGGCGGTCGAGCCGATGTCGCCCCGCTTCGCGTCGAGCACCACGGGCAGGCCGAGGTCGCGGGCGTGGGCGATCGTGGCGACGAGGGCCTCCCACCCGGGGGTCCCGTACGCCTCGTAGCAGGCGGCCTGGGGCTTGACGGCGGCGCAGGACCCGGCGACGGCGTCGAGGATGCGCCGGTTGGCGTCGAGGAAGGCGGCGGCGACGTCGGCCGCCGGCGACCCGGTCCGGCCGCGGTGGGCCTCGACGAGCCCGGGCGGCAGCAGCGACGGGCGCGGGTCGAGACCGACGCAGGCCAGCGATCCCGTCGCCTCGGTGCGCGCTGCGATCCGGTCGGCCGGGTGGTCGACGGGGGGTGTCGCACCCGAGGGGTCCGGTGCGGGATCGGCGCTCGACATCGCCGGGCGACGGTAGCCGGGACCGCCGCCGGCGCCGGGATGCCCGATTCCTGGGCCGACCGGCTCAAGTCCCGGGTCGGCCGGGCCGATGAGGTCGGGGACGCCGCAACAGCGCGCCGCCCCAGGGGAGCCCCGATGCACGACGAGCACGACCGACGCCGACGGAGCCGACCGTCACGCCTGCGCCGCCGCATCGCCGCGCGCCGGGCCCGTGGCGAGCGGGGCGCCGCCCTGGTCGAGTTCGCCCTCGTGTCGATCCCGCTGTTCACCATCCTGTTCGGGACGATCGAGTTCGGCTGGGCCTTCTTCCAGCTCAACGACATCCGGCACGGCGCCCGCGAGGCCATCCGGCTCGTGGCCGTCGACTCCGACGTCACGCCGGACTACACCGTCGTCGGCTGGACCGGTGCGCAGCGCCTGGCCCAGGCCGGGTGCGAGCGCATGGACCAGCGCGACGGCGTCTCGATCAGCATGCTCGTCGAGGACCGGGACGGGAACGGCGTCTTCGACGTCGGCGACGACGTCACCCTCATCGCCGAGAAGCCGCTCGACCAGCTGACCAAGGTGTTCGCCAACGTCCTGAACTCGGTGGTGCTCGACGAGACGATCACCACCCGCCTCGAGCAGGATCCGGACTTCGCCGGCGGTGCGTCCCCCTCGAGCGGACAGCGCTGGCTCCTCTCGGACACCGAGAGCGGGGCCGTGGCCGGCGCCTGGGACTGCCAGTGACCCGCCGAGTGGGTGCACGGGGCCGACCCGGGGTGCGGTACCGCCGCGACGAGCGGGGCGTGTCCGCGCTCATCTTCGCCCTCCTCCTCACCGCGCTGCTCACCATGAGCGCCTTCGCCGTCGACCTGGGGGCGGCCTTCACCGAGCGCCGCCACGACCAGAACACGGCCGACGCCGCCGTGATGAGCGCCGTGGTCGAGTCGGTGATCGGCGGCGGCGTGGTCAACGACGTGGTCGCCGAGGTCAAGGACAAGGTCGACACGACGCTGGGCAAGACGGTGACCGATGCGGAGTGGACCGCGTGCCAGGACCCGGACCACCTGCACTACACGACCGTCGACCTGCAGGCCGGGAACCCGACCATCAACCCGGTCACCCAGTGCATCTCGTTCAACATCACCTTCGACCGGGTCCGGGTCCGGCTCCCGGACCAGAAGGTCACGACCGTCTTCGCCGAGTCGCTCGGCCTCTCCGAGCTGAAGACGTCGGCGTCCGCGGAGGCCCAGGTCGTCAACGGCGCGGGCTCCGGCGCCCCGCCCTTCGTCGCGCTGTCGACGGCGACGCAGGGCGACTTCGTGTGCCTCCGGACGTCCTCGAACCCCCAGCCCCAGACCCTCCTCCGCGGCCTCGGCCCCAACGTCGCCCCGGACCCCCTCGGCGTGCCCACCGACATCTCCCTCGGCCGACGGGACCCCTGCGACAAGGGCGCCTACGACGTGTCGTCGTCGAACTTCGGGACGATCTCCCCGTTCCGGTACACGGCCGGCTGCACCCGCCAGAACTCCGACGTCGAGGTCGCCATCTCCCTCGGCATCGACCACATCATGGGCTTCTTCGCCGCCCCGGGCTTCACCGGCACCCTCGGCGTGATCAACGACGGCGACCGCGTCGACGGCGCCGCGAACTGCACCACGGCGTTCCCCAACACGTTCCGGATCGACACCGGCTTCAACGCCCAGGGCCTGCGCTGCGCCCTGCTCAGCCTGTCCGGGTCGGCGACCTGCAACGGCGAGACGCCCCGCTTCCGGCAGGGCCCCTACGAGCAGTCCACCTTCCAGTTCGCCGGCGAGGACATGGACAACGCCACGATCTGGCAGTTCCTCCGCCCGGCCGCCGAGCTCTACGACGCGAACGTCCCGGCCGAGTGCGTGGTGCTCGCCGCCATCCGCCCCGACAACATCGACGACTTCGACGAGACCGCCACCTGGAACACCTGGCCCTACATCCAGAGCTTCCCGATGCCGGTCGAGTGGACCCCGACCTACGACGCCGACGGCGACCTCGACGACTACCTCAGCTCGGCCTGGACCACCTTCGACCTCCGGCTCTACGACGACCCGCCGAACTCGTCGGCCTCCGAGCTGGCCACCGACGACTGGGACCACCACGACCGCTACGACCTGCTCACCGAGTGCCTCGAGAACTGGGACCCCATCGCCGGTGACGAGCTGTTCGAGGTGGAGATCGGCCTCAGCCCCCGGTTCGCCTTCATCCCCCGCGTCGCCGAGCCCGACCTGGACGGCATCAGCTACGTCCACATCGAGTCGTTCCTGCCCACGTTCATGTACCGCCTCTACCAGGACACCTCCGCCGGTGCGGCGCCGTGCGACCCACGGGACCCCCGCCCGCTGGTGCAGTTCGCCGTGCACGACGCCGGCCAGCGGTTCTCCTGCGGTGCCTCGAACCAGAACGTGGACCGGCTCTCCTCGATCATGCTCGCCTGCGGCATGGTGCCCGACGAGCTGTGCAACAAGGACACGGGCGCGCCGGACTTCGGCGGCCAGGACATCTACGAGTTCCGCCTCGTCGAGTAGCCGCCCGTCCGTCGGCGATCGTCCCGGTCAGCCGTCGAGCAGGCGGGCCATCCGGCGCAGCGCCACGGCGCAGACCACGAGGTAGGGCGCGGCGGGCGTCGGCACCCCGAAGCCGAGCACGGCTCGACCGCGCTCGTCGGCGGCGACCGAGTGGGCGGTGGCCGGGACGCCTGCGACGGCCCAGCGCCACTCGCGCCCGGTGGTCAGCGGGCCGTCGTCGACGCGGGTGAGGCGGAACGGCAGGCTCGGCCCGGGGGCGGTGACCACCCGTCCCGTCGCCCCGGCCACGAAGCCGACGTCGGGGTCGTCGAGGGAGGCGGACCGGACGCTCGGGCCCCAGGTGCCCCAGGTGCCGAGGTCGGTGCAGGCCGCCCACGCGGCTTCGGGGTCGACGTCGACGGTGCGGTGGATCCAGAGCACGTTGGAGCGGGTGACGGGAATCGAACCCGCGTTCTCAGCTTGGGAAGCTGACGTTCTGCCATTGAACTACACCCGCGAGCCGGCCCCGCGGGGTCCGGTCGGTGGCTGGGCATCCTAGGCACGGCACCCGGCCCGGGCCACTCGTCGCCGGCCCGTCGGGCTGCGGCGTGGACCGACCGGGCCGCACCGGGATCCCCGTGGAGCCTACGGTGGTGCCGTAGGTTGCCGACGTCGGGTGGGTCCTCCCCGCCCGGCTGGCACACCCCCCAGCCAGGAACCCCCGCATCCCGGGAGGAGCGGACCGATGACCACCCGATCCGGACGAGGCGACGTCGAGATCGACCTCGCCGCCGACGCCGCCATCCGCACCGCGGTGCACGAGCTGACCCGAGGCGACGCCGACAGCGAGCTGGAGGCGGCCGCCCGGCTGCGCCACGCCTCCGAGGCGCTCGTGGCCGAGCTCGTCGCCCAGGCCCGCGAGGCGGGCCGGACGTGGGCCGAGATCGGCGAGACGCTCGGCGTGTCCACGCAGGCCGCCCACCAGAAGTACCGCTACGTGGCCGCGGTCCAGGACTGACGCGGCCGTCCTCGTCGTCACGTGATCCTCTCCGACCGGACCATCAAGGAGCAGCTGGCCGCCGGCCGGATCGTCATCGACCCGATCGACGAGTCCTGCATCCAGCCCTCCTCGGTCGACCTCACGCTCGACCCCCGGTTCCTGGTCTTCCGGAACCACACGCGGGGCCTCATCGACGTCAAGGAGGACCTCTCCGACCTGACCGAGCTGATCGAGGTCGAGGGCGACACCCCCTTCATCCTCCACCCGGGCGAGTTCGTGCTCGGCGCCACCTTCGAGCGCGTCGGCGTCCCCGACGACCTCGTGGCCCGGCTCGAGGGCAAGTCGAGCCTCGGGCGGCTCGGTCTGCTCATCCACTCCACCGCCGGCTACGTCGACGCCGGCTTCGACGGGCAGATCACCCTCGAGCTGTCCAACGTCCACAACCTGCCCATCACGCTGTACGCCGGCATGAAGATCGGGCAGATCAGCTTCCTGACCATGACGACGCCGGCCGACACGCCCTACGGCTCGGGCGTGCTCGGGTCGAAGTACCACGGCCAGCGGGGCCCGACCCCGTCGCAGTACTGGAAGAACTTCCGCTGAGCGCCCGTCGGGGTCCGGCGGACGGCTAGCTAGCGGAGCTGCGCCCGCCGGTGCACGGCCCGCTGGTCCGGGGGCACGGCGAGCACCTCGGCGACCACGTCCAGCAGCTCGCGGCCGTGGAAGGGGCGCTGCAGGAAGCCGTCCGCCCCGGACTGGAACGAGTAGTTGCGGTTGGCGTCGGAGCGGGCGACGACGACGACCCGGGTGGACCGGACGCGGTCGTCCTCGTGGTTGCGGAGCCCGTCGAGGAGCTGCATGGACGACCCGACGCCCTTGGAGGACAGGTCGATCACGACGCACCGGGGGAGCTGCTCGACGGCGGCGCCGAGCGCGCCCTCGACCGTGGACGCCTGCACGGCGCGGAGCCCGGTCTGGACCAGCACGCGAGCGAGCAGCTCGCGCGTGCCGGCGTCGTCGCCGGCCACGAGGACCAGGGGCGCCTGGCGCCGCTCCTCCCCGTCCCAGCCGTCCCGCTGCCGCCGCCGTGCCACGGCGTAGGGCTACCACAGCCATCCGCTTCCGCCGCATCCGAGCGGTTCGGGCCCGCCCCCGGACGCGCCCGTGCCCGGCCCCAGGGGCCGGGCACGGAGGAGGGTCTGCGGTCCAGGACCGTCGATCCGGGATGGATCCCGACCCGAGGTCGCCGCAGGCGACGCTCAGTCGGTCATGGTGAGCGGCTGGGTCGCCTCGCGCTCCTCGCCGGCCTCGATGGCCTCGAGCACGTGCATGGCGATGTCGGCGACCTTGACCTGGTCCTCGTCCTTGCCGGCCGCCTTCACGCCGTCATCCATCATCACGTAGCAGAACGGGCAGGCGGTGGCGACGCGGGAGGCGCCGGTCTCGACCAGCTCGCGGGAGCGCTCGTCGTTGACCTTCGTGCCGATGGACTCCTCCATCCACATGCGGGCGCCGCCGGCGCCGCAGCACATGCCCTTGGTGCCGTTGCGGGGTGCCTCGACGATCTCGACGCCGCCGAGGGAGCCGATGACCTTGCGGGGCGACATGTAGATGTCGTTGTGGCGGCCCAGGTAGCAGGAGTCGTGGTACACGATGCGCTCGTCGAGGCGGGCCCGGCTCATGTCGAGCTTGCCCTCGGCGATGAGGTTCTCCAGCAGCTGGGTGTGGTGGATGACCTCGTAGTGGCCGTCGAGCTGCGGGTACTCGTTGCCCAGCGTGTTGAAGCAGTGCGGGCACTGGGTGACGATCTTCTTCACGCCCATGCCGTCGAGCATCTCGATGTTCTGCATGGCCAGCATCTGGAAGATGTACTCGTTGCCCGAGCGGCGGGCGGAGTCGCCGGTGCAGGCCTCGTTGGGGCCGAGGATGGCGAAGTCGAGGCCGGCCCGCTTCATCAGCTTGGCCATGGCCTCGGAGACCTTCTGGTTCTTGTCGTCGAAGGAACCGGCGCAGCCGACCCAGTACAGGTACTCGTGGTCGAAGGTGTCGCCCGGGTCGACGATCGGGATGCCCTCGACCTTCTCGGCCCAGTCGCCGCGGGTGGCGTTGGAGATGCCCCAGGGGTTCTGCTGGTTCTCCATGTTCATGTAGGCGTTGCCCAGCTGGGTCGGGAAGTCCGACTCCATGAGCGCCAGGTACCGGCGCATGTCGAGGATCTTGTCGAGGATCTCGATGTTGACCGGGCAGATCTCGTCGCAGGCCTTGCAGGTGGTGCAGGACCAGATCTCCTCGGTCGAGATGCGCTCGAAGAGGCTGTTGGCCTCGACGGTGATCTCGGGCACGGTGCCCAGCGGCGGGGACACCTTGGGCGAGCCGGTGGCCGCCATGACCTCGCCCGACTTCAGCACGATCTCGCGGGGGTCGAGCGGCTTGCCGGTGGCGTGCGCCGGGCAGACCGAGGTGCAGCGGCCGCACATGGTGCAGGCGTCGAGGTCGAGCAGCTGCTTCCAGGTGAAGTCCTCGACGGTGGAGGCGCCGAAGGTCTCGAGCTCGGTCTCCATGAGGTTCGGCATGGCCTTCATGGCGCCCTTCGGGCGGTCCCGGTCCTTCAGGTACATGTTCATCGGCGACGTGAACATGTGGCGCAGCATCGTGACGGGCAGCAGGGCCAGGAAGGCGAGGAAGCTGATGACGTGGGCGAGCCACATCGCCTGGTGCCAGCCGGCGACGGCGTCGACCTGGTCGACGAGGGCCGACAGCGGGTAGCCCACGATCGACCACTGCTCGAACTCCGGGCGGCCGTCGACGGCGATGCGGAACATCTCGGCCAGGAAGCCGGTGACGCCGATGGCGAAGAGCACGAAGAGGCCGGCGGCGTGCTCCGGCTTGGTCTTGATCCGGATCCGGTACGGCTTCTGCACGTAGCGGCGGACGATGGCCCAGGTCACGCCCACGAGGAACAGGACGCCGGCCACGTCGCCGACCAGGGTGTAGGCCCGGTACACGTCGCCGTGGAGGAACTTGGCGCCCTCGGGCAGCTGGTGGTTGATCTCGAGGACCGTGGTGACGCCGAGCAGGATCAGGAACGGGAAGTAGATGAGGCTGTGCATGACGCCGGCGGCCGGGTCGCGCAGCAGGGTCTGCATGTAGACGCCGGCCCGGAAGTCCTTCATCCGCTGGCCGAAGTTCTTCGGCGTGGTCTTGCGGGACTCGGGCGCGCCGCGCTCCCAGTTCTTCATCCGCTGGGAGAAGAGGACCGAGCCGTACAGCAGGATGATCGGCGTGATCGTGTAGAAGGCGGCCTTGAGCGGCGACGGGATGTTCCCGAACACCTTCCTGGTCTCCTCCGAGGCCTCGGGGAAGTGGAACACGGTCGCCGCGATCCCCGAGACGACGGTGACCAGGGCGATGCCGACACCCAGACCCAGCGCGAGCTGGTGGGGCTTGAATCGGCGGCCGTTGCTGGTGTCGGCGGTGGTCTCCATAGCGTCGGGGAGGCTACCGGCCGGTAGCGGAGCGTGGGAAAGCGCCCACGCCGGGCTGCGTCCCGGGGGTGCCGCGCCGCCGCCGTCGGGCACCGGCGCGATGATGTCCGTCGTGCACCGGGTGTCCGTCATGCCGCGTTCGGCGACCTCCCCGGTCGTGCGCGCCCGATGGGCCGCGGGGGCGGCGCTGGCGCTCCTGGTCGGGGTGCTCGTCCCGGTGGCCGGCCTGGTCTCCCCGGCTCTGGCCGCCGAGCCCGAGTGGAACGTGGCCCGGGTCGCGGGCCCCGCGTCGGCGTCGGGGGCCGTGGTCGCCGTCGTGGACACCGGGGTCGACCCGGCGCACCCCGCGCTGGTCGGCCGGGTCCTGCCCGCCATCGACCTCGTCCAGGACGGGCGCAGCGGCGATCCGCAGGGGCACGGCACCCACGTGGCGGGCACGGCTGCGGGCGCCGACGCCGGCTGCGGGAACATCGGCATCGCCCCCGACGCCCGCGTGCTGCCGGTGCGCGTCCTCGACGCCGACGGCTCGGGCACCATCGGCGACGTCGCCGAGGGGATCCGTCTCGCCGCCGATGCCGGGGCGACCGTGATCAACCTCTCGCTCGGCCCGGAGATCGGGCTGACCACGCAGCTGAATGGGGGCGGCGCGCTGCGGGACGCCATCGAGTACGCATGGGCCCGCGGGTCGATCCCGGTGCTCGCCGCCGGGAACGACGAGCTGTTCGGGTTCCTCGGCTCGGGCTACGGCGACCTGCCCGCGGTGGTGGTCACGGCCACCACGAACGAGGACCGGATCGCGCCCTACGCCACGTCGGTGGGCCAGGCCCGCTGGGGCATCGCGGCGCCCGGCGGGGAGGGCGGTGGCTCGGATCGCCTCGCCCGCGGCCGGGACATCCTGTCCGCCTACCCGGACGGCCGCTGCGCCCTCCTGGCCGGCACGTCGATGGCCGCCCCCCACGTGTCGGGCGCCCTCGCCGCGCTCCGGGCCTCGGGACGCTCGCCGCAGTCCGCCGTCGACCGGGTCCTGGCCACGGCCCGGGACCTGGGGTCCGCGTCCACCTACGGCGCCGGCCTGCTCGACGTCGGTGCCGCGCTCGGCACCGCACCGGCCACCTCGGCACCGACGACTGCGCCGGCCGCGGCCGCGCCGCCGTCCACGGGCGGGACGGGCGGAGGCCCGACGACGAGGGGGACGAGCGCCCCGCCGGCCCCCACGACGTCCGGGGCCGCCCCCGACGCCACCGGGGCCGCCCCGCCCGACGGCTCGGACGTGGACGACGTCGCTGCGGACGGCACCTCCGGGGATGCGACCGACGGCCCGTCGAGGACCACCGTCCCGCCGCAGACCACCGGGTCGGGCGCGACCGAGGGTGCCGTCGTCCTCGACGAGGCCGACGACGGCGGCGCACCGGTCGGGCTCGTCGCCGCGGCCGTCGGCCTGGTCGCCGTCACGGCCGGTGGTGCCGTGCTCGTCCGCCGCCGCGGCTGACCGCGGACCGGGGCGGGTCCGCCCCGGTCACCCGACGACGGACCCGCGTGCGCGATCCGGCGGGTGGCCGGAGCCCCCGCCGGCGCCGCTCAGCCGAAGTACTTGCGGTCGAGCTCGCGGATCTCGGCGGCCAGCGACTTGAGCAGCTTGCGCGACAGGGCGGGGACCTCGTCGAGGATGCCGGCGAAGTCGCGGGGCGCGAGGGCCATCACCTGGGCGGGGCCCTTGGTGACGACGGTGGCGGTGCGGGGGCCCTGATCGAGCAGGCCGAGCTCGCCGATCACGGCGCCCGGGCCGAGCTCGGCCACCTTCCGGTCGTTCCGCTTCACGATCGCGTCGCCCTCGAGCAGGACGAACGCCTCGCGGGAGGAGGTGTCCTGCGTGGTCAGGACGTGCCCGTCGGGGACGTCGATGACGGTCCCGGCCTTGGCGATCTTCGCCAGGTCCTTCTTGGAGCACGCCCGGAAGAGGGGCACGTTCGCCAGGTGGTCGGTCGCTGAGCTCTTGGCCATCGCGGCAGCATACGGAAGTGCCGCAGACCGTGCCGGAAGGTGCGGAATCGCACCGAGCGCGGGTGGGTCGACACGTCCGACGGACCGGTCGCGCGGGAAACGAAGTGGGCACCGATGCGAAACAATCGGGAAACGGAGCGTCCGTACGGTCGCCGACGATGAGTGGCGACGTGCAGATGGTGCGCTGGCCCAGCGAGCGCAGCGTGCGTGAGGAGCTGGCCCGGGCGGGGCGTGCCCGCCTGCTGGTCGTCGAGACCGACGCCGCCCCGCCCATCGCCTCCGACCCGCTCGAGGACTGGGTCCGCGAGTCCACCGGCGACCTCGACGTCCGGGCCCGCCTCGAGGGTCTGCGGCTGCGCCTCGAGCAGACGCTCGAGCTGGTGCCGGAGCTGGACGAGGACGGCGTCATCCGCTTCGGCGAGCGGTGGGCGCCCCTGCCCCCGGTCGAGGCCCGCCTCACCGGGGCGCTCGTCGAGCGGTTCGGCGCCGTCGTCTCCCGCGAGGTCCTGGCCGCCGCCGGGTGGCCCGACGGCGCCCCCGGCCGCAACGCGCTCGACGTCCACGTGCTCCGGCTCCGCCGCCGCCTCGAGCCGGTGCGGCTCGCCATCCGCACCGTCCGCTCGCGGGGCTACCTGCTCGAGCCCGCCGCCGTCGGCGGGGGCACCTGACCACCGCAGATCTCCACGACCCGCCGTCGGTGACCGGGCGGCGTGAAACATCCCGGTCACACAGCGTTGCGAACCACGCAACGAACAGCAAACAACCGTGCAATCGGGCGTCTTTACGGTCACTTACCGGTCAGATGCCCGTCATGCACGGGTGCAGCACCCCTGAAAAGTCCCGACCCCCAAGGAGTCCACTCGTGAAGCGCAAGTTGCTCATCGGAGCAGGTGTGGCAGGAGCAGCGCTGCTGGTCCTGACCAACCCTGCTGCGGCGCAGGAAGCAGAGGAGGCGGTCATCACCGACCGCCAGGTCCTCGACAACCTCTGGATCTTCATCGCCGGCGTCCTGGTCTTCTTCATGCAGGCCGGGTTCGCCCTCGTCGAGGCCGGCCTCACCCGGGCCAAGAACGTCTCGAACATCATGATGAAGAACCTGATGGACATGTCCGCGGGCGTGCTGGCCTTCGCCCTCGTCGGCTACGGCATCGGCTTCGCCGGTGACGAGATGCTCGGCGGTTGGTTCGGCTTCGGCCTCGGTATCGAAGGTGTCGAGAACGCACTCGGCGCGAGCCCGATCGAGAACCTGTCGCCTGCGACGTTCTTCTTCTTCCAGGCCGCCTTCGCCGCCGCTGCCGCCACGATCGTCTCCGGCGC
>CAZCEZ010000099.1:0-12603 GCA_964497795.1 uncultured Acidimicrobiaceae bacterium | reverse complement strand
TGCCGTCCCGGCGGCGGTCGTCCACTGGACCACGACCGTCGCATCGTCGACCGCCTGGGACATCGTGACGGTGAACACGATGGTCCCGTCGCCCTCACCGGCCGACGCGTCCGAGATCGAGATCGTCTCGCCTGCGGCGGCCGCAGGGGTGACGGGCAGCGCGACCGCCCCCAGGACGAGTGCGACGAGCGCGGCGACGCGCGCTCCACGGTGGTGACCTCTTGCCATGACCGCTCCAGCACTCGCCGCCGACCGGTCGGGTCGCGGCGTCGCGGTTCATCCAGTTCCCTTGTCGGACCCCACTTCGGACGAACGGGCAGGTTCCCGACCGAATGGGACGGACGTCACGTCCGGGCAGGTCCGGCCAGGCCGGAGGGTGCGCGGGTCAGCGGCGGGTGACGGTCACCGGGAGCGACGTGTAGCCCTTCACGAACGACGAGAAGGTCCGCTCCGGCTCGGCCTGCACCTCGATGGCCGAGAAGCGCGGCAGCAGCTCCTCCCACAGGATGCGGAGCTGGAGCTCGGCGATGCGGCTGCCCATGCAGAAGTGGATGCCGTAGCCGAAGGACAGGTGGCGGTCGGCGTTCGGGCGCTCGATGTCGATGGCGTCTGCGTCCTCGAACACGTCCTCGTCGCGGTTGGCCGAGAGGTACCACATCATCACCTGGTCGCCGGCCAGCATCCGCTTGCCGCCGAAGTCGAGGTCCTCGTTGACCGTGCGCCGCATGTAGGGCAGCGGGGTCTGCCAGCGGATGATCTCGGGCACGAGCTTGGCGATCAGGCCGGGGTCGGCCTGGAGCTTGGCCATCTGCTCGGGGAACCGGTTCAGCCCGTAGACGCTGCCCGACATGGTGTTCCGGGTCGTGTCGTTGCCGCCGACGATGAGCAGCAGCAGGTTGCCGAGGTGGCCGATGGTCGGGGTGTCCTTGGTCGCCTCGCCGTTGGCGAGCATGGTCACCAGGTCGAAGCCGTCGCCGCCGCGGCGCTGCTCCCACAGGCCCTCGAAGTACGCGGCGCACTCGAGCAGCTCGGTGATCTTCTGGTGCTGGGACTCGACGATGCCGCCGGGCTCGGGCACGGCGAAGACGATGTCGGACCAGCGGGTCAGCATCCGCCGGTCCTCCATGGGGAAGTCGAACAGCGTGGCGAGCATCAGCGTCGTCAGCTCGATGGACACGGTGTCGACCCAGTCGAAGGTCTCGCCCTCGGGCAGCGCGTCCAGCACGGCCACGGTCCGCTCCCGGATGAGGGGCTCGATCTCGCGCAGGTTGGCCGGCGCCGACACCGACCGCACCGTCTTGCGCTGCGCGGTGTGCGTGGGCGGGTCCATGGCGATGAAGGGCGTGACGGCCTGCATGGCCTGCTCGAACTCGTCCTCGGCCCGGTTGCCCAGCGAGATGCCCTTGGCCGAGGAGAACCGCTCCCAGTCGCCGTCGATGGCGCGGACGTCGGCGTACCTGGTGATCGACCAGTACCGCCCGGCCGTCTCGAGCTCGTTGAGGTGCACGGGGTCCTCGGCGCGGAGCCGGGCGAAGTGGTCGTGCCAGCGGTCCTCGCGGAACAGGTGCGGGTTGGCCGGGTTGATGTCCTCGATGGCGAGCTCGGAGGCGGCGGGCACGTCCCCGCCCTTCTCGGCCATCTCCATCTCCGGCGTGCGGATGTCGGCTCGCAGCAGCTCGGCGGCGATGCCGTCCTGGTCGGTGGTCACCTGGTCGGTCACGTGTCGTCCCCTTCTCTCCGATCGGGACGAATCGCCCCGCGACCGAAGCCTGCCACGACCGAGCCCCGCACCGCCGCTCCGGCGGTCAGGCGACCGCGGCCCGGGCCTTGCGCTCGGCCTTCTCGCGGCGCTTCCGGCCGGGCACGTGCCGGTCCCGGTCGAGCTCGGCCCCGGGATCGCCCCCGCCGACCACGGCGAGCAGGCGGCGGCGGTCGCCGCCCTTGCGGAGCCGCTGGACCACCACGGGGGACTCGGCGTCGGGGGCCACGACGGCGACCGGCCCGTGGCACACCCCGAGGCAGCGGGTGCGGGTCACCTCGACGCCGGCGTCGGCGAGGGACTCGGCGAGCCGGCGGAACGCCTTGCGCTGGTCCTTGGCGCAGTCCGACCCCGCGCACAGGGCGACGCAGGCCAGGTCGGCCCCGGACGACGGACGGGCACGCTGCCCTGCACCCACGACCTGCTCCTCCGGCTCGGGCCGGACCCCGAGGGACCCGGCGACGTCACGACGTCGAGACGATAGGTGCACCTAACAGGTTCCGTCCAGACACCCGAGCACGCGGTGGGCGCCGCTGCGGCGACCGCCCGGGGTCCCCTACGTTCCCGAGCCCGCACGCGACCCACGAGGAGCCGCCCGCCATGCCCGACACCCCGAGCTCCGACCCCAGGACCCCGACCGGCCCGCTCGCCGGCCGGCACGCCTTCGTCACCGGCGGCGGGTCGGGCATCGGGCTGGGCACGGCCCGGGCCCTGGTCGCCGACGGCGCCACCGTGACCATCGGCGGACGCACCGAGTCCAAGCTGGCCGCCGCCGTCGAGGAGCTCGGCGACGCGGCGACCGCGGTCGTGGCCGACGTGGACGACGAGGCGTCCATCGCCTCGGCGATCGCCGAGGCCGATGCCCGGGCACCGCTGTCGATCGTCGTGGCCAACGCCGGCACCGGCGGCGCCGGCCTCCTCGAGGCGACCGACGCCGCCGAGTGGGAGCGGGTGCTGCGCACGAACCTGACCGGCGCGTTCCTCACCATCAAGCACGGCGCGGCTCGCCTGCTGGCCAACGGCGGCGGCGCGATCTGCGCCGTGTCCTCCATCGCTGGCTCCCACACCCACCGCTTCATGGCGCCCTACTGCGCGTCGAAGGCGGGCCTGGACGCCCTCGTCCGCAACGCCGCCGACGAGCTCGGCTCCCGCGGGGTGCGCGTCAACGCCGTCGCCCCGGGCCTGGTGGAGACCGAGATCTCGGCGTTCTTCCAGATGACGCCGGAGATCAACGAGGACTACCGCCAGCAGATGCCGCTGGGACGGCGGGGCACGACCGAGGACGTGGCCGCGGCCATCCGGTTCCTGGTCGGGCCCGAGTCGTCGTGGATGACCGGTGTCGTGCTGCCCGTGGACGGCGGCCACCACCTGCGGCGCGGACCGAACATCGACGCCCTGCTGGCCGGGTTCGGCGACGTGCCCGCCCCCAGCGCCGAGGGGTCGCCCGTCCTCGGGACCTGAGCCGGCGTCGGGTCAGTCCTGGGCGATGCCCGGGTAGCCGGCCTCGGCCTCCTCGGCCAGGTAGCGGGCGTAGCGGGGTGCGCCGCCGAAGTAGGCCTGGTAGCGGACGCGGCCCTCGCCGTGGCCCTCGACGTTCGCGTTGTAGCCGGTGAACCAGCCCTTCGACCGCCGCAGCAGCAGCGACTCCTGGACCCGGGCCACCTCCTCGCCCCAGCGCCGGGCCGCCTCGTCTCGGGCCTCGAGGCGGGTGAGGTCGTGGTCGCGGGCGTGCTCGAGGAGCCCGGTGACCCAGTCGACACCGCCCTCGATGGCCCGGGGGAAGTTCGTCGACCCCGACACCGACTGGGGTCCGGCGACCATGAGCAGGTTGGGGAAGCCGGGCGCGAGCAGGCCGAGGTGGGTGACCGGACCGTCCCGCCACTCCTCCCCCAGCACCCGGCCGTCGGCGCCGCGGATCTCGATCCGGTCGAAGGCGCCGGTGACGGCGTCGAAGCCGGTGGCGAAGACGAGGAGGTCGAGCTCGTGGTGGCCGGCCGTGGTCTGCACGCCCGTGGGCGTCACCCGCTCGATGGGCGTCTCGGCCAGGTCGACGAGGTGCACGTGGTCGAGGTTGTACGCCTCGAAGTAGCCCGTCTCCAGGGGCAGGCGCTGGGTGCCGAAGCCGTGGTCGGTGGGGATCAGCTTCTCGGCCACGGCGGGGTCGTCCACGCGGGCGCGGATGCGCTCCGCCACGTAGTCCGACAGCTCCCGGTTGGCGTCCTCGTCGAAGAAGATCTCGACGAAGTTCGACTGGAGGATGGCGAAGCCGGGCCGGGTGTACAGCTCGTCCCAGAACTCGCGCCGCTCCTCGGCCGTGAGGTTCCAGAAGCCACGCCGGTCGGGCCGGTGCTCGAAGCCGCCCGGGCTCTCGGCGCACGCCGCGAAGATCTCGTCGTAGCGGGCGCGGATGTCGGCCATCTCCTCCTCGGAGATGGGCGCGTTGTTCAGCGGCGTGCTCCAGTTCGGGCGTCGCTGGAACACGGTCAGCTCGGCGACCTCGGGGGCGATGGTCTGGATGACCTGGATCCCCGTCGCACCCGTGCCGACCACGCCGACCCGGCGCCCCTCGAGCGGCACCGGCTCGGCCGGCCAGTGGTAGGTGTGCCAGCGGTCGCCGGCGAAGTCGTCGAGCCCGGGCAGGTCGGGCGTGGTCGGCACCGAGAGGACGCCGACGCCCGTCACCACGAACCGGGCGCCCACCGTGGTGCCGTCGGCCAGGCGGAGGTCCCAGCGGCGGTCGCCCTCGCGCCAGGTCATCGACTCGACCCGGCACCCGAAGCGCATGTGGCGGCGCAGGTCGAAGCGGTCGACCACGTGGTTCAGGTAGCGCAGGTTCTCGGGCTGGGCCGAGAAGCGCTCCTCCCAGTGCCACTCGTCGAGGAGCTCGCGGGAGAACGAGTAGCCGTAGGTGTAGCTCTCGGAGTCGAACCGGGCACCGGGGTAGCGGTTGCGGTACCAGGTACCACCGACGTCGTCGTCGGCCTCGAGCACCACGGCGTCGACCCCGAGGTCGACCAGCCGCTTGATCTGGTAGATGCCGCTCACACCGGCGCCGATCACGACGACCTCGTGCTGCTCGCTCACCGACACGCGCCTCCCCCGGGGTGGTGCCTCCCGGGACCCCGGGCGGCCCGACCGACCCTAGGCCGGGGCCCGTGCGCCGCGTCGCCACCGATTGAGGATCAAGCCTTGACTCGTTGAGGAGTTACCCTTACCCTGGGGCCGTGCAGGACGCCGCCCGCGCCATGATCGACGCCGCCGAGCAACTCGCCGCCGAGCGGGGCCTCGCCGCGCTCACCGTCCAGGCCGTGCAGGCCGCCGCCGGCCAGAGGAACAAGTCCGCCGTCCGGTACCACTTCGGCGGCCGCCAGGGGCTGATCGACGCCCTGGTCGCCGAGCGGATGGGCCCCACCGAGGAGCGCCGGACCGCGATGCTCCTCGCCCTCGGCGAGGGGGCCACGACCCGGGAGCTGGTCGAGGTGCTCGTCGTACCCCTCGTCGAATCGGTCCTGTCCCGGCGACCGAGCCACTGGGCCCGGTTCCTGCTCCAGGCGACGTCGGACCCGGCGACCGGTCTCGCCGCGCTGGAGTCGGTGGAGCGGCGGGCCCTCGAGGCGGTCCAGGCCCGGTTGCGGGACCGGCTCGGGCACCTGGACGAGGCGGTCCGGATGCTGCGGGTCCACTCGGCCTTCGGCTACGCCGTCGTGCTCCTCGCCGCCCACGAGGTGGGCGCCGTCGGCCTGTCCGACGAGGCGCTGACCGTCGAGGTCGTCGACGCCTGCTGCGGGCTGCTCGAGGCCCCGTCGACCCACCGAACCGCCCCGGACCCGACCGCCCCAGACCCGGCGCTCGCGCCGGCCGACCACGAGGACCACCGATGACGACCACCACCCTGCAGGTCACGCCCCACGCCGGATGCGGCGTCGAGATCCGGGGCGTCGACGTCCGCACCGCCGACGACGCCGCCCTCGACGAGATCCGCGACCTGTTCCACCACCACGGCCTGGTCTTCCTGCGCGACCAGGACCTCTCCCCCGCCGACCACATCGCGCTCGCCCGTCGGCTCGGGACGATCAACGTCAACCGCTTCATCGGCAAGCACCCCGACCACGACGAGATCGTCCGCGTCACCAAGGAGCCCGACCAGCGCCTCAACGTCGGCGGGTTCTGGCACACCGACCACAGCTACGACGTCGAACCGGCGCTCGGCTCGGTGCTGGTGGCCCGCGAGCTGCCACCGACCGGGGGGAACACGCGGTTCCTCTCCGCCTACGACGCGTGGGACGCCCTCCCCGGACGCCTCCAGCGGCGGCTGCGCGACCTGCGGGGTCGCCACTCGGCCACCCACGTCTTCGGGTCGACGAGCGCCCGCCTGCGCGAGCTGCTCGACCCCCAGCTCCGCTCCGAGAACGCCGACGTCGCCGACGGGCTCCCGACCGTCTCCCACCCCGCCGTCATCCGCCACCCCCTGTCGGGCCGGGAGGCGCTGTTCGTGAACCCGACGTTCACCGTCGGGTTCGAGGGCATGCCGATCTGGCGCTCCGCCCCGCTGCTCGCCCAGGTGTACGCCCACGTCTGGCGCGGGGTCGAGGCGGCCGACTTCTCGTGGGAGTCGGGCTCGGTCGCCATCTGGGACAACCGCGCCACGTGGCACAACGCCCGGAACGACTACCGGGGGCACCGCCGCGAGATGCACCGCATCACCCTCGACGGGTGCGCGCTCGAGGCGGCCTGACCGGCCCCACCGCCCTCAGGTGGCCGGCAGGACGTAGGTGCCCTTGGCCACCGACGACGGCCGGTCCCGGGCGTCGTCGCACCAGACCCGCACCGAGCCCACGACCTTCCGGGACCCGGCGCTGAGCAGGTCGGCTCGGGCCCACAGCACGCCGCCCGAGGCCCCCGGGAACGCCCGGGCCACGGCCTCGTCGACCTGGTCGGGGGTGGTGCGGATCGGGACGTCGGGCACCTCCCGACGCTAGGCGCGGCCCGACACGACGATCCGGTGACGGTCGGCGGCGGGGCTCCACTCGGCCCGTTCACGGACGATTCACGGAAGGTGAACGCCACCCCCGCGCTCCGTGGGGCACAGTGGTGGCACGGGTCACGAGGTCGTCAGGTTGTGGTCTCCGCCACGCCACGGCATCGTGGTGAACCAGACCAGTAGGAGGACCTGATGCACCTGCTCACGACCGCCAAGACGCTCGGCCTCAGCGCCGACGACCACGGTGAGCTCTCCGGCACCATCGAAGAGCGTCTCGTCCTCGCTGCCCTCGAGGAGCTGTCGGCGTCCCACCCGGACCACGCCGACCTGTTCATCATCGCCTCGGACCAGGTGCGCAGCTCCCGGTCCGCCGGCCTCGAGGTGCTCGACGACGACTCCGTCTTCGGTCGCTACCGCGACTCCAACGAGATCCAGCTCCGGTACCGGGGTGAGATCAAGGAGATCTTCGACGACCTCGCCATCGACCTCGCCCTGCGTGGCGTCGAGGTGGCCGAGCCCGCCGAGTCCAACGGCTCGGCCGGCGTCTCCGCCTGACCGGCCCGCTCCCCGCACGGGGCGCACCCGCCCCGACCGATCACCGGCGCCCTCCCCTGCGGGAGGGCGCCGCAGGTTTTCCCCCTCAGCCCGGGATCGCGGTGTAGGGGTACCGGGAGGCGAACTCGGCGTTGGCCGCGACCCACCGGACCAGGCCCCCGCGGCTGAGCCGTCCCTGGTCCAGCAGGCCCAGCCAGTAGCGGTAGCCGGCCTCGTCGTAGGACCGGCCGAGCACGTTGCGGTACACCCGGCGCACGTACTCGGCGTTCGACGTGCCGTCGTAGGCCCGACGGAACTCCGGGGACTGGGTGAAGGACTCGGCGATCACGTCCAGGCTGTGGCCCTGGTCGAACACCGAGATCCAGTAGCGGGCGCCGCTGCCGTCGGGCTCCCGGTCGAAGAAGGCCCGGTAGAGGCGCAGCACGTCGCCGTGCTCGGGTCGGAAGCCACCGGCCGAGATCGCCGACGTCGCCCGACCCGGGGTCCCGAGGAAGCCGAGGTCGGAGGTGGGGACACCGAGGATGGCGTCGGCGTCGGCGCCGAGCCAGCGGTCGAGCACGGTGCCGTACAGGTGCCGGTAGTCGATCGTGTGGGTGAGGTTGCCCTCGCGGGTCAGGGCGGTGAGCGAGGGCAGCGTGCCGTGGAACCCGCCGTTCACCGCCGAGCCGACGGCCAGCGCGGTCCAGCCCGCGCCGTGGTCGGTCCCCGCCGAGCCGTTGGCCTGCACCCGTCGCCCGAACTCGGACACGCAGAGCACGACGGTGCGCGGCGCGAAGGTCGGCGAGAGCTGGTCGTGGAAGACCCGCAGCCCCTCGTCGAGCTCGGCCATCCGTGCGCCGTGCTGGGCGGCCTGGCCCGAGTGGGAGTCGTAGCCGCCGTGGCGGACGCAGATCACCCGGATGCCGAGGTTCGCGTTGATCAGACCGGCGGCCAGCCGCAGGTGGTGGGCCAGGCGACCGCTGGCCCCGGAGGGGTCGTAGAGGGGCCGGATCCGGTCCGACGTCGGCATCATCTGACCGACGGTGTCGGCCCAGGCGTCGGCGAGCGGACCGAGCCCGGTGGTCCCCGCGGCGAGGGCCCCGAAGCCGGCGTCGACGTTGCCGCCGAAGTCCCGCCGGCCCCGCACGAAGTGGACGGTCTCGGGCAGGGCCGTCCCGCTCGTGGTCCGCCCGCTGATGACGAGGGGGACCCGGCTGCCCACGGACACACCGGCCAGGTCGCCCTGGCCGAGCGCGTCGAGGTAGCGGCCGAGCCACCCGGTGCGGGGCACGCCGCTCGCGGGTCCGCCGTGCTGGGCGTCGGCCATGGCCGAGAAGTGGGAGAGGTCGACCTTGGGGTTGCCGATGCCGTCGACGACGGCGACGTGGCCGAGGTCCCAGCGGGCCCGCACGTGGCGCAGCGCGGGGTGGAGGCCGCGCCGACCGTCGAGGTGCAGCGTGCGGGCCGGGTCGACCGCGATGCCGCGGCGAGCGTCGCGGTAGGCGCCGGAGGTGAGGGGGACGACGGTGTCGAGCGGGTCGTTGCCGCCGTCCATGGTGAGCAGCACGAGCACGCCCTGGGACGAGCCGAGCGGCGTGGCCGCGGCCGCGACACGGTCCATCCACCCCGGGAGCATCGACAGGCCCACGCCGGCGGCGGAGGCCTGGAGGAAGGTGCGGCGCGTCAGGGCGCCCCGGTCCACGGGCGCCGGGGCCGACAGGGCGGCGGCGCACGCCTCGGGGTCGGGATCGCCCCAGGTGACCGGCGTGGCCGTGGAGGGCGCGACGCCCCGGTTGGCGGTGTGCGTGGTCATGCCAGCTGGAACTCCGGGCTCATCAGGACGAGCGTGGTCAGGCCCCAGCGCTGGGCCCAGCGCCGGCTGGCCCGCTCGGCCCGCACGTAGTCGACCAGCGCAGCGCGGGTCGAGGCCGAGGCGTGGAAGACGCCGAGTGCGGCCAGCACGTGGTCGGCGGCCTCCTCGGGGGACATCGACTCCACCGCCTGGAACCGGCTGGACTCGTGGACCTTCCAGGCCACGCCGTCGGCGAACTGGGAGCGGGCCCACGCGGTGGAGGTCGAGATCCAGTAGTCGCCGGTCCCCCAGCCGTCGACGTTGGGCGGCCGGAACAGCTCCTGGCCCATGCCCTTGAGGATCCACTGCGGGTTGACGTCGGTGGCCCGCATGCCCAGGTGCTTCAGCGTGGCGACGACGAACTCGAAGGGCGAGCGGACCACGCCGCGGCGGGCGGTGGTGGAGCGGAACTCGGGGCGCAGCAGGATGGCCCGGAGCAGGGCCGAGATGCGCATGTCCCCGGCGACGAAGGCGGTGGCGAGCTCCTCGACCAGGGCGGCGGAGGGGTTGTCGTAGGCCAGGTGCCGCCACAGCTTCCGGGCGATGAAGCGGGCCACGACGCGCTGCTTGGGGCCCCGGATCAGGTGGTCGACGATCTGGGGCCCGTCCCAGGCCCGGGTGTCCCCGAGGAAGGTCTTGGCGCCGTGGTCGTGCCAGTCGCTGCGGAACCGGTAGGCGAAGGTGTCCTTGTCGAGGGTGTGGCCGGTCCAGGCCCGTGCCGCCTCCTTGACGTCGGTCTCGGTGTACTGGCCGACGCCGAGGAGGAACAGCTCCATGAGCTCGCGGGCGAAGTTCTCGTTGGGCCAACCGGCCACGTTGGCCCGGTTGTCGAGGTAGATCAGCATCGCCGGGTGGACCGAGGCGGGCTGGATCAGGTCGTCGAGGCGGCCGAGGCCCCGCCGCCGGTACAGCCGGTTCTGGTCCCACAGGAGGGCGAAGTCGACGACGTCGAGGCTCGAGGGCAGGTGGGAGTGCCAGAACAGCGCCATCCGCTCCACGACCGGCACCGGCGTGGTGCGGGCCCGCTCGATCCACCAGTTGACCATGCCCGAGTAGGCCTGGCCCCAGGCCTCCCCGCTCACGTTCGTGCCCGGTGCCGGCAGGCTCGGTCCGCCCTGCCACGACGGCGCACGCGACGTGTCCAGGACGCGGTCGACCGCGTCGGCCCACGACAGGGGCACCAGGGCCTCGACCTCGGCCCGGGTCCCGCCGAAGCCCACCCGGGACAGGAGGTGGGCGATGTCCTCGGAGGACGCCATCGGGACCCTTGTCGACCGGTCGGGCCCGGGCTTGAGCCCGCTGGGTCGGACGACCCCCAGGGGTGGGGGCGGACCGCCCGGACCGGGGGCGTCGTCGGTGCGCTGCGCACCGCCCCTGGGCCAGGATGGCGCCATGGGCATCCCCGTGAGCGGCGAGCCGGCGGGCGACGTGCCGGTCCTGCACCGGCCGATCGACGTCGGCAGCGCGACCATCCGCAACCGGCTGTACCGGGCGCCCGTGCTCGAGGGCGCGGGCGACGGCGACGACGCCGCCGAGCGCTACGCCTCGCACTTCGTGCCCAACGCCGAGGCGGGCGTGGGCCTGATCGTCCAGGGGTCGTCCTGCATCCTCCCCGAGGGGCGGACCAGCCCGGGCATGACCTGCGTCGACACCAGGGAGAAGGCGCTGCGCCTGGCCCCGATGGTCGACGCCGTCCACGCCGCCGGGGCGTCGATCTTCCTGCAGCTGGGCCACGGCGGCCTGTTCGCCATGGAGGCGTGGCACGAGCCGTACGCCTCGCAGCGCCGCGGTCCCCTGCTCGCCGCGTCGCCGCTGCCCTGGTACCTCAAGCCGGTGTTCGCCGGCCAGGACGTCCACGTGCTCACCACCGGCGAGGTCGTGGCCATGGCCGAGCGGTACGGCGACTGTGCCGCCTGGGCCCGTGAGGCGGGCTACGACGGGGTGCAGCTCGGGTCGGCCAACGCCAAGCTGCTCGACCAGTTCCTGTCGCCGTTCTACAACCGCCGCGACGACGCCTTCGGCGGCTCGGCCGAGGGCCGGGCCCGCATCCTGCGCCTCATCCGCGACGAGGTCGGCCGGCGGGCCGGCTGGGACTTCCCGTGCACGGTCAAGGCGCCCGCCGAGGTCGCCCCGCCGGGCTTCCCCCGCTCCACCGCCGAGGAGGCCCTCGAGCTGTGCCGGCTCGTACAGGAGTGGGGCTTCGACGCCGTCACCCCCGTCGAGGTGTCGGTCTTCCCCGACACGACGCTGTCGCGGGGCGGCGTGCCCGACTCGCTGTGGACCAACCCGGGCATGCGGACCCGCTTCGAGAAGGCGTCCCCGAGCCGGTTCCGTCGGGCGGTCGTGACGGCGGGGTCGTGGTGGGGCGGGCGCACCGCGCCGTTCGAGCCCTGCTGGAACCGGGCGCTGTGGACCGAGGCGTCCCGGCGGGTCGACATCCCGGTGTTCGCCGTGGGTGGGATCCGCTCCGCCGAGGACGTCCACGCCGTGCTCGAGGGCGGCGAGGCCGACATGGTCGGCATCGGCCGCCCCTTCTACGCCGAGCCCGACCTGCCGCGGCGGATCCTGGGCGGCGAGGCCGGCGACGGGTTCTGCGTCAACAGCAACCGCTGCGTGCCGGCCCAGATGCTGGGGATGAAGGGCGCCTGCTACAACCCCGACGTCGTCAAGGCGGCCCGCTCCCGCTGACCCCGGCGAGGGACCGGCCCGCTCGCCGGCTCCGGCCCCGTCTGCAGTCCTGCGATCGCCACGTAGGTGCGACAGGAAGGCGCTGATCCCCGTCGATCTGCATGCTCGGCCACGATGGGGCCCATGGCAGGTGGGGAGGTGGTCACGTTCCGACCGCTCCGGCGGAGCGACTTCCCGACCCTGGCCGTCTGGTTCGGACAGCCCCACGTCGAACGCTGGTGGCACGAGCCCACCGACCCCGCCGCCATCGAGGCGAAGTACGGCCCGCGGGTCGACGGGCGCGAACCGACGACGATGTGGATCGTCGAGGTCGGAGGCGAGGCCGCCGGTCTGGCCCAGCACTACCTGCACGCCGACCAGCCCGACCACGATCGCTCGGTCGGGATCGACGACGCCGTCGGCATCGACTACCTCCTCGCCGACGGCTTCGCCGGCCGGGGCATCGGACCTCGGATGCTCGAGGCGCTCGCTCGGCTCGCCCTGGCGGAGGAGCAAGGTGCTGCGTGCTGCGTGGCGACACCGGCGCAGGACAACCGTCCGTCGTGGCGGGCGCTCGAGCGGGCCGGGTTCGTCCGGCGAGCGTCGTGCACTCCCCCCGACGAGCCGCCGGCCTGGGCGTACTCCACCGACCGGGCGGCGCTCGTGGACCGGGCGAGGGCACCGCACGATCCTGCGTGACGGGGTGAGGTGGGCGAAGTGGTGGTGCGAGCGACGTCGCACGCCTCACCGGCCCGAGCTCGGGCGGCACGCGCACCGATCGTCGGTAGGACGTCGTTCGGTGCGGTCAGC
>CAZCEZ010000098.1:0-13287 GCA_964497795.1 uncultured Acidimicrobiaceae bacterium | reverse complement strand
CCGTCGACCTCGACCTCGACCTCGTCGGGCTGGGAGACGATGGAGCGGCAGACGTACTCGCAGACGGCGACCGCGGTCGCCGCCTCGGTGTCGGTCGTCTCGTCGCTCACGACTCGGCGCCGGCCGGCTCGGTCTCGGCGGCCTCGGCGGCACCCTTGACGAAGGCCTCTGCGCCCTCGGGGAGCGGCTGGCCCTTGGACAGGGCGACGGCCCCGGACAGGGTCAGGAGCTTCTCGACGGTCTCGGTCGGCTGGGCACCGTGCTGGAGCCAGTGGACGGCGCGCTCGTTGTCCACCTTGATCACCGACGGATCACGGCGGGCGTCGTAGTGCCCGATGATCTCGATGAACCGCCCGTCGCGGGGCGAGCGGGAGTCGGCGGCGACGATGCGGTAGGTGGGCTGCTTCTTCTTGCCCATCCGCATGAGGCGGAGCTTGACGGCCACGTTGTCTCTTCCTGGGTCTGCGATCGAGGTGGTGGCGCGCCCGACCAGGCGGGTCGGAGGCGCAGCGGACCAGTGTGCGTGCTGGGGCTGCACCGAAGCAACCTGGCGCCAGCACCGGTCCGGGTTCAGGTGAAGCGGGGTCCGGCGACGCCGACGTGGCTGCCCACGGGACGGCCGACGGCGGCGGTGGCGAGGCGGGCGGCGTCGACGAGGCCGGTGACGGAGGTCCCGGTGGGGACGCCGGACTCCTCCAGCACGTGGGCGAGGTCCTCGAGGGCGAGGTTGCCGGAGGCCCCGGGGGCGAACGGGCACCCGCCGAGGGCGCCCACGCTGCCGTCGATCCGGCGGACGCCGGCCTCGACGGCGGCGAGCGCGTTGGCCACGCCCAGGCCGCGCGTGTCGTGCAGGTGGACCCCGACGGGGACCTCCACGGCATCGGCGACGGCGCCGACGAGGGCGGTGACCTCCCGGGGCACGGCGACGCCGATGGTGTCGGCGAGCCCGATGGACCCGACGCCCGCACCGGCGGCGGCCCGCGCCGCGTCGACGACGAGGGCCGGGTCGACGCGGTGGGCGAAGGGGCAGCCGAAGGCCGTGGCCAGGGTGACCTCGACGGTGGCGGCCTCGCCGGCGAGCGCGACGACGGCGGCGAGGGCGTCGAGGGCCTCGGCTGCGCTGCGCCCGGCGTTGCGGGCCGAGTGGGCGTCGGAGACGGACACGACGAACTGGAGGTGGGCGAGGCCGGCCTCCAGGGCGCGCTCGGCCCCCCGCTCGTTGAGGACCAGCCCCCACCGGACGACGCCGGCGTCGGCGGCGAGGGACCCGGTGGCCCGGCACATCGCCTCGGCGTCGGCCATGGCCGGCACGCGGTCGGGCCGGACGAAGGACGTGAGCTCGAGGTCGCGGATCCCGGCCGCGACGAGCGCCTCGAAGACCGCGACCTTGGCCTCGGTGGGGATCGGGGCCTCGTCCTGGAACCCGTCCCGGAGGGTCACGTCGCGCAGCACGAGGGGTGCGGCGGTCATGCCCCGACCTGCCCGAAGAGGTTGGACACGCCGCCGGCGTCGGACAGCCGCTGGAGCAGCACGTCCCGACCCTGGAGCACGTGCTCGACCATCAGCCGTCCGGCCCGGTCGGCCTCGCCCGAGGCGACGGCCTCGCCGACGAGGCGGTGGAACTCGGCGGACCGGGCCAGCTCGGCGGTGTCGAAGCGCTGGAGGGCGCGGAACACGAGGGGGGCGTCGACGACGCCGCCGACCAGCACCCGGAGCCGGGCGTGGTGGCTGGCGTCGATGACGGCGCCGTGGAAGGCGGCGTTGGCCGCCTCCAGGGCCCGGACCCCGGCGAGGCGCTCCCCCTCACCCGCCGCGGCCACGGGTGCGGCGGCCACGGCGGCGTCGAAGCGGCCGAGGGCGTCGGCCACGGCGGCGAGGTCCTGGGGCGTGGCGCGGGCCGCGGCGAGCTCGGCCGCGTAGCCCTCGAGGCGGGCCCGGGCGCCGTACAGGTCGGCGATCTCGGCCTCCTCGAGCGGGCGGACCTGCGCGCCGCGGTTGCGGGCGACGACCACGAGCCCCTCGGACTCGAGGCGCCGCACCGCCTCCCGGACCGGGGTCCGGGAGACGTCGTAGGCGTCGGCGAGGCGCTGCTCGACGAGCCGGGTGCCGGGGGCGAAGCGGCCCTCGACGATGCCGCGCCGCAGCGCCTCGTAGACGCGCTCGTTGTCGTTGGTCGATCCGGCGGGTGCGACGGCGTCCACGGGCCCGACGCTCAGTCGCCGTCGGCCGCGGCGGCCTCGGCCTCGTCGCGGCTGATCCGGATGATCGTGTCCTCCCGACCCTCGACCCGCACCTCGACGACGGGCTCGTCCCGGTCGTCGAACTCGGTGCGCAGCGCGCGGGACATCACGGCGTGCATCAGGTACAGGCTCGTGACGTAGGTCAGGTCGAGGACGGCCTGGTCGGACAGGTGGGACCGGAGGGCGTCGAAGAGCCCGTCGGGCACCCGGCCGCGGTCGAGGCACAGGGCGTCGGTGTAGGCCAGGACGAGGCGCTCGACCTCGCTGAAGCAGTCGGCTGCCGCCCAGTGGGGCACGGCGGCGATCCGCTCCTCGCTGACGCCGAGCCCGCGGAGGGACTTGCAGTGCTGGGAGAAGACGAACTGGCTGCCGATGGCCCATCCGGCCCGGGTCTGGCCGAGCTCGCGCAGGACGGGGTCGATGGCGAGCTCGGGGTTGGCGTAGAGCCCGAAGCCCTGGACGCAGTGCTCGAGCACGAGGGGGCTGTTGGCGAACACGGTCCACCAGTCGCCGGGCGTGCCGGTGTCGGTGCCGGGTTCGGCGACGGGGTCGCGGTCGCCGAAGAGCAGCCCGTACATGAGCCCGACGATCGGGGCGTCGGCCTCGGACCGGGGGACCTCGCGGAGGCGGGGCACGCTCAGGCCCCCGCGGCGGCGTCGAGGCGCACGGGCTCGTGGGCGACGTCGTCGGGGCCGAGCTCGCGGGTCCAGGCCGCGAACTCGAGGAGCTCGCCGTCGGGGCCCTGGAAGTAGATGGACCGCACGAAGACGCCGTCGTGGACGTCGGCGGAGATCCCGAACTCGGAGTCGTCGTGGTTGGCGACCTCGGTGCACTCGATCCCGGCCTCGCGCAGCCTGGCGACGTAGCCGTCGATGTGCTCGGCCGGGACGTCGAAGGCGACGTGGTTCATGGAGCCGTGGGCGCTGGACGCGTCGCCCTGGTCGGGCCGGTTGGCGGGCGCCGAGACGCCCGGGGCGGCCTCGGCGGCGTTGGGGAACCAGAAGAAGGCGAGGCTGTCCCCGTTGCCGCAGTCGAAGAAGAAGTGCTGGCCCCCTCCGAACAGCTCGATCGTCTTCGTGAGGCGCATGCCCAGCACCCCCTCGTAGAAGTCGACCGTGCGCCCCATGTCCTTGCAGACGAGGGCGAGGTGGTTGATCCCCCGGAACTCGAAGTTCGTCATGCCAGAATCGTGCACAATCTGGCGCCCGCGGTCAACCCCGCCGACCGACCGTCCCGCCTGACCGACCCACATCACCGCTTGCGCACGAGGGAAACCCCGAATGAATCGGGACACGGATCGTGGAGTTGACGCCTCGCCAGGGGCACATGGTATGCAATCCGTCATGACTGGCTCCTCGGGACCGCTCACCGGCATCCGCGTGCTGGAGCTGGGCAGCTTCATCGCCGGCCCCTTCGCCGGCCAGCTCCTCGGCGACTACGGCGCCGACGTCGTCAAGGTGGAGTCGCCCGGGACCGGCGACCCGATGCGCGCCTGGGGCGTGACCACCGACGACGGCGACAGCCTGTGGTGGCCGACGATCGCGCGGAACAAGCGGTCCGTCGAGGCCGACCTGCGCACCGAGGAGGGCCGCCGCTTCGTCCGGGCGCTGGCCGAGGGCGTCGACGTCGTCGTCGAGAACTTCCGCCCGGGTCGCCTGGCGGAGTTCGGGCTGGCCTACGAGGACCTCGCCGCGGTGAACCCGGGCGTGATCGTGGTCCACGTGTCGGGCTTCGGCCAGACCGGCCCCCGGGCCAGCGAGGCCGGCTTCGGCTCGATCGGCGAGGCCATCGGCGGGATCCGCCACACGACCGGCGACCCCGACCGTCCCCCGGCCCGCTGCGGGATCAGCCTCGGCGACTCCCTGGCCGCCATGCACGCCGTCATCGGCACGCTGGCCGCCCTCGTGGAGCGGGAGCGCTCCGGGCGCGGCCAGGAGGTCGACGTCGCGATCTACGAGGCGGTGGCGTCGCTGATGGAGTCGACCATGGCGGACTGGGAGGTCGGCGGCGTGCTGCGCAACCGCAGCGGCGGCACCCTCCCCGGTGTCGCCCCGGCCAACGCCTACCCGTGCGCGGACGGCTCCGAGGTCCTCATCGCGGGCAACGCGGACACGGTCTTCGCCCGGCTGGCCGGTGCGATGGCCCCGGTGCTGGGCACCGACCTCGCCGCCGACCCCCGCTTCGCCGACCACGCCGCCCGGGGCGAACACGCCGAGGAGCTCGACCGGACCGTGGCCTCCTGGACCGCGGGGTTCTCGTCGGCCGACCTGCTCGACCTGCTCCGCGAGGCCGGGGTCCCCGCCGGGCGGGTGTACACGGCGGCCGACATGGTCGCCGACGAGCACTACCGGGCCCGGGACATGGTGGTGCGGGCCCGGGCCGAGGCCGGGTTCGAGCTGCCGATGACCGGCGTGGTGCCCCGCTTCTCGCGCACGCCGGGCGGGATCCGCCACGTCGGCCCCCGCCTGGGTGCCCACACCGACGAGGTGGCCGCCGAGATCGGCGCCAACGCGGCGGAGGTCGACTCGTGAGGGACCGTCGCGCCGTCCTCCGCCGCTACGCGCCGCTCGCCGTCGTGCTCGCCGTCCAGGCCGTCTTCGTCGCGCTGCTCCCCTCGACCGCGGACGACGAGGTCGCAGCCGTCGCCGACCCCGACGGCTTCGTCAGCCCCTTCGCCGGGGGCGGCGACGCCGGCGGGTCGGACGCCGGAGCGCCCGGCGGCGGTCCCTCGTCCACCACGCCGGGGAGCGGCACCCGACCGGCCGGTGGCGGCCCGGCGGGTGGAGGCCCGGCGGGCGACGACCGGGCCGGCGGCGGCGCACCCGGCACGGCCCCGACCGCGCCGGGAGGCGGTGGCCGGGGCGAGGGTGCCGCGGCCGGCGACACCTCGCACTGCGTGGACGGCCGCCAGTTCGACCCCGCCATCGACTACTTCGCCCCGCCGTGCGTGCCCGCCTTCGTCGGCGAGAACCCCGGCGCCACCGCCCTCGGCGTCACGGCGGACGAGATCACCGTCGTCATCTACGTCGAGCAGTCCAACCCCGCCGTCGAGGCGTCGCTGCGCGCCCAGGGCCTCTTCGTGCCCACCGAGGAGCGCCGCCGCTTCGTCGAGGGCGTCGAGGCCTTCGTCAACCAGGCCTTCGAGCTCTACGGCCGGAGCCTCGACATCGTGCTCGTCGAGGGCGGCTGCTCCACGATCCCGCCCGACGACGCCTGCCTGCGCCAGGAGATGCGCTCCATCGTGGCCGAGGTGGCGCCCTTCGCCTTCCTGTGGATCTCGCCCCTCACCAGCGCCCCGTTCGACGAGCTGTCGAACCTGGGCGTGGTGAACCTGGGCGGGCAGATGTTCATGGACTCGTTCTCCCAGGCCCGGGCGCCCTTCCACTGGGACGTCCACATGAGCGGCACCGAGATCGCCCGGCACGCCGGGGAGTGGTGGTGCAAGCAGCTGAGCGGCCGACCCGCCGCCTACTCGGCCAGCCCGAGCCCCGACGGCACGGCCGGGAACACGAACGGGCGCGAGCGGGTGCTCGGCGTGATCGGCACCAACGACCGCCAGAACATCCTGATGCGCGAGGAGCTCGACCGCGTGCTCCGCTCCTGCGGGGACCGGGTCTTCCACACCTACGACGCCTCCAACGACCTGTCGACGGCGGCCGCCCAGCGCGCAGCGAGCGTGTCGTCGATGCGCCAGGAGCCCGAGGCGACCACGGTCCTGTGCCTGTGCAACCCGGTCGGCGCGCAGTTCGTGTACAGCGAGATGCAGCAGCAGAACTACTACCCCGAGATCGTCTACGCCGGGACCGTCTACACCGACCTCGACGACGTCGGGCAGACCAACATGCGCGACGCCGGCTGCCCCGTACGGGCCAACTGCCCCTTCGAGCTGGCCTTCGGGCTGTCCTCGACCCAGCCGCGCGAGCCGGTCGGCCGGGACCGCGCCGCCCGCATGTGGTCCGCGGCGGGGATGCCCGGCCAGCCGCCCTACGCCGGCGCCGAGCTCGAGTGGGACTACTGGCTGCTGCTGGCCTCCCTGCTGCAGGGCGCCGGCCCGGAGCTGACCCCGACCAACCTCGAGGCCGGAGCCGTCGCCGCCGGGCTCCGCGGCGGCGCGGGGACCGGCAACGCGCTCCGGGGCTTCGAGCCCGGCGTGCACAGCTGGAACCGGGACATGGCCATCTCGTGGTGGGATGCCGACGACCCCTCGCCCTTCAACGGCGAGCCGGGCACCTTCGTGCGCGGCGAGCGGTTCCGCATCGGGCAGTACGCCTCGACGCTCCCCTCCATCCCGGTGGACCGCGGGTGAGCACCCGCGACGTCGCCGCCCGCCTCGACGAGGCGCCCGAGGACGCCGCCCGACCGCTCGTCGCGGTGCTCGCCGGGGTCGCCTTCCTCGGGCTCGTCGCCGCGGTCTTCGACCCGCCCCGCGAGGTCTACGGGTCCGGCGCCGGGAACGGCGTCCTCTACGGCCTCACCGCGATCGGCATCATCCTCGTCCACCGCACCAACAAGATCATCAACTTCGCCGCCGCCGGCCTCGGGGCCGTGCCGGGCGTCGCCGCCGCGCTGCTGGTCGCCAGCCGAGGGTGGCCGTTCCTCGTCGCCTTCGTCGTCGCCATGGCCGGCGGCGCCCTGGTCGGCGTCGGGGCCGACGTCGTCGTCGTCCGCCGCTTCGCCGACGCACCCCGCCTCATCCTGACCGTCGCCACGCTCGGCCTCGTCCAGATCCTCGCCTTCGTGGCCGTCTTCGTCCCGGGCTGGGTCGGCGACGGCAGGGAGACCGGATCGGCGATCCCCACGCCCTTCGACGACGTCGCCCTCGTGCTCGACGGCCGCACGATGATCGGTGGCGCCCAGCTGTTCGCCGTGGCCGTCGTGGTCGCCATGACGGCGGGGCTCGCCGCCTTCTTCCGCTACACCCGCATCGGCGTCGCCGTCCGGGCCTCGGCGGAGAACCCGGACCGCGCCCTGCTGCTCGGCGTCCCGGTCCGCCTCATCGGCACGATCGCCTGGGGCGCAGCCGGCCTCATCGCCGGCACGACGATCTTCCTCCGGTCGGCCCTGATCGGGATCCCCTTCGACGGCTCGCTCGGCTTCGCCGTCCTCCTCTACGCCCTCGCCGCCGCCGTCGTCGCCCGCATGGAGCGCGTCGGCGTCGCGCTGGCCGCGGGCATGGGGATCGGCATCCTCGAGGCCGCCTCGGTCACCAGCACCGGCATGCCGGACCTGACCTCGGCGATCATGCTCGTGGTCATCCTCGGCGCCCTCCTCCTCCAGCGGGGTCAGCTCTCCCGAGCCGCCGATGCGGGCGCCGCCACCTTCCATGCCGTGCGGGAGTTCCGTCCCGTGCCCCTCGAGCTGCGCAGCACGTGGGAGGTGCGCACGGCGCGCGCCGCCATCGGCGGGACCGTCGTCGCCGTCGCCCTGGTCGCGCCCTTCGCCGTCGCACCCGGCGACGTCGGCTTCCTCACCCTCACGGTGTGCTCGGCCATCGTGGCCGTCTCCCTCGTGGTGCTCACGGGCTGGGCGGGCCAGATCAGCCTGGGCCACATGGGCATCGTGGGCGTCGCCGCCGCCGTGTCGGCCGGCATCGCCGCGGACCGCAACCCGGACTTCTTCGTCGTCCTCGGCGTCGGCCTCGCCGCCGGCGTCCTCGTGTCGGTCCTCGTCGGCATCCCCGCCGTGCGGGTCCAGGGCCTGTACCTCGCCGTGACCACGCTCGCCTTCGCCGGGGCGGCGCAGTTCTACCTGCTCAAGGAGGGCTACCCCATCGCCGACGCGGTGCTGCCGTCGGGCGAGCTGGGACGCGTCCGACGGCCGGTCCTGTGGCAGCGCCTCGACCTCGCCGACGACCGCACCTTCTACTTCGTGTGCCTGGCCTTCCTCGTGGCCGTCGTCGTGCTCGCCCGGCGGTTCCGCCGGTCGCGCAGCGGCCGCGTGTTCCTCGCCGTCCGGGACAACGCTCGGGCCGCCCCGGCCTACGCCGTCGACGTCGTGCGCACCCGCCTCGCCGCCTTCGCCATCTCCGGTGCCATCGCCTCCGTGGCCGGCGTGCTGCTCACCTACCAGAACCTCACCTTCGACGAGTCGAGCTACGGCATCGGGCCGAGCGTGGAGATCTTCGTGGCCACGGCGATCGGCGGCCTGTCCTCGGTCGGCGGCGCCGTGCTCGGGGCCGTCGTCGTCTACGGCATCAAGTTCCTGGGCAGCGACCTGGTCTCGTTCCTGGGCGACGACGTCGCCGACAACGTGTCGCTGCTGGTCACCGGTCCCGGCCTGCTCCTCGTGCTGTACGTCTTCCCCGGCGGGCTGTCCCAGCTGCTCTTCGGTGCCCGCGACCGCTTCCTGCGCCGGGTGGCCGCCCGCCACGACCTGCTCGTCCCCTCCCTGGTCGCCGACCGGCGGGTCGTCGCCGACGCGGACGAGCCCGCCCTGACCGACGCCGCCGAGGCGGTCCGCACCGAGGAGCTGGTGGGCTCGTGAGCGATCCGATCCTGGTCTGCGAGGGCGTCGAGGTCGCCTACGGCTCGGTGCAGATCCTCTTCGGCGTGGACGTCCACGTCGACCGCGGCGAGATCGTCGCCCTGCTCGGCACCAACGGCGCGGGCAAGTCCACCCTGCTCAAGGCCGTGTCCCAGCTGGTCCGGCCCATCGGTGGACGCATCACCTTCGACGGGCGGGACATCACGACGGCCGGACCCCTGGCCGCCGCACGGGCGGGCATCGTCCAGGTGCCCGGCGGGAAGGCCACCTTCCCCACCCTCACCGTCGCCGAGCACTTCACGATGGGCAGCTGGCTGCTGCGCGACGAGGACCCCGCCGCGCTGGCGGCGCGGACCGAGGAGGTGCTCGACCGGTTCCCACGGATCCGGGAGCGCTGGGGCCAGCAGGCCGGGAACCTCTCGGGCGGCGAGCAGCAGCAGCTCGCGCTGGGCATGGCCTTCGTCGCCCGCCCCGAGCTGCTCGTCATCGACGAGCTGTCGCTCGGTCTGGCGCCGGTCGTGGTGGAGCAGCTCCTGGACATGGTGCGGGCCATCCACGCCACCGGGACGAGCATCGTCGTGGTCGAGCAGTCGGTGAACGTGGCGCTGACGATCGCGGACCGCGCCTACTTCATGGAGAAGGGCGAGGTCCGCTTCGACGGACCGACGGCCGAGCTGCTCGACCGCACCGACATCCTCCGCTCGGTGTTCCTCGCCGGCGCCGGCCCGGGCACGGAGACGGAGACGGGAACGGGATCCGGGCCCGCTCGGGCGGCTCGGCCACGGCCCGCGGCCTCCCCCGCCGTGCCGACCGGCGCGGCGGCCGGACCGGCCGTCGCGCTCGAGGCGGAGGCGCTGCGGAGGTCCTTCGGCGGCATCCAGGCCGTCGACGGCGCCCACTTCCGCCTGCACGAGGGCGAGATCCTCGGACTCATCGGCCCGAACGGGGCCGGCAAGACGACCATCTTCGACCTCGTGTCGGGGATCCTCCCGCTCGACTCGGGCCGGCTGACCCTCGGGGGCACCGACGTGACCGACCTCGGCGCCCACGCCCGGGCCGAGCTCGGCCTGGGCCGGTCGTTCCAGGACGCACGGATCTTCCCGTCGATGACGGTCGCCGAGAACGTCGCGTTCGCGCTCGAGCGCCACCTCGCCCACCGGGACCACGCCGCCGCCGCCCTCTCGCTGCCCGCCATCGCCGAGATGGAGGACGACGTCGCCTACACCACCGCGGACCTGATCGAGCTGCTGCACCTGGGTGCGTTCCGCGACAAGTTCGTCGCCGAGCTCTCCACCGGGTCCCGGCGCATCGTGGACCTGGCGATGGCGATCGCCCACGATCCCGCGGTGCTGCTCCTCGACGAGCCGTCCTCGGGCGTGGCCCAGAAGGAGACCGAGGCACTCGGCCCCCTCCTGCTGCGCATCAAGGAGGAGACGGGGTGCGCGCTCCTCGTGATCGAGCACGACATGCCGCTCCTCACCGGGATCTGCGACCGCATGGTGGCCCTCGAGCTCGGCGCCGTGGTCACGACCGGCACGCCCGAGGAGGTCCTGGCCGACGAGCGGGTCGTGTCGGCCTACCTCGGCGGCGACGTCGCCGTGATCGAGCGGAGCGGATCGTGACCCGCACCGTGCGGACCGCGCTCGCCGTACTGGCCGTCGTCCTCGCGACCGGCGCGCTCCCCCGGGCGGGGGCCGACGACGCCGTCGTCGGCTGGTGGACCTCGTCGCGTCTGCTGGACCGGCCCATCGGGCAGGCGACCCTGGTCCCCGACGGCGGGGCCCAGGTCGCGCGGGGCGTGGACGGACCGACCTCGATCGCCGCGGTCCGCTTCCCCGCCGACGGCGCCGCGACCCTCGTGCTCGGGATCGAGCCGTCGTCCACGCCGGCGTCGGCGGCCGTGGTGGCGTGCCCCGCCGTCGAGGCCTGGGAACCGGTCGAGGGCGGCGACCTCGCCGACACCCCGGCCTGGGACTGCGCCCTCGGCCAGGTCGCGGGCACGGTGGACGAGGATGCGGGCACGCTCACCCTGCGCTTCCCCGCCGACCTGGCGGGGGCCGATCCGTCGGACCCGGGCCCCGACGTCGTGCTGCTCCCCACGGCCGACGCCGCCCCCTTCACCCTGACGCTGTCGCCACCGGGCGAGGACGCCGTGACCCGGGAGGCGGCACGGTCGCCGACCTCGTCGACGACGTCCACGACGTCGGCGACGCCGACCACGACGCCGACACCGGCGGGCGGCTCGATCGCGCCGGTCCCGGCGCCCCGTCCGACGCCGGTGCCGACCGCAGCCGGTGCACCGTCGCCGATCCCGCCGCCCACCGCACCGGTCGGGCTGCCCGCCCCCCTCCCCACCACGACGACGGTCCTCGAGCAGGCTGCGCCGGCCGCCGCCTCGCCCGGTGACGCCGCGGATCCGGGACGCATCCTCGGCGGGCTCGTCCTGCTCGGCCTGCTGGCCGGGGCCGTGCTCGTGCTCCGACCGGCGCCGACCCCCGAGGTCGCCCCGGTCCGGGGCGTGGGGCGCTTCGCCCGGCCCCGCTCGGACCCGCCGGTCGACGTCTCGGGCTGACGGGTCCGGGCGCCTCAGGCGAGCCGGTCGCGCAGCGCTGCCAGCGCCGGGAGGTCGGCGTCGACCCCGTGCTCGGCGGCCAGGGCCAGCAGGCTGCGCCCGAGGTCGGGCCCGGCGTCGGCGATCGCGGCCGCCAGCTCCTGCTGGCGGGACGCCGGCACGGCGCCCACGAGGGCGACGAAGTCGTCGACGGCGCCGGCGGCCACGACATGGTCCGCGACGCCTGCGATGACGTCGGGACGGGTCAGCACGGGGGATGCGGCGACGCGGGCCACGTGCTCGGGATCCAGGGCCGCGATGACGGGCAGCAGCTGGTCCCAGGCCGACAGGTCGGCGATGGCGGCGACCACGTCGGTCACGAGCCGGTCGCCTCCGTCGACGACCACCGCGACGGTCCGGGCCAGCTGGTCGGGCTCCAGCTCGGCCACGACCACGAGGCAGTCGGCGAGGACGTCGCCGACCACGGCGGCCTCGACGAGCCCGAGGATCCGGTCGTCGTCGATGGTCGAGAAGATGGCCGAGAGCCGCAGCCGCGACTCGGCGACGACGGCGATGCGGAGCAGCTCGGCGTCGTCGAGGACCTCGAGCATGGGCGCGATCGCCGGCTCGACGACCACGTCGACGAACTTGGCCAGCGTGTCGATCTCGCCCCGACGGTGCAGCTCCCGTCCGACCTCCAGCGCCGGGCGTGCGGGGATGGCGGAGAGGACGTCCGCCGCGGCGTGGGCGTCGACGCTGCCGCAGAGGTCGGCGAGGAAGCCCACGGAGAAGTGGCCCACGATCCGCCGGGCGTGGGCCGGATCGAGCTCGGCGGTGATCTTCCCGCACAGCACGGGTCCCACGATCCGCTCGGCGATCGGGGGCAGGACGGCGGTCGGGAGCAGCCGGGCGGCGCGGGCCATGGCGGCGAAGGTCGCCCGGTGCTCGTCCGCGAGGGCGCGGGCCACCTCGGCCCGCAGGCGGCGGACGGCGCCGGGGTCGTGGGCGACGAGGAAGTCGAGGTCCTCCTCGTCGACGTGGAGCTCGCGGGCCAGGTGCCCCACCTCGGCCCTGGCGATCAGGTCCACCGCTGGCCCCTAGCGCCGGGGTGGGCGCAGGGCCCGCACCAGGCGACCCCGCAGCGGGCGGGGCACGAAGCCGAGCGCAGCGTCGACCGCCTCGGCGAGCTCCCGGGCCCGGCGTCGTCGGGCACCGTCGAGCGCGTCGAGCAGGGCACCCCGCTCGGCGGGGTCGGCGTCGGCCAGGAAGGCGACCGCGTCGGCGTCGAGGCCGGCGGCCACGAGGTCGTCGACCGAGGCGCGCCGCCCGGTGCCGGTCGCCCGCTCCCCCACCGGTGGCCCCTCAGCCGTCGAGGCCGGGGAGGGTGAAGGGCTGCTTGGCCGCGGGCGCCTGCGCCCGCCCGCCCTTGGGCGTCGTGCGACCGCCGCCCTTGCCCTTCTTGTTCTTCTTCGCCTTCCGCTTGGCCATGCGGTTCCCCATGCCCGGCATGCCCTTGATCATCTTCTGCATCTCCATGAACTGCTTGACCAACTGGGAGACCTGACCGACGTCGGTGCCCGAGCCGGCGGCGATGCGGGCGCGGCGGGAGCCGTCGATGATCGTCGGGTCGGTGCGCTCGGCCCTCGTCATCGAGTGGATCATCCCCTCGATGCGCGACAGCTCCTTGTCGTCGATGTTGACGTTCTTCACCTCCTTGGGGACGCCGGGCATCATCCCCAGGAGGCTCGAGATGGAGCCCATCTTCTTGATCTGGGCCATCTGCTCGAGGAAGTCGTCGAAGGTGAACTGGCCCTCGAGCAGCTTCTGGGCGGCCTGCTCGGCCTCCTCCTGCTCGTAGACCTGCTCGGCCTTCTCGATCAGCGTGAGCACGTCGCCCATGCCCAGGATCCGGCCGGCGAGCCGGTCCGGGTGGAACAGGTCGAAGTCGTCGAGCTTCTCGCCGGTCGACGCGAAGGCGATGGGCTTGCCCACGACCTCCTTGACCGACAGCGC
>CAZCEZ010000097.1:0-13350 GCA_964497795.1 uncultured Acidimicrobiaceae bacterium | reverse complement strand
GGTCGGCCGCATCGCCGGGCAGTTCGCCAAGCCGCGCTCCAGCGACACCGAGACCGTCGACGGCGTCGAGCTGCCCAGCTTCCGGGGCCACATCGTCAACGACATCGCCTTCGACGCCGGGGCCCGCACGCCCGACCCCCAGCGGCTGCTCACCGCCTACCACCAGTCGAGCAGCATCCTGAACCTGGTCCGGGCCTTCACCAAGGGCGGCTTCGCCGACCTCAGCCGGGTGCACGCCTGGAACCAGGAGTTCGTGGCCTCCTCCCGCGAGGGCGAGCGGTACGAGAAGGTGGCCGACGACATCGACCGCACGATCCGCTTCATGCGGGCCTGCGGGATCGACACCGCCGACGTGCCCGGCCTCCACGAGGTCGACCTGTACACCTCCCACGAGGCGCTCCTGCTCGGCTACGAGGAGGCCCTGACCCGCCAGGACTCCCTGACCGGCGACTGGTACGACTGCTCGGCCCACATGCTCTGGATCGGCGAGCGGACCCGCCAGCTCGACGCGGCCCACGTCGAGTTCCTGCGCGGCGTCCGGAACCCGCTCGGCTGCAAGGTCGGCCCCACCGCCACGCCCGAGGACGTGCTCGGCCTGTGCGAGGCGCTCAACCCCGATCGCGTGCCCGGTCGCCTGACCCTCGTCAGCCGCATGGGCGCCGACGCCATCCAGGACCTGCTGCCCCCGCTGCTCGCCGCCGTCCGCGACGCCGGGCACCCCGTCGTGTGGGCGTGCGACCCGATGCACGGGAACACCTTCACCTCCGAGTCCGGCAAGAAGACCCGCCACTTCGAGGACGTCGTGCGCGAGGTGGCCGGCTTCTTCGCCGCCCACCGCGAGGTCGGCACCTGGCCGGGCGGCATCCACGTGGAGCTGACCGGCGACGACGTCACCGAGTGCCTGGGCGGCGCCGAGCAGATCGCGGACGCCGACCTCGGCGACCGCTACGAGACGATGTGCGACCCCCGCCTCAACGGGCGCCAGTCCGTCGACCTGGCCTTCCGGGTCGCCGAGCTGCTCCGGGGCGACGCCCCGTAGCCCACGGCCACCGACGGGCGCACCGGCGCCGCTACGGTCCTGGCCGTGCCGTCGCCGCCCACGCTCGACGACCTGCTCGGCAGCGTCGTGGTCCTCCGCGACCCCCACGGGAACCAGGCCCGCTACGTCGTCGACCACGTCAGCGAGACCACGGCCATCTGCTCCTACGTCTTCCGGGGCCGACACACGCCCCCGGTGGACTACCGACGGGGCGACCGCATCGAGTTCGGCACCGGCACCGACCGCGGCTGGATCATCGCCTCCGGGCAGGTCCACGAGCTGAACCGCACCGGCTCGGTCGCCGTGATCGTCGAGGACGTGCGCATGGTCCAGCGCCGGCGCGCCTACCGCGAGGAGGTCGTGCTGCGCATCGTGGTCGCCGACGGCATCGGCGCCGCCCGCAAGGGCCGGACCGAGAACCTGTCCATCGGCGGCTTCGCGGCACGGGTCGAGGGCCCGCCCTACGAGGTCGACACCGAGGTCCTCGTCACCTTCGCCATGCCCGAGCGGGACCAGGTCGTGGTGCCGTGCCGCAAGATCGTGGGCGACATCCAGCAGCGCTTCGCCTTCCTCGAGCTCGACCGCCCGACCGAGGACCGCTTCGCCCGGCTCGTGCGCGAGGCCGAGCTCGCCAAGCGCCGGGACGGCCGTCTCCGGCCCTGACGCCATCGCGCGCACCGCCGACGGACAACCGAGCACAGGCATCCGGACTTTTCGCGTCGCTTGTTCGGACGATCGGGAATGTTGATCCGGTCGGTCGGGTTTGACACACTGCATTCCTGACAAGAGCGGTCAGGTTTCGGCGTGCCAGGCGCACGACGGACCCGACCCACCCGATCGCACCCGAGGAAGCCCCGCATGCAGAGCCACGAGATCGTCCTCGATCCCGAGCAGGCGAACGACATCGCGAAGTTCGAGACCCAGCTGGCCGCCTACCAGGACGGGTCCCTGTCCGAGGACGCCTTCCGGGTGTTCCGCCTGACCAACGGCATCTACGGCCAGCGCCAGGGCGGGACCAACCAGATGATCCGGGTCCGCATCCCCTACGGCAAGGTCGTGCCCGAGCAGCTCGACATGATGGGCCACGTCGCCGAGGAGTACTCCCGGGGCTGGGGCCACATCACGACCCGCCAGAACATCCAGTTCCACTTCGTGCAGCTGGACCGCATCCCCGACCTGATGCGCGACCTGGCCCAGGTCGGCATGACCTCCCGCGAGGCCTGCGGCGACACCAACCGCAACGTCCAGGGCTGCCACCTGGCCGGCGCCTGCCCCCACGAGGTGCTCGACATCTCGGCCTGGGCCCAGGCCGCCAACGACCATTTCCTGCGCAACCCGCTGGTGCAGCGCCTCCCCCGCAAGTTCAAGATCAACTTCTCGGGCTGCGACACCGACTGCGGCCAGGCCATGTTCAACGACGTCGGCGTCATCGCAACGTCGAGGACCCTCGACGACGGCACCGTGGAGCCCGGCTTCCGGGTCTTCGTGGCCGGCGGCCTGGGCGCCACGCCGCACCCCGCCCTGGCCCTCGAGGAGTTCACGCCCCGCGAGCGGCTGCTCGAGACCATCGAGGCGATCCTGCGGGTGTTCTCCAACCACGGCAACCGCGACAACAAGCTGCGGGCCCGCATGAAGTGGCTCGTCGACACCATGGGCTGGGAGACCGCCCCCGCCGAGGAGGGCGCCCGTACCGCGCCCGAGCCCGGCCTGCGCGACCGCATCCTCAAGGAGCGCGACTTCCTCGTGGCCTCCTCGTCCTGGCCGGGCGGCGTGCCCGAGCTGGTCGGCAAGCACGGCGACGCCCCCGCCGGGGTCGCCCCGGGCACGGCGCCGACCGAGGTCGGCCAGGGCGTGCCCGTCACGCTCCGCCGTCGCGGCGACTACGAGCGCTGGGAGGACGCCAACGTCGTCCGCGGCGTGGCCAAGGGCACCGTCTCGGCCTACGCCTGGGCCCGCCTCGGCGACGTCACCGCCGACCAGTTCCGCTCGCTGGCCTCGATCCAGCGTGAGCTGGGCGCCGAGGTCCGCATCACCAACCGCCAGAACCTCGTGTTCCGCGACCTGACCGAGGACCAGCTCCCGGTGCTGTTCGACCGCCTGTCGGCCATCGGCATGGCCGAGCCGGGCGCCGAGCTCTCCCGCGACGTCGTGGCCTGCCCCGGTGCCGACACCTGCAACCTGGCCGTCACCCAGTCCCGCGGCCTGGCCGACGCCATCGGCGAGGCCCTCGAGGCGGCCGGCCTGGCCGAGGTCGGCGGCGTCCGGACCAACATCTCGGGCTGCACGAACTCCTGCGGGCAGCACCACATCGCCGACATCGGCTTCTTCGGTGCCGAGCGGCGGGCCAACGGCCGCTCCGCCCCGGGCTACCAGATGCTGCTCGGCGGCTACGTCGGCCAGGAGCGCATCCACTTCGGCGAGAAGGCGCTGCGCCTGCCGGCCAAGAACGCGCCCGAGGCCGCCGTCCGCGTCGTCCGGCGCTTCGCCGCCGAGCGACAGGCGGGCGAGGACTTCCGGACCTGGATGGACCGCTCGGGCGGCGTGAAGGAGATCGCCACCGACCTGGCCGAGCTGGACGCCTTCCCGTCCTACGAGGACGGCCCCGACTTCTACGTCGACTACGGCGAGACCGGGCCCTACGTGAAGGAGATCGGCGAGTCCGAGTGCGCCACCTGAGCGCGCCGCGACCCCGACCGACCACCGACCACCACCTCGATCCCCCGCCACGCCCGACCGGGCGTGAGCGAGACGGAGCCTCCCCCATGTCTGCGACACTCCCCTTCCCCAGCGTCCGACGGTCCTGGACCGACGACGAGCTCGCCGAGGTCAACGCGACCTTCGAGACCGCGCCGGCCTCGACGATCATCCGCTGGGCGGTCGACAACTTCGGCCCCCACCTGTGCCTCACGGCGTCGATGAACGACGCGGTGCTGATCGACCTGGCCACCAAGGTGGACCCGGCCATCGAGGTCGTCTTCATCGACACCGGGTACCACTTCCCCGAGACCCTCGAGACGGTCGAGACCGTGCGACGCCGCTACGGGCTCAACATGAAGATCATGACCGCGCCGGACAACACCGAGGAGCTCTGGAAGACCGATCCGGACAACTGCTGCTCGGCGCTGAAGGTCCAGCAGCTCGAGCGGGCCCTGGCCGGCAAGGCGGCCTGGATGTCCGGCATCCGCCGCACCGAGGCCGACACCCGGGCCACGGCCCACATCGTGGGCCGCGACCTGCGCGGCCTGGTCAAGGTGAACCCGATCGCCAACTGGACCGACCTGGACGTCGACTCCTACGTGGAGGCCAACGACATCCCGGTCAACCCGCTGCTGCGCCAGGGCTACGGCTCGATCGGCTGCATGCCCTGCACCACGCCGGTCGCTCCCGGCGAGGACCCCCGCTCGGGTCGCTGGCAGGGCAAGGACAAGACGGAGTGCGGCCTGCACCTGGGCTGAGCCGACGGTGGCCGAGGGCGAGGCAGCGGCCTCGGCCCTCGGGTGCCTGCGGCTCCCGGGGCGGACCGTCTCCGCTGGTTGCCCGCTAGTTGCCGTCGACCGACCAGTGCCAGGGCTCGCTGGGGAGGTTGTAGAAGCCGTAGGAGGCGGCGTTGGCCCGCATCCACTGGAACGCCGGTGAGCTGCGGGAGCGGATCGCCCGACCCTGGTAGGTGAAGTCGACGGCCAGGCCGCGCTCGTGGTTCGACTGCCCGGGCCGGGCCGTCGGCGGGCTGCACTGGCTCGGCGGCATCTGGTACACGGCGTAGTTCGACGTGCCGCAGTGGGCCCGACGCAGCGCGATCTGCTGGTTCGGGTCCCGGTAGCCGCCACCGGAGAGCACGATGCCGTCGGCCTCGGCGGCCGACAGCAGCCCGGCCAGGTTGTCGGCGATCGAGCGGTGCACGCGGATGCCGCGCACCGACACGATGTTGCCCGAGCCGGTGATCGTGATGGCGCCGCCGGACTGGGCGGCCCGCCGCTGGGCGGCCACCTGGGCGGCGATGCGGGCCTGCTCGGCCGCGATCTCGTTGGCCAGCTGCTCGTCCAGGGCGGCCAGGTTCGCGGCCTCGGAGAGCCGCCGGTCGAGGCGGGACTGCACGTCGGCGGCCACGCTCGCCTGCTGGTTCCGGGCCAGCGTCACCTCGTCCAGGCGGGCGTCGACCGCGGACCGCTGCTGCTCGGCCCGGGTGGCGGCCTCCTCGGCCTGGCTGCGGGCCAGCTCGAGGTCCTCACGAGCACGCTCCAGGAGGTCCAGGGCGTCCATCTGGGCCTCGGAGCGGGCCTCCAGCAGCGACTGCTTCAGCTCGGCCTCGCCGATGTCGGCCGAATCGAGCGACTCGATCAGCGACTCCGACGACGGCGGCCGGATGTAGGCCTCGATGGCCAGGTCCTTGACCGCCTCGTCCAGCGCGACGATCTCGGCCTCCTTGGCCGCCACCTGCTCGGTGGCCCGGACCAGCTCGGCCTCGGCCTCGGCCGCGGCGCGCTCGGCGTCGCGCAGCGCCGCGGTCTGCGTCGCCACGTTGGCGTTCAGCGCAGCCAGCGCCGCCTCCACCTGGGCGTCCGTGGCCCGCAGCGTGTCGATCTCGGCGGCGACGGCCGCCTTCTTCTTCTGGACCTCGGCCCGCTCGCTGCGGGCATCGGCGCCGGCGCCGGTGGGTGCGACCACCAGGCCGAGGGCGACGACGAGGCCGACGAGCGCGACCTGGGCGCGGCCGATGCGGCGGCCGGGGACCAGGTCGGGGTCTGCGGGATGGGCGTCGTGGCGGAGCATGTGGAGAGGGGCGACTCGTCTGGCGTTCGGCGGGCGCCTCCGACCCGGGCGGGGCGGGACGTGCGGGCTGGCGGGATTGTTGCGAAACGGTAACGGATCGCGCTCCCGTTGTCACACTTCGCCGCACGGTACCCGGCCTCCTGCCCGCCATCGTGGAGGGGTGCCCACCCGGATCGCCGACCTCGCCCTCCTCTCCGACCTGGAGGCGGCTGCCCTCGTCGATCGCACGGGCGCCGTGGTGTGGGGTGGCTTCCCCCGCTTCGACAGCCCCGCGTGCTTCGCCGCGCTGCTCGGCGACGACGAGCACGGCGTCTGGCGCATCGCCCCCACCGACCCCGACGCCACCGTCGATCGGCGCTACCGCACCGGCCTGGTCCTCGAGTCGACCTGGACGACGGGCGAGGGCGTGGTCCGCGTCGTCGACTTCATGCAGCCCCGGGACGGGCACCCCGACCTGATCCGCATCGTGGAGGGCGTCGAGGGGGTCGTCGAGCTGCGCAGCGAGCTGGTCCTGCGCTTCGACTACGGCTCCGTGGTCCCCTGGGTCCGGCGGGTGCAGCCGGCCGGCTCCTGCGGCGGGGGCTGCGGCGCGCCCGCCCCCGGGGACGGCGCCCACCCCGCCGACGCGGGCGACGCGGCCCCCGGCCCGGACGGACCCGCCGACGTCGTGGCCATCGCCGGTCCCGAGCAGGTCCGCCTCCACGCCCACGTGCCCCACCACGGCGAGGACCTCCGCACCGTGGCCACCTTCCCGGTCGGCCCCGGGGACCGCGTCCCCTTCGTGCTCGACTGGCGGCCCGGGCACGAGGAGGTCGGCCCCCACGTCGACGCCGAGGGGGCGCTCGAGGCGACCGAGGCGTTCTGGGCCGAGTGGCTGGGCCGCAGCGGCTACCGGGGCGCCTACGCCGACGACGTCCACGCCAGCCTCGCCGTCCTCAAGGGCCTCACCTACGCCCCGACCGGGGGCATGGTCGCCGCGCCGACCACCTCGCTGCCCGAGGTCCTCGGCGGCGGGCGCAACTGGGACTACCGCTACTGCTGGCTGCGCGACGCCACCTTCACGCTCCTCGCCCTCCTCCAGTCCGGCCACGTCGCCGAGGCCGAGGCGTGGCGCGACTGGCTCGTCCGGGCCGTCGCCGGTCAGCCCGACCGCGTGCAGATCATGTACGGCATCGCCGGAGAGCGGCGGCTCACCGAGACCGAGCTCGACTGGCTGCCCGGCCACCGCGGCTCGACGCCGGTGCGGGTCGGCAACGCCGCCCACGACCAGTTCCAGCTCGACGTGTTCGGCGAGGTCATGGACGCGCTCCACCACGCCCGCGAGGCCGGTCTGCCCACCGACGACGTCGCCTGGGACGTGCAGCGGCTCCTCATGGACGTGCTCGCCGAGCGGTGGACGGAGCCCGACGAGGGCATCTGGGAGGTCCGGGGCGAGCGTCGCCACTTCACCCACTCCAAGGTCATGGCCTGGGTGGCCGCGGACCGGGCCGTGCGCGCCGTCGAGGACCACGGCCTCGACGGCCCCGTCGAGGAGTGGCGGGCCCTGCGCGACGAGATCAGGGCCGAGGTGCTCGAGCGCGGCGTCGACGCCCGCGGCGTGCTCACCCAGTCCTACGGCTCCAGCGCGCTCGACGCCTCGCTGCTCGTCGTCCCCCTCGTCGGCTTCCTGCCGCCCGACGACGAGCGCGTCGTCGCCACGATCGCGGCCATCGAGGACGAGCTGTGCGAGGACGGCCTCGTGCTGCGCTACCGGAGCGAGGAGGGCCTCGACGGCGTCGACGACGACGCGGAGGGTGCGTTCCTGCTGTGCTCGTTCTGGCTGGCCGAGGCCCTCGCCCTCGCCGGCCGGCGCGACGAGGCCGTCGTGCTGTTCGAGCGGCTCCTCGCGCTGCGCAACGACGTCGGCCTGCTGGCCGAGGAGGTCGACCCGGACACCGGCGAGCTGCTCGGCAACGTGCCCCAGGCCTTCTCCCACCTCGCGATCGTCACCACCGCCATGCAGCTGTGCGAGGGGACCCCCGACGACGGCGTCTCCCGCCGGGCCGACGGCCGGCGCCGCTGACCGAGCGCCGCGGGCGCTCTGCCCGCTCGGTCCGGGCTGCTGCGGTCGCCTCGCCCGCTCAGTCCAGGATGTCGACGAACTTCTCGAGCTGGCGGAGGTTGCGGACCTCGAAGACGCCGTCGCAGTAGCCCGCGTACTCCGAGATGATCGAGTCGCCCGTGTCCCAGTACGACCGGGGCTCGGGGTTCATCCAGTAGACGTGCCGGGCCCGGTGCTGCATCTCCTTGACGACCCAGGACTGGGAGGCGTGGTAGTTGTTCCGGGCGTCGCCCAGCAGGAGCACGGTGGTCTTCGGACCGACGTCCTTGCCGTAGGTCTGCCAGAACACCTCGAAGGCGTGGCCGTAGTCGGAGTGGCCGTCCACCCAGACCACGTCGGCCTCGGTGTTGACCCGGTGCACGGCCTCGGCGATGTCCTCCACGCCCTCGAACAGGCGGGTGACCTCGTCGATGCCGTCGATGAACACGAAGGCCCGGACCTTGGAGAACTGGCCCTGGATCGCGTACACGAGGTGGAGCGTGAACCGGGCGAAGGACGCCACCGACCCGGAGATGTCGGCCACGACGAAGATCTCGGGCTTGGCCGGGCGGGGGTAGCGGAACTTGGGCTCGGCCGGCACGCCCCCGTAGGACAGCGAGTGCCGGATCGTGTTGCGGAAGTCCAGGGGCCCCTTGCGCCCGTGCCGGCGCTTGCGGGCCAGGCGGACGGCGAGCTTGCGCGCCAGGGGCTGCAGCGCCTTGCGGAGCAGCTGCATCTCCTCGCGGGACGCGTGCATGAAGTCGATGTCCTCGGGGAGCGGCTTGCGCAGCGTCCGCGCCATCGCCTCCACACCCCGGTCCGCGACCAGGCGCCGGCGGATCTCGGACTCGATCTCCTGCTTCAGCTTCTCGATGCGGGTCTCGTACTCGTCGCGCTCGAGGCGCTCCTCGAGCTGCGACAGCGGCTCGGGCGACTCCTCGGCCGCCTGCTGCATCAGCTGCTCGAGGACGTTGTCGAGATCCAGGTGCCGCAGCGTGCGGTACAGGTAGTACGTGCCGCCGACGGGGCGCCCCGGCTCCATGCCGGCGAACCGCTTCACCGACTGGCGGGCGACGGCGCGCATCATGCCCTGGTCGCCCCGCTGGAGCGCCTTCATGAGCATCTGGGCGATCTCCTCGGGCGTCATGGCGTCCATGGCGCCACCGCCGCTCGGGTTCTCGCCCTGGCCCTCCTGCTCGCCCTGGAGCTGGTCCATGAGCTCCTCGAGCGCCTCGGACAGCTCGTCGTCGCCGTCGAGCACGTACTCCGGGCCCCGGTAGGAGAAGTAGACCTCGAAGACCGTCTCGAAGGCGCGCCAGTGCGCCGAGTTCTTCACCAGCGTCGCGGCCAGCGCGAACTTGAACGCCTCCCGGTCGTCGAGCGGGATGTGCTTGACGGCCTCCATGGCGTCCAGGTTCTCGGTGAGGCTGACCGGCAGCCCCGCCTCGCGCAGCTCCTGGATGAAGCCGGCGAGCAGGTCCGAGATCGCCTGGCCGGCACCGTGCTCCAGGTCCGGCTCGCTGTCGGTCTCGGCGTCGTCGATCACTGGGGCCTCGTCGCTCACGGGCCGAGGCTACCGGTCTCCTTGACCGAACGGTCAAGGCCATCCGCACGGGATAGCGTCCACCCGTGCACGGTGGCCCAGTCACGAGCCCGCTCCCGAGCGGGACCGTCACCTTCCTCTTCACCGACATCGAGGGCTCCACGCGCCTGCTCGATCGGCTCGGCCACGACTTCGCTCCCCTCCTCGCGACCCACCACCACCTGCTCGACCGGGCGATCCGCGATGCGGGCGGCGTGGTCGTGAACACGATGGGCGACGGCTTCTTCGCTGCCTTCCCCAGCGCCGACGCCGGCCTCCGAGCCGCGATCGCCGGACAGCGCAGCCTGTCGTCCCACCCCTGGCCCGAGGACGCCACGATCAAGGTCCGCATGGGCCTGCACACCGGCGACGCGGTCGCGCTCGACGGCGGCTACGTCGCCATCGCCGTGCACCACGCGGCGCGCATCGGCGACGTCGGCCACGGTGGGCAGGTGGTGATCAGCGACGCCGCCCGGGCGCTCGTCGCCGACCACGACCCCGACGTCACCTTCGGGGACCTCGGTCCCCACCGACTCAAGGACCTCGGTGGGCCCATCCACCTCCACCAGGTGCACCACCCCGATCTCGGTCGGCGCTTCCCGCCGCTCCGCTCCCTCGATCGGGTCCCCCACAACCTGCCGATCCAGCCCACCCCCTTCATCGGACGCCACGACGAGCAGCGCGAGGTGGGCAAGCTCGTCGGCGACGAGCGGCTCGTGACGATCGCCGGGGCGGGCGGCTCGGGCAAGACCCGCCTCGCGCTGCAGGTGGCCGCCGACGCCGCCGGCGAGGTGCCCGGCGGCGTCTGGCTGGCCGAGCTCGCGCCGATCGCCGACCCCGACGAGGTCGTGGAAGCCGTGGCCGATGCGCTCTCGATCCACACGCGCGTCGCCGGCCGGCCCACCATCGACCTGGTCGTGGAGCGCCTCGCGACGCGGCCCACGATCCTCGTGATCGACAACTGCGAGCACGTCCTCGGGGCGGTTGCCGACGTCACCGGCCGCATCCTGCGGTCGACCGAGCACACCCGGGTGCTGGCCACCAGCCGGGAACCGCTCGGCATCCCCGGCGAGCACGTCTGGCGCATCCCGTCGATGGCCGTCGGTGACGGTGAGCCGGACGCCGATGCCGTCCGGCTCTTCCTGGACCGGGCCGTCCGGGTGCGGCCCGGCTGGGCGCCGACGCCCGACGAGCTCGCCGTCGTCCAGGACGTCTGCGTGCGCCTCGACGGCATCCCGCTCGCCATCGAGCTCGCCGCCGCCCGCATCGCCCTGCTCGACGTGGCCACGCTCCGGGACCGCCTCGCCGACCGCTTCCGCCTGCTCACCGGCGGCAGCCGGGTGGCGCTGGAGCGTCAGCGCACCCTCCGAGCCACCGTCGACTGGAGCCACGACCAGCTCGACGACGCGAGCCGGACGCTGCTGCGGCGGCTCGCCACCTTCGTCGGGGGGTTCTCCCTGGCCGCCGCCGAGTCCGTGTGCGCGGACGGGTCCCTCGACACCCTGGACGTGCTCGACGCCCTCGACGACCTGGCTCGCAAGAGCATGGTCCAGGTCGACGCCACGCCCCTCGGTTCCCGCTACCGCCTGCTGGAGACGATCCGCCAGTACGCACTGGAGAAGCTCCTCGAGGCCGGGGAGTCCGATCTGCTCCGGCAGCGGCACCACGACCACTTCGCGGAGCTGGCCGCCCTCGGGCGCGAGTCCAGGGACTGGCGCGGCCTCGACTACCCCGCATGGGTCGACCGCCTCGACGCAGACCACGACAACCTCCTGGCCGCGATCGCCTGGGCCGCCGAGCGCGACGACCCCCTCGACCTCGACCGGCTCCTGGCGTCGCTGGCGCGGGTGTGGGAGCTGCGCAAGCACCTCCACCAGCTCGACCACTGGTACGACGTCGCGCTCGCCCACCCCGGCGAACACCGACCCGAGCTCCTCGCTCGCCTGCTCATCGAGAAGGCTGCGGTCGGCTACTTCACGGGCGTGGACCACGAGGAGCTCCACGCGCTGAGCGACCGGGCCCGGGAGGTCGCGACGCGCACCGACGATGCGTTCATCCGCGTCATCACCGCCGCGATGCTCGCCATGCTCCGCGGACGCAGCGAGCTGGAGTCGGCGCTGGCGCTGGCCGCGGAGCTCGACGAGCACGTCTTCGACGTCGAGATGCTCGGCAACCTCGCACTGTGCTGCCTCGACGAGGGAGACCACGACGGAGCGGTGCAGCACTTCGAGGCCGCCGTCCGCGCGGGCCTGGCGTCGGAGAACCCACGGACCGAGCTCTACCGCGGCCACCAACGCGTGCTGGTGGCCCAGATCGAGCGCGACCGCCTTGCGATGGAGGCGGCTGCGGTCGACCTCCTGCGTGCCGCCGAGCAGCTGCGGGAGGTCCAGAGCGAGGCAGAGGCGCTCCAGCTGCTCTGGTTCTGCGTGGAGGGCCGAGACCTGGACCAGGCGAGAGCGATCTCCGAGCGACTGGTGCAGATGGGACGGCGGACCGGGATGGCGCACGTCGAGGCACACGGGCTCTTCACCCTCGCCATCAACGCATGGAACTGCGGCGAGGTCGACCGCGGCCTGGCCCACGTCAGCGAGGCCGCCGTGATGGCTGCATCGATCCCGGCGCTGACGTACGTCGCCACGACAGCGGATGCGGTGCGGCTGTGGCTGGAGGGCGAGCACCGCACGCTCATCGAGAAGGCGGAGGAGGTGATCGCTGCTGGCATCGGCGAGGCCGCGCTCCATGCCGCGAGCGCACAGCGCGATACGGCGGCGATGGCGACCGTCGCCGCTCTCGCGTCGGCCGTGGAGGCCACCCGCCTCTCCCTGCCGAACACCGTGGCCGCGACCGCGGCAGCCGTCGCCGCGCTCTGGCACGACGACCACGAGGCATGTGCGACGTCCCTCGCCGATGCACTCGGGCGTCAGCTCGCCTGGGACGACGTCGACACGGTCCTCGATCTCCTGGTCATCGGCGCCGAGCTCCTCGCCCGCACGGACCGGCTCGAGCTCGCAGGATCCGCGCTCGGGGTCGTCGAGGCCACCCGGGACGCGACCGGCTACCGGCGGGCCGTGATCGAACCGGAGGTGTTCGTCGCCGCAGCCGAGGCGCTCGCAGGCGACAGCGCAGGCTTCGCGCAGCACCGTGCCGAGGGACGAGCGCTCGGCGAGCGCGGGTTCCGGCCGACGGCGGAGGCCGTGCTCCACGAGCTGCAGGACCTCACCCGCCGCTGAGCGAGGTCGGCCGTCGAGGCGACGGCCGGGAGATCCGATCGGGACCGGGCCCCGATCCTCAGCTCGCGGCGGTGTCCTTGGCCATGTCCGACTTCTGGTCCTCGAGCTCGCGGAGGGCCTTGGTGATGTCGGACTGGTACTTCAGCAGGATGTTGATCGTGCTGCGGGCCGTGCTCGCGTCGATCTGCTGGACGCCCAGGAGCAGCAGGGTGCGGGCCCAGTCGAGCGTCTCGGACACCGACGGGCTCTTCTTCAGCTCGAGGTTGCGGATCGAGCGCACGATGCGGGCCACCTGGTCGGCGAGCGACTCGGTGATGTCCGGCACCTTGGTGAGGACGATCTCCTTCTCGCGCTCGAGCTCGGGGTAGTCCACGTGCAGGTACAGGCACCGGCGCTTGAGCGCCTCGGACAGCTCCCGGGTGTTGTTCGACGTCAGGAACACCATCGGGATCTGCTTGGCCTGGATCGTGCCGAGCTCGGGGATCGACACCGTGTAGTCCGAGAGGATCTCGAGCAGCAGGGCCTCGGTCTCCACCTCGACGCGGTCGACCTCGTCGATCAGCAGCACGACGGGGTCGTCGGCCGAGATCGCCTCGAGGAGCGGTCGGGTCAGCAGGAACTCGTCGGAGAAGATGTCGCCCGACAGGTC
>CAZCEZ010000096.1:0-13578 GCA_964497795.1 uncultured Acidimicrobiaceae bacterium | reverse complement strand
CGGCATCGTGACCGTCGAGGACCTGATCGAGGAGCTGGTCGGCGAGATCTACGACGAGGCCGATCGCGACGTCGCAGCCGTGGAGCGCACCGACGAGGACACCTTCGTGGTCTCCGGGCGCTTCCCCGTCCACGACCTCGCCACCCTGGGCATCGACGCCCCGGAGGGCCCGTACGCGACGGTGGCCGGCCTCGTGCTCGACCGGCTGCGCCGCATCCCGGAGGAGCCGGGCGACGTGGTGGCCGTGGGCGACTGGGACGTCGAGGTCCTGGCCGTCGAGAAGCACTCCATCTCCCGCGTCCGCCTCACCCGCCTGCCGGCCACGCCCGGGCCGAGCGACCAGGACGGCTGACCAGCCGACCGGGCACCGGCCGGGTGACGGTCACCCGGGGCGGCGTGCCGTCAGCCACCACGCGCCGGCCGACAGCAGCCACAGCCCGTTGAAGGCCGCAGGGGGCAGCTCGCCCTCGATCGCCCAGCCGCCGGCGATGGCGGCCATGGCCACCTCGTGGGCGGCGAACCAGCGCGTGCGCCGGTGGGCGACGATGCCCCGGAGCCTGGGGATGGCGGCGCAGGCCACGCCGTAGGCGACGGGGAAGGCGGCCACGACGGCCGGGTTCGACACCTGGCGGGCGCTGCCCAGACCGATGAGGAGCCCGACGCCGGCGCCCACCTTCTGCGCCGTGGTCATCCGCCAGTCGATCCCGTCGGGGGCAGGTGCATCGGTCTCGGCCATCGGGGCACGCTACCCACGCACCCCGCCCGCGGCTCCCCTGCCCGCCGCGCGCACGGCCCCGGACGCGTCGCCGCCCAGGCCGTGCCCGGATCGGGCGTCGCCTGGGCGGTCGGTGTGGCACCCCGTACGGGATTTGAACCCGTGTTGCCGGCGTGAGAGGCCGGTGTCCTAGGCCGCTAGACGAACGGGGCAGGGGCGGACACCGTACCCCTGGCGGGGACGGCGACCGAAATCCACCGGCGGACCGGTGGTGCCGAGACCGGGGCCTCGGCGTGCGACGGACCGCCCGGGGGCGGTCCGTGGAGTTCGGGCGGGAGGACTTGAACCCCCAACGACTGGACCAGAACCAGCTGTGTTGCCAATTACACCACGCCCGAGCGGGAGTCGACAGGCTACCCGACGGGCCCCAGCGAAGTCACACCCGACAGCGACCCGTCGAGGTCCACGAGGCGGCGGAACCCGACGACCCTGCCCACCGCCACGGCGACCGTCTCGCGGGTCAGCACCCGGACCCGACCGGCCACCGACAGGCCGGGATCGACCGGGCTGACCTGGGCCCGGAGGCCGAGCTCGTGGGCGATCCGGTCCAGCCGGTAGGCGTGGTAGTCGTCGCTCACGAGGACCACGTCGTCGATGCCGACGTCGGCCAGGAACCGGGTCGTGGCGGCGAGCTGCTCCCACGTGCTCGCCCCCTGCTCCTCGCGCAGGATGGCGTGCTCGGGCACCCCGGCGTCGCGCAGGTAGCGGTAGCTCGCCGCCGCCTCGGTGAAGCGGTCGCCGGGCTGCTTGCCGCCGGTCACCACCACGGCGGGGGCGACCCCGTCCTCGTACAGCTCCAAGGCGTGGTCGAGGCGGCCCCGGAGCACCGGCGACGGGCGGCCGTCGTACTGGGCGGCGCCGAGGACGATGATCGCCTCGGCGGGGTCGTGGGACTCCTGGGTGCTGGCCCACACGACCTGGACGAAGGTCACGGCGACGTAGGCGGCGCCGGCGAGGACCACGAGCAGACCGGCGCGCAGCAGCGTGCGCAGGGGACCTCGCCGGCGCCTCCGCCGGCGGGCGCCGTCGTCCCCGTCGGCGGCGTCGGCCCGTCTCAAGCCCGGTCGCCGCCCGATCCGGGTGCAGCCGCCCGGCCGAGCAGGGCGGCCACGCGGTCGGCGGGCGCGCCGTGGTGCGCGGCCGGCGCCACGCCGAGCTCGCCGAGCAGGAAGGGGGCCACGGCGGTCGTGGGGACCTGGGGGCGCGCCTCCGCCTGCGGGCGCCGAGGACCGCCGGGCCGGTGGACCAGGAGGATCCCCTCGGGCACGTGGTAGCCGGTCGAGGACACCTCGTCCTCGATCTCCACGATCGACAGGCCGAGCGAGGCCGGGTCCCGGACCTCGCCGGCCACGGTCACGTCACCGATGGCGTCGTCGGCCTGGCCGAAGGTCATCGAGGCGAAGCCGTCGTCGGCCACGGTCCACTCGATCGGCCGGCCGCCCACGGCGAGCGAGGCGAGCCGCTCGCGCAGGACGTCGACCTTCCCGGTGGCGACGACCACGTTGACCTGGGGGACCATGGCCGGGCGGACCTCGACGTCGTCGGCGCCGATGCCGGCATCGGCCAGGAAGCGCCCCACGTCGGCGAGGTGCAGCTGGCGCCGCACCGGGGTGCCCTGGGCCGCCTGCTGGCCCATCGAGGACGCGACGACGAGCGTGGCCCCCGTGCGGGCGGCGTGGTCGAGCAGCCGGCCGGTCATGGCGTCCGCGTGGACCAGCGCCGCGTCGAGCTCGCCGTCCCAGGTGGCGATCCAGTCGTCGTCGAAGCCGAAGGACTCGCTCGGGTAGTCCTCGGGGAACGTGGCCGCCCAGTACCGGTGCATGGCGGAGGCCACGTGGTTGGTGAAGAAGGCGGCGGCGTCGGGGCGGGCCCGGCGCAGCTGGCGCTCGAAGAGGTCGAAGGCCAGGACCGACTGCAGCGAGCGTCGGCGGACCCGCACCAGGGGCCGGCGCCGCTCCGCCACCAGCTGCCCGATGATCGTGGCCACCGTGCGCGGCCGCAGGCCGAGCCGGGGGGCGCGGCGCAGGAAGGCCAGGGCGGCGGGGACGTCGATGCCGGTCGACACGTTCCGGGCCGAGGCCCGGGCCATCGACAGGTTGAACGCCTGGAACGCCTCGAGGGCCGCCGGGTGGGTGTCGGGTTCGGGGGCGAAGGTGTCGGGGACCCAGAACGCGTACCGCTCGACGTCGGCGGGGAGCGTGGACGTGTGGAGCAGCCCGAAGAGCCCGACGCGCCGCCCGGCATCCGCGGCCAGGACCCACCACGGGGGCGCGACCCCGTCGGCCGGGGCCGTGTCCTGGCCGAAGAACCCGATGCCGTGCACGGTGTTCGGCACGCCCCGGTGCAGGGTCGGCCAGGTGATCCACGGGGACAGGTGGCCCTCGTCGGGCGTCACCGACGTGAACGCGTCCGAGGTCGCCACCAGCCGGGCCAGGTTGCTGGAGGGGTGGCGCTCCACCCACCAGTCCAGGACCCGCCAGGGGACCTCGTTGAGCTCGAACACGACGACGGGCGCCACGTCGGCGAGCCTACGGGTCCACCGACGGCGGGCGGGGGCGTGCCAGCCTCTCCACGTGGACGTCGCCGACACCTCCGCCGCGGCCGGGCAACCCGTGGCCGACCCCGAGGACGAGACCGTCGTGGTCGTCACCGGGGCCGCCGCCGTGCCGCCGGAGCAGGTCTGGCACACGCTCGTCGACCGCACCGCAGAGTGGTGGGGCCAGCCCTACCTGTCCCCGACCGAGGCCCCCATGCGCCTCGAGCCCCGCCTGGGCGGGCGGGTGTGGTCCGGCTCGCCCGATGCGGCGCGCGGGGTGCAGCACGGCACGGTGCGGGCCTTCGACCCGCCCGTCCGCCTCGAGATCGGCGGCGTGCTCGTCCCGGGCGCCTACGCCGGGACGATCACGGTGACCGTGGACCGCACGAGCCTCGGCTCCGAGATCCGCGTCGAGCACCAGGCCCGGGGGCGGATCCGCCCGGGCACCGAGGAGCGCATCTCGAGCGGGTGGGCCGACCTGCTCGCCACGCTGACCGGCCTGGCCGACGCCTGACGCCGTGGCTCCGGTCGTCGTCGCCCGGGCCCTGACCAAGCACTTCGGGTCCGTGCGCGCCGTGCAGGACGTCGACCTCGACGTGTCCCCCGGCGAGGTCGTCGGCTTCCTCGGCCCGAACGGGGCCGGGAAGTCCACGACCATCCGGCTGCTGCTCGGCCAGCTGCGCCCGACGTCGGGCGGGGCCACGATCGCCGGCCTCGACCCGTCCGACCCGCGGTCGCGGGCCTCGGTCGGCTACCTGCCCGGCGACCTGCACCTCGACCCGCGGCGCACGGGCCGCGACGTCCTCGACCTCCTCGCCGCGCTGCGGGCCCGAGCCGGGCGGCCGGTGGTGCCGGGCCGGGCCGAGGCGCTGTGCGAGCGCTTCGGCGTCGATCCGACGCGCCGCATCGGCGACCTGTCGCGGGGCAACCGGCAGAAGCTCGGCGTGGTCCAGGCCTTCGCCGCCGACCCCGACGTCGTCGTGCTGGACGAGCCCACCAGCGGCCTCGACCCCCTCCAGCAGGCCTCCTTCGCCGAGCTCGTCGCCGAGCGGCGCGACGCGGGCGCGGCGGTCCTGCTGTCGTCCCACGTGCTGCCCGAGGTCGAGCGGGTCGCCGACCGGGTCGCGATCATCCGCGAGGGGCGCATCGTCGGGCGCGACACCCTCGACGCGCTGCGCCGCCGGGCCCGCCAGCGCCTCACCCTCGCCCTCGACGTCGCCGCCGGGCCCGTGGACGAGCCCGCCCTCCGGGCCCGCCTCGACCGCGTCGCCGGCCTGGTGCGGGCCACGGTCTCCGGCGCGGACCTGGAGGCCGTCGTCGAGGGGCCGGTCCAGCCGCTGCTGGACGCGGTGGCCGCCGTGGGCGTGGTCCGCATCACCAGCCACGACGACGACCTCGACGACCTGTTCCTGCACCTGTACCGCGGGGACGACGAGGGTGGGACGTCGTGACCGGCTCCGGCGCGCCGCGGCTCCCGATGGCCCGGTCGCTGGTCGCGGACCGGCGGCGCTCGCTGGCCTGGTGGACGGGCTCGCTCGTCGTGGTCGTCGCCCTGGTCGCGCTGAGCTACACGACGGTGGCCGGCGAGCAGGCCCTGGAGGACTCCTTCGGCGACCTGCCCGAGTCGGTCCGGGTGCTGCTCGGCGTCGACGACGGAGCCCTCTCCCTCACCGCCCCCGCCGGCTACCTGAACTCCCAGCTCTTCGCGAACTTCCTCCCGATCCTGCTCACGGTGTTCGCGATCGGCCTCGGTGCCCGGGCCGTGGCCGGCGACGAGTCCGACGGGACCCTCGAGCTCGTCCTCAGCCACCCGGTGGCACGGAGCCGGCTCGCGCTGGAGCGGGCGCTGGCCGGCGTCGCCATGGTCGTCGGGCTCGGGGTCGTGGCGGCCGCCACCCTGGTGGCCACCGCGCCGCTCGTCGACCTCGACGTCGGGGTCGGTCCGATGACCGCGGCGACGGCGACGTCGGTGCTGCTCGCCGTGCTCCACGGGGCCGTGGCCTTCGGGGCCGGTGCGGCCACCGGACGCCGGGGCGTGGCGATCGCGGCCGGTGCCGGGCTGACGGGTGCCGGGTTCCTCGTCCAGTCGCTGGCCACGCTGGCCGACGCGCTCCGACCGCTGCGCTGGCTGTCGCCGTGGCAGTGGTTCCTCGACGACCCGGCGATCGTCGGCGGGTGGTCGGCCGTGGTCGTCCCCGGCCTCGCCGCGGTGGCGGCCGCGACGCTGGTGGGCGTGGCCGGCACGATCCGCTTCGCCCGCCGCGACCTCGGCCACGGCTGACCGGCGCCCGCGGGCGCCGGAGGGGTCAGTGGGACCCGACGTCGTCCAGGGCGAGCTGGTCGCGCCAGTCGGCCTCGTAGCGGGCCGTGACCTGGGCGGGGGTCTGGCGGAGCACGTCGACCGGCACGCAGTCGGCGATGTGGCGCAGCTCCATGTAGTGGTGGAAGTGGCCCACCTCCTCGAACATGCGCCGCCGCAGCTCGACCAGCTCGCGCGGGGCGCCGGGGTCGAGCAGGCCCCACAGGGTGGCGGCGATGCGCAGGTCGTGGATGACCGGGGCGCGCCCGAAGGCCGAGGCCCGCTTGAGGCCGACGGCGACCACGGCAGCGACGGCGTCCCTGGCGTGCTCGCCCGTGGTGAGCACCAGCTCGGGCTCGAGCAGCGTGGCCAGCTTCAGGGCGTAGCCCTGGTCGGGCCCGGGGCTGCCGAGGCGGGCGCCGGCCGGCTGGCGCTCGGAGCCGGCGAAGTCGGCCGGGCGGTCGACCCGCCACGTGTCGGGACGCCGGGGCGGGGACTCGTAGTGCCGGACCTTCTCGGTCGGCTTCGTGGGGACGTGCTCGGGCGCTGCCACGCCCCGATCGTAGGGCGGGGGACGACGGACGGACGAGATCGCCGAGTAGGGCGGCCGATGCAGCGAGGACCGCTCAGACCCTGCCGGCGTCGGGAGCGCGCCGGCGGGCCTTCCCGAGCAGCCGGCCCGCGAGCGAGGACGAGCGCGCGCGACCCACCGGGTCGGAGCGAGCCATCAAGCGCGGTGCAGCAGGCCCCAGACGATCGCGTCGATGAGCGCCATCCAGGACGCCTCGATGATGTTCTCGGACACCCCGACGGTGAACCACGAGTCGTCGCCGTCGGAGGACTCGATCAGCACCCGGGTCACGGCCTCGGTGCCGACCGCCGTGTCGAGCACGCGGACCCGGTAGTCGACGAGGTGGATCCCGGCCAGGGCGGGGAAGTGCCCGTCGAGGGCGCGGCGCAGCGCCTGGTCGAGCGCGTTGACCGGGCCGTTCCCCTCCCCCACGGCGATGCGTCGGTCGTCGCCGACCCACACCTTCACGGTCGCCTCGTTGAGCAGCTCGACCGGGCCGCCGACGGGGGGCTCGGCCGAGGCGGCGAGGCCCTCCCGGTGGTACGACGTCACGCGGTAGGACTCGACGGCGAACAGGTCCTGCTCCCAGCCGGTCGCCCGGCGGATCAGCAGCTCCAGCGAGGCGTCGGCGGCCTCGAACACCCAGCCCTGGGCCTCGAGCTCGTTCACCTTGCGGGCCAGCTCGGTCGAGGCCCGTGCGTCGAGGTCGATGCCGAGCTCCTCGGCCTTCATCCGCATCCCGGCGCGTCCGCCGAGGTCGGAGACGAGCACGCGGGTGTGGTTGCCGACCGCGGCCGGGTCGACGTGCTCGTAGGAGCGGGAGCCGACCTTGCCCAGCGCCGAGGTGTGGAGCCCGCCCTTGTGGGCGAAGGCCGAGGACCCGACGTAGGGGTCGGCGGCGTGGGGCGGCAGGTTGACCAGCTCCGACACGTGGCGGGACACCGACGTGAGCCGGGCGATGCTGCCCTCGGGCAGGCAGCGGATCCCCATCTTCAGCTCGAGGTTGGGGATGCAGGTCATCAGGTTGGCGTTGCCGGTCCGCTCGCCGTAGCCGTTGACGGTGCCCTGGAGGTGGGTGGCGCCGCCCACGACGGCGGCGATCGAGTTCGCCACCGCGCAGCCCGTGTCGTTCTGGGTGTGGATCCCGATGCGGACGTCGTCGGCGAAGTGGGACCGGACGGTGGCGACGATGCCGGTGACCTCGTGAGGCAGGGAGCCGCCGTTGGTGTCGCACAGGACGAGGCACTCGGCCCCCTCGGTCGCCGCGGCCTCGAGGACCCGGAGGGCGAACTCGGGGTTGGCCTTGAACCCGTCGAAGAAGTGCTCGGCGTCGAAGAGCACCCGGAGCCCCTCGGCCCGCAGGAAGCGGACCGAGTCCCGGACCATGGCCTCGCCCTCGTCCAGGGTGGTGCCGAGGGCGTCGGTCACGTGGAAGTCCCACGACTTGCCCACGATGCAGGCGGTGGACGTCCCCGCCTCCACGAGCGCCCGCAGCGTCGGGTCGTCGTCGGAGCGGCCGGCCGGCTTGCGGGTCGAGCCGAAGGCGACCAGCTCGGCCGTCTTCAGCGTCAGCTCGCGCGGGGCCCGGGCGAAGAACTCGGCGTCCTTGGGGTTGGCCTGCGGGTAGCCGCCCTCGATCCAGGCGACGCCGAGCAGGTCGAGCTGCTCGGCGATGCGGAGCTTGTCGTCCACCGACAGCGAGATGCCCTCGAACTGGGCGCCGTCGCGCAGCGTCGTGTCGAAGATCTCGACGGCGGCGGGCAGCTCGGGGAGCCCCGGTGGCGGGGTGGGGGCGGCCACGGTCAGCTCAGACCAGCTCGACCCAGCCCTCGTACTTGGACAGCTCGCCCCGGACGCAGCGGGCGTAGTCCTCGGCGATGGTCGTGGTCGCCGGGCCCGGGCACGGCAGGGCGCGGTCGTCGACGCTGTTCACTGCCGACACCTCGGCGGCGGTGCCGCACACGAACATCTCGTCGGCCACGTACAGGTCGGAGCGGGCGAGCTCGCCGACGACGACCTCGATGCCGTGGTCGGCGGCGATGGCCATGACCGTGGACTGCGTGATCCCCTCGAGGGCGCCGGACGTGATCGGGGGCGTGATCAGCTTCCCGTGGCGGGACACGAAGATGTTCTCGCCGGTGCACTCCGCGACGAGGCCCTGGGGGTTCAGCATGACGGCCTCGTCGTAGCCGGCCTTGAGCGCCTCGACCTTGGCCAGGGAGGAGTTCACGTAGTTGCCGGTGGTCTTGGACGCCGGGGGCATCGTGTTGTGCTCGTGGCGGGTCCACGACGAGATCTTCATGCGGACGCCCTCGGTCACGGCGTCGTCGCCCAGGTAGGCGCCCCACGGCCAGCAGGCGATGGCCACGTCGACCGAGCAGGGCAGCGTGTTCAGGCCCATCTCGCCGTAGCCGTAGTAGGCGATCGGGCGGATGTAGGCCGAGGGCAGGCCGGAGGCCCGCACGACGTCCTTGGTCGCCTCGACGAGCTCCTCGACCGAGTACGGCAGGTCCATCATCAGGATCTGGGCGCTGCGGTGCAGGCGCTCGATGTGCTCGGTGAGGCGGAAGATGCCGGGACCCTCGGAGGTCTCGTAGGCCCGGATCCCCTCGAACACGCCCATGCCGTAGTGCAGCGTGTGGGTGAGCACGTGGACCTGCGCGTCGTCCCAGTCGACGAGCTCGCCGTTCATCCAGATCTTCGAGGTGGGCGTGATGGGCACGGCCCGAATCTAGGCAACGCAGCCCGCGCCGGCCGCGCCCGCCGCGTCGGGCCGTCCCGCCCGGTGCTCAGCGGAGTCGTGCTGCGACCGCGTCGCCGATCTCGGTCGTCGACCCGGCCGGCACGTCGCGGCAGGCGGCGCGGATCGCCTCGGCGGCCTCGGCGTCGCCGAGGAACTCGACCATGATGGCGGCCGACAGGATCGCGGCGACCGGGTTGGCCTTCCCCTGACCGGCGATGTCGGGGGCCGAGCCGTGGACGGGCTCGAACATCGACGGTGCGGTGCGGTCCGGGTTCATGTTGGCGCTCGACGCGAGGCCGATGCCGCCGGAGACGGCGCCGCCCAGGTCGGTGAGGATGTCGCCGAACAGGTTGTCGGTGACGATCACCTCGTACTGGGTGGGGTCCTGCACGAAGTGGATGCAGGCGGCGTCGATGTGCTGGTAGTTCGTCGCCACGTCGGGGTGCTCGGCGGCGACGGCGTCGAAGGTCCGCTGCCACAGGTCGCCGGCGAAGGACAGCACGTTGGTCTTGTGGACCAGGGTGAGCTTCTTGGCCTCGCGCCCCTCGGCGAGGTCGAACGCGTACCGGATGCAGCGCTCGACGCCCATCCGGGTGTTGACCGAGCCCTGGGTGGCGATCTCGTGCGGCGTGTCCTTGCGCAGGAACCCGCCCTCGCCCGCGTAGGTGCCCTCGGTGTTCTCGCGGATCACCACGAAGTCGATGCCCTTCGCCTCGTCCACGAAGGGGCGGAGGTTGATGTACTGGTCGAAGGCGAAGCGGGTCCGCAGGAGGATGCCCCGCTCGATGAGCCCGGGCGGGGTCTCGCCGGGCGCACCGCCGACCGCGCCGAGGTAGATCGCGTCGAAGCCGCGCAGCTCCTCGAGGGTCTCGTCGGAGAGGACCTCGCCGTCCCGCATCCAGCGCTGGGCGCCGAGGTCGAAGTGCTGGTACTCGGCGTCCACGCCGGCGGCGTCGAGGACCTTGAGGCCCTCGGCCACCACCTCGGGGCCGATGTAGTCCCCGCCGATCACGGCGATGCGGTGCGTCATGGGGTGCAGGCAAGCGCCTCGGCCCGCCCGACGTCAATCGGGCGGGCGCGGCCGCGTCCACCGGGGTCCGATCCACCGCGACCGCCCCGGTAGCCTCGCCGGATGGCCGAGACCCACGAGCTGACCCAGGCCGCGTACGAGCGCCTCAAGGCCGAGTACGAGGACCTCACCACGAACAAGAAGATCGAGATCGCCCGCAAGATCGAGGCGGCGCGCGAGCTCGGCGACCTCTCCGAGAACGGCGACTACCACGCCGCCAAGGAGGAGCAGGGGAAGATGGCGGGCCGCATCGCCCACCTGAACGCCATCCTCGAGAACCACGTGATCGTCGAGGCCGGCGGCAGCGACGAGGTGCGGGTCGGCTCGGTCGTGGAGATCCGCTACGAGGGCGACGCCGACACCGAGCGCTACCTCATCGGCTCGATCGAGGAGCGGACCGACGGCCTGGAGGTCATGAGCCCCGGCTCGCCGCTCGGGCAGGCGCTGATGGGCCACGTCGCCGGCGACGCCGTCACCTACGAGACGCCGGCCGGCGCGTCGCTGTCGGTCGAGATCGTCGGCATCGAGTAGCGCCGTGGCCGAGCACGAGGGCTGGACGCCCGACCTCCCGCCGGGCCGCCCGGTCCGGCTCCCGGGACGGGGCACCACCTTCGTGCGCGAGGTCGCCGGCCCGGCCCACGGCGACCCGTCGGCCCCCGTCCTCGTGCTGCTCCACGGCTGGACGGTCACCGCCGACCTCAACTGGTTCACCGCCTACCGCGCCCTCGGCCGGACCCACCGCGTGCTGGCCGTGGACCACCGGGGCCACGGTCGGGGCATCGCCAGCCGGCGGCGCTTCCGCCTCGCCGACTGCGCCGACGACGTCGCCGCCCTGTGCGACGTCCTCGGCGTGGCCCGCATCGTGCCGGTCGGCTACTCGATGGGCGGCCCCGTCGCGCTGCTCACCTGGCGCCGCCACCCCGAGCTGGTCGACGGGCTCGTGCTGTGCGCCACCGCGCCGCGCTTCCGCGGCCAGGGCCCCGAGCGCCACCTCTTCGGCGCCCTGCCGGTGGCGGCTGCCGCGGGCCGCCTCGTCCCGGGTCCGGTCCGGCGGCGCGCCGCGGCCGCGCTCCTGGACCGCCGCGAGGACGCGTCGCCGGTCGGCCGCTGGGCCGGCGAGCAGGTGACCGGTGGCGATCCGGTGGCCAAGGCGGAGGCCGGCGCCGCCATCGGCCGCTTCGACGCCACCGGCTGGCTGGCCGAGGTCGACGTGCCCACGGCCGTGGTCCGCACGCTGCACGACCGCGCCGTGCCCCCGGTGCGCCAGACCCGCCTCGCCGAGGGCATCCCCGGGGCCAGCATCCACGACGTGGCCGGCGACCACACGGCCTGCGTCACCGCCGCCGACCGCTTCGTGCCGGCCCTGCGCGCCGCGGTCGCCGACGTCCACGCCCGGGCTGCGGCCCGCCGCTGAGCCGGCCCCTCGCTGAGCCGGGCCCTCGCTGAGCCGGCCGGTCCGGGCCGGCGGGCTCAGAGCCCGAGGGCGACGGCGTCCTCGATGGCCCGCGCCGCGTCGGCCACCGCGTCGCCGAACCGCTGACCGGGGCGCTTGCCGATCCGGTCGATCGGCCCGGACGCGGACACGGCGGCCAGGACCTCGGCGCCGTCCCACACGGGTGCCGACACCGACGCCACCCCGGGGGCGCGCTCGGCGACGGAGGCCAGCCAGCCGTGCCGGTCGGCCATGCCCGACAGCACCCGGCCCGCCGAGCCGAGGTGGAGGGGCAGGCGCGCCCCGACGGCGACGATGGTGCGCAGCTCGGCCTCGGAGTCGACCGCGGCGATGCAGAGCCGGTCCTCGCCGTCGCGGACGAAGAGCTGGGTGGACTCGCCCGTCTCGTCGCGGAGCCGGCGCAGGACCGGCATGGCCGCGGCGGTGAGCGGGAACTCGTCGGCGGCGGCGCGGCCCAGGCCGATGAGGGTGAGGCCGAGGGCGTAGCGTCCCTCGTCGTCGCGGCGCAGCAGCCCCACGGCCTCCATGCCCTGGGCCAGGCGGTGCACGGTGGCCCGGCTGATGTCGGTCCGGTCCACGAGGTCGCGGAAGCTGATCGGCCCGTCCGCCACCAGGTGGAGGATGGTGACGATCTTGTCCAGCACGCCGATCCCGCTTAGACTGTCCATCAGTCGGGATGCTATTCCGTATCCTGAGACAGGTCAACGGATGGCCCGGCGGGCGGCCCGACGGAGGTCCCGCCGGCGCACCGACGGACGAGACAGCACGGGAGAGGGATCCGCATGAGCGGCAAGACGCTGAGCGAGAAGGTCTGGGAGCGCCACGTGGTCCACGCCGGCGCCACCGACGGCGACGACGGCGAGGACCTGCTCTACATCGACCTGCACCTCGTCCACGAGGTCACGTCGCCCCAGGCCTTCGACGGCCTCCGGCTCAACGGCCGCACCGTCCGCCGCCCGGACCTGACGCTGGCGACCATGGACCACAACGTCCCGACCGCCGACATCGACCAGCCGGTGGCCGACCCGATCTCGGCCAAGCAGATGGACACGCTGGCCGCGAACTGCGCCGAGTTCGGCATCACCTGCCACGCCATGGGCGACCCGGGCCAGGGCATCGTCCACGTGATCGGGCCCGAGAACGGCTTCACCCAGCCGGGCATGACCATCGTGTGCGGCGACTCCCACACCTCGACCCACGGCGCCTTCGGGGCCATCGCCTTCGGCATCGGCACCTCCGAGGTCGAGCACGTCCTCGCCACCCAGACGCTGCCCCAGCGCCGCCCGTCGACCATGGCCGTGACCGTGGAGGGCGAGCTCGCCCCGGGCGTGACGGCCAAGGACGTCGTGCTCGCCATCCTCGGCACCGTCGGCACCGGTGGCGGCATCGGCTCGATGATCGAGTTCCGCGGCTCGGCGATCCGCGCGCTGTCGATGGAAGGCCGGATGACGGTCTGCAACATGAGCATCGAGATGGGGGCCAAGGCCGGGCTCATCGCCCCGGACGAGACCACCTTCGAGTACCTCCGCGGCCGCCCGCACTCCCCCACCGGCGCCGACTGGGACGCCGCCGTCGCCGACTGGTCGACGCTGGTCACCGACGACGACGCCGCCTTCGACAAGGAGGTGGTGATCGACGCCACGACCATCACGCCGCACGTGTCGTGGGGGACGAACCCGGGGCAGGTCGCGCCGATCGACGGCGTCGTGCCCGACCCCGACGGCTTCGCCGAGGCCTCGGAGCGGACCGCCGCGGCCCGGGCGCTCGAGTACATGGGCCTGGCCGCCGGGACCCCGCTCAAGCAGGTCCCGGTCGACACCGTCTTCATCGGCTCGTGCACGAACTCCCGCATCGAGGACCTCCGGGCCGCGGCCGACGTGGCCCGGGGCCGCACGGTCACCGTCGGACGGGCCATGGTGGTGCCGGGCTCGTTCAAGGTGAAGGCGCAGGCCGAGGCCGAGGGCCTCCACGAGGTCCTCATCGCCGCCGGCTTCGACTGGCGGGAGCCGGGGTGCTCCATGTGCCTGGCCATGAACCCCGACAAGCTCGCCCCCGGCGAGCGGTGCGCGAGCACCTCCAACCGCAACTTCGAGGGCCGGCAGGGCCGCGGTGGGCGCACCCACCTCGTGTCC
>CAZCEZ010000095.1:0-13604 GCA_964497795.1 uncultured Acidimicrobiaceae bacterium | reverse complement strand
AGGGCGACCGGCACCACGCCCTGCGCCTGCTGCGCGCCGTGAAGCACCGCCACGGCGGCACCGGCGAGCTGGGCGTGTTCGAGATGACCGACGCCGGCCTGGCCGGCGTGCCCGACCCCTCCGCCCTGTTCCTCGCCGACCGGCGCACCGGCCAGGCCGGCTCGGTCGTGGTGCCGGTGCTCGACGGCGGCCGCCCGCTGCTCGTCGAGGTCCAGGCCCTGCTGGCGCCCACCACCATCCCCACGCCCCGCCGCCAGACCCAGGGCCTGGACTCGGGCCGCCTCGGCATGCTGCTCGCCGTCCTGGCCCAGCGCGTCGGCGTGTCCGTGGCCGACCAGGACGTCTGGGTCACCGTCGCGGGCGGGGTCCGCACGGCCGAGCCGGCCGTCGACCTCGGCGTCGCCCTCGCCGTGGTGTCGGCGGCGACCGGGGTCCCCGTGCCCGCCGACGTGGTCGCCATCGGCGAGGTCGGCCTGGCCGGCGAGCTCCGCCAGGTCGGACGGATCGATCGACGCCTGGCCGAGGCGGCCCGCCTCGGGTTCCGGCGCGTCGTGGTGCCGGCCACGGCGCCGGAGCCGCCCGAGGGCTGCCGCCCGCTGCGGGCCCAGGGCCTGGCCGAGGCCATCCTCGCCACCGGCCTCGGGCGTCCGGGTGGCCGGTCGGGCGGCGATCGCGGCGGCGCGCACGGGGCCGTCCGCACGATCCGTGGTGGGTAGGCTGTCGGCGTGGCGCCCAAGTCCTCCCCTGCGATGCTCGAGGCCCTGGCCTCGGTCGCACCGGGCGCGCCGCTCCGCGAGGGTCTGGACCGCATCCTCCAGGCCGAGATGGGCGCCCTCATCGTCGTCGGCGACGGGCCCGACGTCCTGAACATCTGCTCCGGGGGCTTCCTGCTCGACGCCGCCTTCAGCCCGCAGCGCCTGTCGGAGCTGGCCAAGATGGACGGCGCGATCATCCTCGCCCCCGACGCCACCCGCATCGCCCGGGCCAACGTGCACCTGGTGCCGAACCCGAACGTGCCCACGTCGGAGACCGGCACCCGCCACCGCACGGCCGAGCGGGTCGCTCGCTCCATCGACGTCACGGTGGTCTCGGTGTCCGAGGACCAGCAGGTCATCGCCGTCTACGTCGGCGACGAGAAGCACCCGCTCCAGCCCATCCCGATCCTGCTGAACCGGGCCAACCAGGCCCTCCAGACCCTCGAGCGCTACCGGAGCCGCCTCGACGACGTGTCGGGCAGCCTGTCGGCCCTCGAGGTCGAGGACCTGGTCACGGTCCGCGACGTCGTGACGGTCCTGCAGCGCACCGAGATGGTCCGCCGGATCGCGGACGAGCTCGCCGCCGACATCGTCGAGCTCGGCACCGACGGCCGCCTCGTCCGCCTCCAGCTCGAGGAGCTCATGGGCGGCGTCGACGACGAGCGCCGCCAGGTCGTGCGCGACTACTTCCACGAGGAGGGCTCGTGGCACCTCGACGAGGCGGTCGAGGCGCTCTCCGAGCTCGGCACCGAGGACCTGCTGGACCTGCGCAGCGTGTCGGCCATGCTCCACCTGCCCGGCACCCTCGACCTCGACGCGAGCGTGCAGCCCCGCGGCTACCGCCTGCTCTCGCGCATCCCCCGCCTCCCCGAGTCGATCATCGAGGCCATCGTGGAGCGCTTCGGGTCGCTGCAGAAGATCATGCGGGCCACGATCGACGACCTCGACGACGTCGAGGGCGTGGGGGAGACCCGGGCGCGCTCGATCAAGGACGGCCTCGCCCGCCTGGCCGAGTCGTCCATCCTCGACCGCTACCCCTGAGCCGCGCCCCGGCCGGCCCCCGGCGCCCGGCTGGTAGACCCGCGCCATGACCGAGCGCACCACCCTGCCCTCCGGCACGCCCGCGGCCCTGGCCCGCCCGGCGGACGGACGGACGCCCACCCTCGGCCTGGCCCTGGCCCCCGACATCGGCGGGCTCCGTCCCCTCTTCGACGACCTCTGCCAGCGCCTCGCCGACGAGCACGGCTGGGTCGTGTGCGCGCCCGAGCCGTGGCCGGGCCGGGAGTCCCTGACGCTGGAGGACCGCCTCGGCTCGGTGGGCACCCTGGTCGACGACGACGTCCTGGGCGACCTCGTCGCCGCCGCCGACGTCGTGTCCGCCGAGCTGGCCCCGGGTGCGCCCGTCGGGGTGCTCGGCTTCTGCATGGGCGGCATGTACGCCCTGAAGGCGGCCGGGACCGGGCGCTTCCACCGGGCCGTCGCCTTCTACGGCATGATCCGCCTGCCCGAGGGGTGGCGCGGCGAGGGGCAGGGTGAGCCCCTCGAGGCGCTCGCCTCGCCGGAGGCCTGCCCCGTGCTCGCCGTCGTGGGGACCGAGGACCCCTACACCCCGAGGCCCGACGTCGAGGCCCTGGAGGCAGCCGGGGGCACCGTCGTGGTCTACGAGGGCGCCGAGCACGGCTTCGTGCACGACCCGTCCCGGCCCGCGCACCGCCCCGAGGACGCAGCCGACGCCTGGGACCGGGCGGTCAGGTGGCTCGCCGGGTGAGCTGCTCGCGGTCGGTGATCACGTAGCGCCGGTCGCGCTGGTCGAGCCAGCCCAGCTTCAGGAACGAGGCGATGGCCTTGTTCACCCGCTCCCGGGAGGCGCCGACCATGCCGGCGAGCTCCTCCTGGGTCACGGGCAGCACGAACTCGTCGGCGTCGCCGGCGAGCTCGAGGAGCCGCTTGGCCGTCCGGCCCGTCACGTCCAGGAACACCGAGTCGGCCAGGGCGGAGTCCGTGGCCCGCAGGCGGTTGGACAGCATCCGCACCACCGACCACAGCAGCGTGGGCCGGGCGTCGTAGAGCGCCTGCAGCGGGGCGTAGGGCACCATCGTCACCGACGACGTCTCCAGCGCCCGGGCCTCGGTCGAGCGACCCTGGCCGTCGAAGAGCGGCATCTCGCCGAACAGGTCGCCCCGCTCCATGAGGGCCACGACCGACTCGCGGCCGTCCGGGGACCGCTGGGTCATGGCCAGGCGGCCGTCCTCGACGAGGTACAGCCGGTCGGACTCGTCGCCCTCGGAGAACAGGACGTCGCCGCGCCGCAGCTCCCGGCGGCTCGACGCCGTCACGACGGCGTCGATCTCGTCGTCGGTGAGGTCTCCGAACAGCTCGGAGTCGGCGAGGAGGGCACGGTCGACCACGACGACGATGCTAGGCGGGTGGCACCCGTCACCGGCGGTCCTTCCCACCTACGCTCCCCGACGTGCCCGAGGGACCCGCCGCCGAACCCGTCACCGGCGTGTGGACCGTCGTCGTGGCCGGCGGCGGGGGGACCCGCTTCGGGGGCGCGAAGCAGTACGCCACCCTCGCCGGTCGGCGCGTCCTGGACTGGTCCGTGGCCGCGGCCCGCACCGTCTCGGCGGGCGTGGTCGTCGTCCTGCCCGCCGCCGACGTCGCCGGCGAGCAGGCCGGTGACCTCGATGCGGACGCCGTCGTGGCCGGGGGCGCCACCCGGTCGGCCTCGGTGCGGGCCGGCCTCGCCGCCGTGCCCGACGACGCGACGGTCGTGCTCGTCCACGACGCGGCGCGGCCCGCGGCCAGCCCCGAGCTGTTCGCCCGAGTGGTCGCCGCCGTGCGCGCCGGGGCCGACGGGGTCGTCCCCGGGGTCGCCGTGACCGACTCGCTGCGCCACCGCAGCGAGGGCGCCGTGGACCGGGAGCCGCTCGTCGCGGTCCAGACCCCGCAGGGCTTCCGGGCCGCCGCGCTGCGCGCCGCGCACGCCTCGGGCGCCGAGGCCACCGACGACGCCACCGTCGTGGAGGCCGCCGGTGGCACCATCGTCGTCGTGGACGGCGAGACGACCAACCAGAAGCTGACGCACCCCGCGGACGCCGACCTGCTGACGCGGGCCCTCCGTCAGCGCTCGGGGGAGGGGGTGCCGTCGTGAGCGCGCCGACCGCCCTGCCGCGGGTCGGGATGGGCTTCGACGTCCACCCGTTCGCGACCGACCCCGACCGGCCCCTCGTGCTCGGCGGGATCACCTTCGAGGGGCCCGGGCTCGTCGGGCACTCCGACGCCGACGCCATCGCCCACGCCTGCTGCGACGCCCTCCTCGGCGCCGCCGGCCTCGGCGACATCGGCTCCCACTTCCCCGACACCGATCCGGCGCTGGCCGGGGCCGACTCCCTCGAGCTGCTCCGGGCCGTCGGCCGGGAGGTCGTCGCCGCCGGCTTCGCGGTCGGCAACGTCGACTGCAGCGTCGTGTGCGACCGCCCCCGGATCGGTCCGGTCCGCGACGAGATGCAGGCCCGGCTGTCCGACGCCGCCGGCGGCCCGGTGACGGTGAAGGGCAAGCGGCCCGAGGGGCTCGGGTCGCTCGGGCGCGGCGAGGGCGTGGCGTGCTGGGCCGTGGCCCTGCTCGTCCCGGCCACGGCGGCGGTGCCGTCGTGAGCGCCGGACGGGGCGGCAAGGGCCGAGGCGGTGCGCCCGGCGGCAAGGGTCGCGGCGGCGGGGGCAAGGGCGGCGGAGGCCGTGGCAGCGGGGGCACGGGCGGCGGGGGCACGGGCGGCAGCAAGGGTCGTGGCGGCCCGCCCCCGACGCGGCGCTCGGCCACGCCCGGGCGCGCCCCGGCGCGGCGCGACCGCGGCCGGACCGGCACCGCCGGCGGCGGCCGGACCAAGGCGACCGGGATCGGCGGCGAGCAGGTCGAGGGGCGCAACGCGGTGCGCGAGCTCCTCGTGGCCGGGCGGCGCCGGGTCCGGGAGGTCGTGGTCTCCACCGACCGGGCCAACGCCCCGGTGCTCGACGACATCCTGACCCTGGCCACGCAGCTCCACGTGCCCGTGCGCGAGCTCGGGCGGACCAAGCTCGACCAGCTCGCCCGGACCGAGGCCCACCAGGGCGTGGTCGCCTCGGCCGCGCCGCTTCCCGAGGACGAGCTCGACGACCTGCTCGACGGGCGGCGCAGCCCCGACGGCGGCCACCCGCTGCTGCTGGCCGCCGACGGGGTGACCGACCCCGGCAACCTCGGGGCCCTGCTCCGCACCGCGGAGTGCGCCGGCGTGACGGGCGTCGTCCTGCCCCGCCACCGCGCCGTCCACGTCACGCCGGCGGTGACCAAGGCCGCGGCCGGCGCGGTGGAGCACCTCCGCTTCGCCGTCGTCGGCGGCCTGCCCGCCGCCCTCGCCTCGGCCACCGACGCCGGCGCGCTCGTCATCGGCCTCGATGCCGACGGCGACGCCTCCGTCTTCGACCTCCCGCCCCTGGACCGGCCCGTCGTCCTCGTCGTCGGGGCCGAGGGGCGGGGGCTCGGCCGGCTGGTGCGCCAGCGGTGCGAGGTGGTCGCCTCGATCCCGATGCGGGGCGCGACCGAGTCGCTCAACGTGAGCGTGGCGGGCGGGATCGCCCTGTTCGAGGTCCTGCGCCAGCGGCGCTGACCCGTCGACGCAGCGTCGGGGCGGGCTCGCCCGGGGTGGTCGACCACGCCGGGCCGGAGCCGGCGCCCGGTTCCCCACGTTCCGTGGTCGTGGATCTCGGGGATCGGGGCCTGATCGCACGATCCGTGGTGACGGGGTGCGGAGATTCTGCGTCGGTGGTGCCAGTTCCTGCCAGCGACCGTTGACAGTGGTCACACGGACTAGTCACACTTACCTAGTCCGAACGTGCTCTGCGCTCGTCCGGACACCACACGTCGCAGCACTGCGCCGCCGCAGGGAACGCACCAGGGAACCAGGGAACACCACACGTGGGCACACGCCGCAGCACCATCACGCCCGAGACCGACGACGCCACGTTGGTCCAGCGCTACCAGGACCAGGGAGACCCCGAGGTCCTGGACGCGATCATCGGGCGCTACCGCCGCTTCGCCCGGGCCAAGGCCCGCGGCTACTTCCTGATCGGCGGTGACAGCGACGACGTGGAGCAGGAGGCCCTGATCGGCCTCTACAAGGCGGTGCGGGACTTCCGCCCCGACCACCAGGCCAGCTTCCGGGCCTTCGCCGAGCTGTGCATCAAGCGCCAGATCATCACGGCCATCAAGACCGCGACGCGCCAGAAGCACCAGCCCCTGAACCAGTACCAGTCGATCTCGGGCTCCCGTCCCGGCGACGACGCCGGCGAGGGCTCCATGGACGAGATCCTCGTGTCCCGGACCGAGACCGATCCCTGCGACGCCGTCGTCGCCGACGAGCGCATGGCCCGCATGCGGGACTCCATGGACCGGCTGCTCTCCTCCCTCGAGGTCGACGTGCTGCGCCTGTACGTCGAGGGCAAGAGCTACCAGGAGATCTCGGCCCAGCTCGGTCGGCACACCAAGTCGATCGACAACGCCCTGCAGCGCATCAAGCGCAAGCTCGACGGCAACCTCGACGCCGACGTCCCCGCCTCCGGGGATGCTGTCGCCGAGGCCGCAGCCGTCGTCATCTGAGCTCGGAGCCCGAGGCGGGAATCGAACCCGCGACCTCCTGTTTACAAGACAGGTGCTCTGCCGATTGAGCTACTCGGGCCGGTCCGGGCTGCGCCCGGGTGCGGCCACGCTAGACCCGCCCCGGGGAGGGTGCTTGATACGCGAGGTGCCCGGAACGGAACATGAGGGCGTGTCGCACGCCCTCCCGACGCCTCCGGCGCTCACCGAGACCGAGCAGGCCGTCCTCGCCCTCGAGCGCGCCTGGTGGCAGGCGCCCGGGCCCAAGCGCGACCGCATCCGGCAGCAGGTGGGCCTGAGCCCCTCGGCGTACTACCGCTGCCTGGACGCACTGATCGACCGTCCCGAGGTGTGCGACGCCGACCCCCTGCTGGTCGGCCGCCTCCGCAGGGCCCGAGCCGACCGGCGTCGTCGACGCCTCGTCGGACCCACCCCGACCCGGAGGCTCCCGTGAGCGACCCGTCCGAGCAGCCCCGGCGACGCCGCCGGCAGCAGCCCCCGCCCGCCCCCCAGGGCTCCCCGACCCGGGGCATCGCCCTGGTCGTGGTGGCCCTCGTGATCGGCGTGATCCTGCTGCGCGACGACGACGCGGCGACGACCGCGGTGGCCGTCGGCACCGATACCCCGGTCGTCGACGACGACGGCGGCGACGGTGGCGACGGCACCGACACGTCGAGCACGACCACGACCACGGCCGCGCCCCGGCCCCCGTCCCAGGTCAAGGTCCTGGTGGCCAACGGCTCGAGCGTGAACGGGGCCGCAGGCACCCAGACCGACGAGCTCGAGGCGCTCGGCTACGTCACGGCCACGCCGGGCAACGCCGAGCGGGTCCCCGCCACGGTCATCTACTACACCGCCGGCTTCGAGCCCGAGGCCCGCGCCCTGGCCACGCAGCTCGGCCTGGCCGAGACGGCGGTGGCCATGCTCCCCGCGGTGGCGCCCGTCGACGACCTCCAGCTGTCCAACCTGCTGCTGGTCCTCGGGCCCGACCTCGCCGGGGGCTGAGTGTCGGCGACGGCAACCCCCCGGATCGCTCGGAGTCGCTCGCTGCGCCCAGGCCCCGGCTGAGCGGCGGCGCGGCGGTCAGCGGCGGAGCGTCCGCGCCTCGATCCGGTAGTCGAGGGTGCCGCGGACCGGCGCGGCGCCGATGCCGGGCGGCGGCGCCACGAGCAGGTCGACGACGCCGGTGACGACGGTCGTCTCCCGGTGCAGGGCGCCGTCGGACAGGTCGTAGGCCGTCTCCGCGCGCGACGTCTGGGTGCCCACGAGGGTCACGCTGCCCTCGTCCGCCTCCACCGTGGCGCGCACCGGGACCTCGAGGACGACCTCGGCGACCGCCACCTCGACGCCGTCCTCCACGCCGAGCCCGACGACCTCGCCCCGCCCCCGGACCACGACGGGGTCGCCGCCGGGCACGTCGAGGGGCTCCTCGACGATCCAGCGCGTGCCGGGGGCGAGCGGCCCGGGCGGCGGGCTGCCCACGCCCGGGGGCAGGTCGGCGCCCAGCTCGAGCCCCAGCGCCTCGACCGGCACGCCCTCGACCAGGTCGACGTCGGCCAGCCGGGCCGACCGGTCCAGGGTCACCTCGAAGGTCCGGGGGGTCCCGCCGTCCCGGGCCACCGTCACCGACACGGCCACCACCCCGTCGTCGATGCCGGTCACGGTCTCGGTCGCGTCCAGCACGGCGCGCTCGGTCGTCGTCTCGGCCCGGCCGTCGACCACGCGCGTCGCCGTCGTCGACACCTCGGAGCGGAAGCGGAACTCGTCGCCGACCTCGGGTCGGAAGCGGACCTCGACCGTGCCGGGCTCGCAGGCGCCGAGCCCGGCGACCGCCACGCCCGCCGCGACGAGACCCGCGACGCGCCGGCGTGCGCTGCCCGACCGTCCTCGGCCCCGTCGTCTGCTCGTCGCGCCGGCCACGGAGGGGCAGTGTGGCACCGACGGGACCGGTGGAGCGGGCCGGGGACGGGCCGGCCCGAGGGGCGGGGGAGGGGGCGGTGCCGCACGGGACTACGGTCCCGGCGTGGCCGACGCCGAGGGTCCCCGCAGCGACGACCCGGTCTCGCCGGCCGTGGCCGAGCTCGCCGAGCGGCTCGGCCGGGACCCCGCGGGGACGGCGCTGCTCCTCGACTTCGACGGCACGCTCGCCCCCATCGTCGAGGACCCGGCCGCCGCCGTCGCCCTGCCCGGCACGTCGGACCTGCTCGACCGGCTGTCGGGGACGCTCGGGGTCGTGGCCGTCGTGTCCGGGCGGCCCCGGGCCTTCCTGGTCGGGCACCTCGGCGACCGCGTCGACCTGTCGGGGCTGTACGGGCTGGAGTCCCGCCGCGCCGGCGTCGAGGCCGACCACCCCGAGGCCGGCCCGTGGCGGGCCGTGGTGGCCGAGGTGGTCGCGGACGCGGCCCGGCTCCCCGACGGCGTCGTCGCCGAGGGCAAGGGGCTGTCGCTGACTGTGCACCACCGCCGTGCACCCGAGGCCGCGCCGACGGTGTCGGCGTGGGCTGCGGAGGTCGCGGCCCGGACCGGGCTCGAGGTGCGGGGGGCCAAGGCCTCCGTCGAGCTCCACCCGCCCGTGGCCGTCGACAAGGGCACCGCCGTGCGCGAGCTGGCCGGCGGCTGTCCCGTGGTCGCCTACGCGGGCGACGACCTGGGCGACCTCCCGGCCTTCGCCGCCCTCGCCGAGCTCCGGGCCGCGGGGCGCGACGCCGTCGCCGTCGCCGTCGCCTCCGACGAGCTGCCGGAGGCGGTCCGCGACGCCGCCGACGTCGTGCTCGACGGCCCCGGGGAGGTCCGGGCCCTGCTCGGCGCGCTCGTCGCCCGCACGGGGGCCTGACCGGCCCGCGCACCCGGCGGGGGTCCGGGGGATGCCACGCTGGCGTCGTGCGCGTCGTCGCCGCCCCCGACAAGTTCCGTGGCACGGCCACGGCGGCCGAGGTCGCCGCCGCCGCCGGGCGCGCCGCCGCGGAGGCGGGGTGGGACTGCGACGAGGTCCCCGTCGCCGACGGGGGCGAGGGGCTCCTCGACGTCCTGGGCGGGCCCAACCGGACGACCGTGGTCACCGGGCCCCTCGGCGATCCCGTCGAGGCGGGCTGGCGGCTCGACCGGGACCTCGCGGTCGTCGAGATGGCCCGCGCCTCGGGCCTGGCCCTCGTCGGCGGTGCCGAGGGCAACGACCCGATCGCCGCCGACACCTACGGCACCGGGGAGCTGATCCAGGCCGCCATCGACCGGGGTGCGACCCGGGTCGTCGTCGGGCTCGGGGGCTCGGCCACCACCGACGGCGGCCTCGGGGCCCTGCGGGCGCTCCAGCCGCTCCAGCGCCTCCGCGGGGTCGACCTGCGGGTCGCGTGCGACGTCCGCACCCGGTTCCTCGACGCCGCCGAGGTCTTCGGCCCCCAGAAGGGCGCGAGCCGGGCCCAGGTCCGCCTGCTCACCAACCGCCTCGCCCGCCTCGCCGACGTCTACCGGGAGGACCACGGCGTGGACGTGCGCGACCTGCCCGGTGCCGGCGCGGCCGGGGGCCTGGCCGGCGCGCTGGCCGCCGTCGGCGCCACCCTCACCGACGGCTTCGCGCTCGTCGCCGAGGAGCTGGAGCTGGATCGGGTCCTCGCCGGCGCCGACCTGGTCGTGACCGGGGAGGGCTTCCTCGACGAGGCCTCCTTCGACGGCAAGGTGGTGGGCGGGGTGACCGAGCTCGCCGTCGGCCTGGGCGTCGACGTGCTCGCCGTCGTCGGGGAGGTCGTCGACCACCTCCCGGCCCGCACCGACCTCGGGCCCGGCCGGTTCAGCGTCGTGTCCCTGGTGGACCGGGTCGGTCGCGAGCGGGCCCTGGCCGAGCCCTGCGCCTGCGTGGCCGAGGTCGTCGCCGAGGAGCTGGCCCGTCGGGGCTGACCCCGGCCCGTCAGTCGCGCCCGCGGGCCGCCCCGAGCGCCCAGACCACCGCCACCACGATGCCGACGAGCAGCAGGAGCCGCAGGAGGCGCAGCACGGCGCCGAGCACCCAGCCGACCACGGTGAGGGCGACGACGGCGACGACCAGCCCGAGCACGACGCGGGCGGCCAGGCCCGTCCCGCTCCCGCCGCTCACGCCGTCGTCCCCGAGGTCCCGCACCACCGCATGGTACGTCCGGGCCCGGGTACGGTGATCGGCGTGTGGGAGCGCTTCTCCGTCGCCGGCCGGGCCGCCTGGTCGCTGGTCGGCGTGGCGGCCGCCGTGGCCGTGGTGGCCTGGATCGCGTGGCAGTTCCGCGTCGTCTTCCCGCCGCTCGTGCTGGCCGGGGCCATCGTGTTCCTCCTCAACCCGATCGTCTCGGGCCTCGAGCGCCGGGGCGTGCGGCGCGCCTTCGGCACCGGGCTGACCTACCTCGGGCTGGTCGGCGTGCTCGTGGCCGGGGGCTTCCTCGTCGCCCCGCTCGTCAGCACCCAGGCCGAGGAGCTCGCCGACCAGTGGCCCGAGCTGCGCGCCGACGTCGAGGACTGGCTCGACGACCTCTCCGACCGCTCCAAGGAGGACGGCTGGATCATCGAGATCCCCAACGTCGAGGAGCTCCGCGGCCAGCTCGGCGGTGGGCGCACCACCGCCGAGGACGAGGAGTTCGACCGGGTCGTCACGCAGGCCGCGGCGGCCCTGGAGGACGGCGGCGAGCCGGTGCTGGCCGCCGACCTCGACCGCGTCGCGGCCGACGCCCGGGCCCAGTTCCCCGAGGAGGGCGGCATCGCCGAGCAGCTGCGCACGGTGCGCGAGGTCGGGACCCGCGTGTTCGAGGTGGGGCTGATCTTCGTGCTCGCCCCGATCATCGCCTTCTACCTGCTCGTCGACCTGCCCCACATCGGCGCGGTGTCGCGGTCGCTCGTCCCCGACCAGGCCGAGGCCCAGGTGCTCCACGTCGCACACCGGCTCAACACGACCATCGGGGGCTTCTTCCGGGGCCAGCTGGCCGTCGCCGTGATCGTGGGGACCATGGTCTCCATCGGCCTGGCCGTGCTCGACCTGCCCTTCTGGCTGATCGTCGGGATGATCGCCGGGCTGTTCAACATGGTCCCCCTCATCGGCCCCTGGGTCGGCGCCGTGCCCGGCGTCGTCATCGCCCTGACCACCCGGGACCTCGGGACCGCCCTCTGGGTCGTGGCGATCATGACCGGGGCCCAGCAGATCGACAACCACTTCATCTCGCCCCTCGTCATGCAGCGGACCGTGAGCCTCCACCCCGCCGTGGTGATGCTGGCCCTGCTCGCCGGCGGCACGCTCGGCGGCTTCTTCGGGCTCCTGCTCGCCGTGCCGGTCACCGCCGTGCTCAAGGTCGTGGTCGGCCACCTGTGGGCGGTGTACGTGCTCGGCACGCCCGTGGAGGAGGTCATCGCACGCCACGCCGACCCTCCCGACGTCGACGACGGCCTCCTCGAGCCCCTGGACGACTACGTCAACGACCGGATCGGCCTGCCCGACGAGGAGCCGGCCCGGGTCGAGGCCGCTCAGGCCGAGCGGCGGGCGTAGCTCCGCAGCCCGGCCACGGGCGGCAGCTCGCGGTGGGCGACGAGCAGCGCCTCGCGCCCCGGGCGGCGCAGGGCCACGGCGTGGTCGCCGTCATCGGCCCCGGACCGGACCAGGGCGGCACGGAGCACCTCGGTGGCCTGGGGGCCGAGCTGGTCGAGCGGCCGGTTGCGGTGGACCCGCTCGCCGAGGTCGACCTCGACGATCCCCTCGACCCCGACGGCGTCGGCGACGTCGACCAGCAGCGCGAGGTCGACGCCGTAGCCGGTGACGAAGGGCAGGCGCTCGAGCAGGCGGCGGTGCCCCCCGTACTCGCCCGACAGCGGCTGGCCGAGGGCGGCGAGGTCGGGGAACAGGGTCGAGAGCAGCGGCCGGGCGACCAGCTCGGTGACGCGGCCGCCGCCGCCGCCCTCGACCAGCGGCCGTCGGTAGGTGCCCTTGGCGAAGCTGGCCTCGGGGTGGGTGAGCAGGGCGCCGACCAGGCCGGTGACGAAGCGGGTGCCGAAGCCCTCGATGTCGCCGTCGACCCAGACCACGATGTCCGAGGTCGTCTCGTGGAGCGACTTCCACAGCGCGGCGCCCTTCCCCGGTCCCGGGACGTCGGGCAGCGTCGTCGCCGCGTCCACGACGCGCGCGCCGGCTGCGGCGGCGACCTCGGCGGTCCCGTCGGTCGAGCGGTCGTCGACCACGACCAGCTCGTCGACCAGGGGCACCCGGCGCACGAGCTCCTCGTGCACCGTCCGGACGACCTCGCCGACCGTGGCGGCCTCGTCCCGGGCCGGGATGCAGACGGCGACGGTCCGGTCGCCCTTCGACCGCACCAGTCCGGCCGGGTCGAAGGCGTCGTGCGAGGCGCGGCGCAGGGACGGCACGCCACAGTGTCGCCGCCCCCCGCCGGGGCCGGCAACCTCCCCGCCCACCGGGAATGCCCGCAGGGCCGATCCCGTTACCATGCCCGGGCGCCCGGAAGGGCCGCCCGCCCCGGCCGCAGCGGCCGGGCCCACCCCGAGATCGAGAGAGCCTGGAACCATGAGCGTCACCGTCCGGATCCCCACCACCCTCCGTCCCATGGCCGGCGGCCAGTCCCAGGTCGAGGTCGAGGGCGCCACCGTCGGCGACGTGCTCAAGGCCCTCGACGCCGCCCACCCCGGCTTCGCCGATCGCCTCCTCGACGAGGACGGCAACCTGCGCAAGTTCGTGAACCTCTTCGTCGCCGACGACGACGTCCGCTTCATGGACGGCCTCGCCACCCCCGTGCCCGACGGCGAGACCGTCGCCATCATCCCCGCCGTCGCCGGGGGGTAGCCCAGCGGCGGCCGGGCGACGCCTCGACCGCCACGTGGCCGCCGGCCTCGAACACCCGGTCCCGGTCCTCGGGGGCGTCCCCTCCGGCTCCCGGATCGGACCGTTCCGGCGGCACGAGCCTGCGACGCGGTCTGGCCCGGCGGGCTGCCGGACCCGCGGCCCGGGCTCCTAGCAGTCTCAGGTTGCGAGTGCTAGCGATCGGTGCTTGGCTGTTGGCAGTCTCACAAGACGACTGCTAACCGCACCGCTCTGTCACCAGGAGGCAGACACACGATGGCGAAGATGATCGCGTTCGACAGCGAGGCACGACGCTCGCTGGAGGCGGGCATGAACAAGCTGGCCGATGCCGTGCGGGTCACGCTCGGCCCCAAGGGCCGCAACGTCGTGCTCGACAAGAAGTGGGGCGCCCCCACGATCACCAACG
>CAZCEZ010000094.1:0-13866 GCA_964497795.1 uncultured Acidimicrobiaceae bacterium | reverse complement strand
CACGGAGCCGCGACACGTGGCTCGTCCGGCGGTCGGCTGGCGCCTCCCTCGGGGCGGGCGTGGTCAGCGTCGCTGCGCTCCTCCGCAGCTCCCGTTGCACGGAGCCGCGACACGTGGCTCGTCCGGCGGTCGGCTGGCGCCTCCCTCGGGGCCGGCGCCCGTGGCCACCGCGGTGCGCCTTCGCACCCGGGCGACGTGACATCGGGCCTCGGCGTGGCGTTTCGCACCCTTCGCCCGGCCCGTCCCTTCCGCGCCCCGGCGGGATCGGGGAACCTCCGGTCGTGGGGCGAGCCGCTCCACGGGAACCGGACCGGTCGTGCACCGGAGGAGAGGAGATGGCCATGCGCCGCAGGAGCATCGTCATGGTCGGGGTCGCCGCGTGGATGACCGTCGTGGGGGGAACGGCCCTCGCGGCACCGAGCACGCCGGCCGTGACCGGACCGCTCCAGGTCCAGCCGGCGGATCCGCCCCACGCCCGCCTCGGCGACCACGCGCGCGTCGTCGTCGCCCGGCCCGTGACGCCGAACCCGCTCGACCACGTCGCGGTCGTGACCCGCTGAGGCCATCGGGGCGGCACCGACGCCGCGGCCGTCGTGTGCGAGCATCGCCGCCGTGGAGATCCGCCCCGCCGTCGACGCCGACGTCCCCGCCATCCGAGCGATCCTCGACGCCCTCCTCGACACGACCAGCTACGAGTGGACCGAGCGGCACCGGACCGATGACGACGTCCGTGGCTGGCTCGACGCCCACCCCGTGACCCTCGTCGCCGACGACGGCGGCGAGGTCGTCGGCGTCGCCGCCTACGGGCCGTTCCGGGACTGGGACGTGCGGGAGGGCTACCGGCTCACCGTCGAGCACACCGTGCACGTCCGAGGGGACCGGTGGGGGAGCGGGCTCGGCCGCAGGCTCCTCCAGGCCCTGATCGACCGGGCCCGGGCCGAGGGCTTCCACGCCATGGTCGCGGCCGTCGACGGGACCAACACCGGGTCGATCGCGTTCCACGAGCGGCTCGGCTTCGTCCCGGTCGGGCGGCTGCCCGAGATCGGGGTGAAGCACGGACGGTGGCTCGACCTCGTCCTGCTCCAGCTCCTCCTCGACGAGGACCCACCCGGCGACCGGTGACCTGCGGCCCCCGGTGCGGCCCGCCGGCGCGCGCCGGTCAGGCCCGCTCGTCGGACGGGCCCGCGGGGCCGCCGGCGACGGTGCACACCACGTCGTCCGCGACGTCGAAGGCGAAGCCGTCCAGGACGCTCGGCCCGTGCTGGTCGAAGTCCGGCGTGCCCACGACGCGGACCGTCACCGTCGACGGGTCCAGGCCGAGCTCCCGGGCCTGGGCTGCGTACGCGTCGCTCACCGCCTCGACGGTGCGGGCGTAGGCGGCGCGCATGCACTCGCTCGAGCCGATCGTCTCCTGGGCGAACGCGTAGCCCGCCGCGGTGAGGCCCTCGGCGTCGTCCACCCAGGGCAGGGCGTCGACGACCTTGCCGACCAGGCCCTTGTCGAAGTGCACGCTGCCCACGGTGGCGGTGGCGTCCACGCGGGGCCGCACGAAGCGGATCGCCTCGGCCGGGACGTCGACCCGGCTGCGGCCGTCGTCTCCGTGGACGATCGTGACCGCGCCGGCCTCGACGCAGGTGTCGATGTCGCCGATCGCGGTCATCTCGAGCGTGTCGGTCCGGTACACCTGCCCGACCAGGCGGTGCTCCTTGCGACCCTCCACCGGCACGCGGGCCGTGGTCCTGGCGCGGCAGTCGAGCGCGATCGGCTCGACGCGCAGCACCTCGGCGGGCTCGCCCAGCGCGACCTCGCGGTCCTCGGTGGTCGGGTCGAGGTCGAAGGGCAGCCGGAACGACACGACGCCGAGCCAGGCGAGGGCGGCGACGCCGACGGCGGCGGCGACGAGGAACGAGACGGTGGAGCGGACGAGCGCGGACAACGGGACCCCCAGGGCGCGAGCGGGTGCGGACGGACCGCCCCGCGCCGCCCGAACGTCGCAGTCCTGCACCCGTTGTACCGGAACGGCAGGCCGATGGTGCACGATCGGATGCCAACCACCCTTCGGGGTGGTCGGAGTGCGCAGCGTGCGGTCAGGTCGTCGTGCAGATCGCGCGATGGCGCATCGGTCCCGGTGTGCCCCGCATCGGCGCCTGCCGGCGAGGGAAGGGAGGCGCCATGCCCGAGTCCGTGAACCCGGCCACCGGCGAGACCGTCGCCTCCTACGCGCCCCACACGCGGGACGAGGTCGAGGCCCGCATCGAGGCGTGCCACGGCGCCCACCGGACATGGCGGCGCGTCCCGATGGCCGAGCGGGCCGAGGTGCTCCGAGCCGCGGCCGACGCCCTCGAGGCAGGCAGGGACGAGCTGGCCCGGCTGATGGCGATCGAGATGGGCAAGCCCGTCACCGCCGGGCGGTCGGAGGTCGACAAGTGCGCGTGGGTGTGCCGCTGGTACGCCGACCACGGCGCCGAGCACCTGGCCGACGTGCCCATCGACGCCGACCGCGACCGCAGCTACCTCCACCACGAGCCCCTGGGCGTCGTGCTGGCCGTGATGCCGTGGAACTTCCCCCTGTGGCAGGTGTTCCGCTTCGCGGCCCCGGGACTCATGGCCGGCAACGGCGCCCTGCTCAAGCACGCGTCGAACGTGACCGGGTGCTCGGTGGCCATCGAGGAGCTCTTCGCCCGGGCCGGCGCGCCCGACGGGCTGTTCGCCAGCCTCGTGATCGGCGCCGACGAGGTCGCACCCGTCCTCGAGCACGACCTGGTCCGTGCCGCGACGCTCACCGGGTCGGTGCCCGCCGGGCGGGCCGTGGCCGAGACGTGCGGGCGCCTGCTGAAGAAGGTGGTCCTCGAGCTCGGCGGCAGCGACCCGTACCTGGTGCTGGCCGACGCCGACGTCGGACACGCCGCCGAGGTGTGCGCCACGAGCCGGCTGATCAACTCCGGCCAGTCCTGCATCGCCGCCAAGCGCTTCGTCGTGGTCGACGACGTGCACGACGCGTTCGTCGACGCGCTGGTCGCCGAGATGGAGGCCGCCGTCGTCGGGGACCCGCTCGACGACGCGACCGAGGTCGGCCCCCAGGCCCAGGTGCCGCTGCGCGACGACCTGCACGACCAGGTCACCCGGGCGATGGCCGGCGGCGCCCACCTGCGCCTCGGGGGCGAGCTGCCCACGCAGGAGGGCGCCTGGTACCCGCCGACCGTGCTCACCGGCGTCGAGCCCGGCACCGTCGCCGGTGACGAGGAGCTGTTCGGCCCCGTGGCCGCCGTGCTGCGGGCGCGGGACACCGCGCACGCCGTCGAGCTGGCCAATGCGACGACCTTCGGCCTCGGCGCCGCCGTGTTCACCGCGGACGTCGCCGAGGGGGAGCGCATCGCCGCCGAGGAGCTCGAGGCCGGCTGCTGCTTCGTGAACGACCTCGTCGCATCGGACCCGCGCCTGCCCTTCGGCGGCATCAAGGACTCCGGCCACGGCCGGGAGCTGTCCTTCCTCGGCATCCGCGAGTTCACCAACGCCAAGACGGTCGCGGTCGGACCGAGGCGGGGTTGACTCAGAACGGTGGCTCGTCCCTCCGCTTCGGCGCCCCCGCACCTCCGTCGCTCCCGGTGACGAACCAGGACCGCTCGCGGGCTGCGTACTCCTCCACCGACACGTCCTCGACGCGGGCCGAGAGCATCCACCGATGCCCGAAGGGATCCCGCAGGACGGCGACGCGGTGGCCGTGGGGCTGGTCGGTCGGCACGCGCTCGATCTCGGCTCCCGCCTCGGCCGCCCGCAGGAACGCGCCATCGACATCGGCGAGCTCCAGCACCACGGTGACCGACGTGTTGCCCAGGGTCGCCGGGGAGACGACGCCGGCGTCGGGGAACTCTGCCGCGAGGTAGATCGGTACGGAGCCGATGCGCAGCTCCGCGTGGCCGATCCGCCCGTCCCCGTCCTCGACCCGCAGCGCGACGGTGGCGCCGAAGGCCCGCAGGTACCAGTCGATCGCCGCGGAGCCGTCCTGCACGCACAGGTACGGGATGGTGCGGGCACCCTCGGTCGCCACCAGGATCGTCGGCACCCGGACCGGCGTGTGACGTCGCTCGTCGGCCGCCGGCTCGATCGGCGCCTCGACCGACGCCCTCGCCGTCGCGACCCGTCCCCGCAGCCGACGCAGCACCTCCCGCTGGACGGACTCCTGGGCCTGGGCGTCGGCCATGGCCTCGGTGAGGGCCCGTGCGAACCGGGGGTTCGGGTCGACCGGCGGCGTCGGGTCGGCCAGCGACCGGAACGGGCCGTCGGCATCGGTCCGGTCCCGGTCGAGCCCCTCGGCCGGCGTCGTGGGTTCCTCGGTCATCGTCCCTCCTCGGTGTCCGCGAGCTCCTCGTAGGCGGTGCGGAACGCCCGGCGGGCGCGCACCAGCAGCGCCTCGGTGGCCAGCAGCGTGCGTCCGAGCGTCGCGGCCACGTCGAGGACGGGGAGGTCGTCGAGGTAGCGCAGCGTGAGGGCGGCACGGTGGTCGACCGACAGCGAGCGCAGCACGTCGTGGGCGAGGAGCACGTCCAGGGTCACGTCCCACGGCTCCTCCGGCGCGGCGGTGGCCTCCACGGCCTCCAGTCGCTGCTGCCTCCGCCGACCGGCGTCCTCGCTCCGCCAGTGGTCGATCAGCTTGTGGCGGGCGATGCCCACCAGCCAGGCGATGCTCACCCGCTCGACGCCCCCGCCCCGGCACCGTTCGACGGCGGCGAGGAACGTGGCCCCCGTGAGGTCCTCGGCCACGGCCGCCGACCCCGTGCGCCGCAGGAGGTACCCGTGGACCTGGGGGAGCGCGTCCTCGAAGGCGTTCCACAGGTCGGCGAGGAACCGGGGGTGCCCGGCGGGTTCGGCGCTCACGACCCCTCCATCGGACGAGCCTGCCCGCATCCGACGCCCCGTCGCCCGGTTTCTGCTTCGATGCCCCCGTGGGCGCACTCGGCATCGACATCGGGACCACCAACGCCAAGGCCGTCGTCGTCGACGAGGCCGGCGCCATCCGGGGGGCGGGCAGCCGCCCCATCCCGATCCGCCACGACGGCGACCGGGTGGAGCTCGACGGCGACGTCCAGTGGTGGGCCGTGGTCGACGCCGTCGCCGAGGCGACGGCCGAGGCCGGCGACGTGGCCGCCACGATCGCCGACGTCGGGGTGGGCAGCCAGTGGTCGTCCATCCTCCCGATCGCCGCGGACGGCACGCCGGTCGCACCGATGCGGCTGTGGCAGGACGAGCGGGGCGAGGCCCGGGCCCTCGAGATCCTGGAGCGCCACGAGGACGCCTTCCTCGGGTTCCTCGAGCGCCACGGCATCCCGCCCCTCGGCCTCGGCCTGAGCCTGTCCCACATCCTCCACCTCCAGCACGACCACGCCGACGTGCACGGCGCGACCCGGGCCTACGTGGAGGCCATGGACCACGTGACGGCCCGCCTCACCGGCCGCATCACCGCCACGCAGCTGTCGGTGTTCGCGTCCCAGCTGTGCGACAACCGCACGCTCGGCGCCACCGCCTACGACGAGCAGCTGCTCGCCTGGTCCGGCGTCGACCCGTCCCGCCTCCCCCCGCTGATCCCGCTCGACGAGCCCGTCGGGACCGTCCGGCCCGACGTCGCCGAGCGGCTCGGGATCCCGGCCACCGCCACGGTGTGGCCCGGCGTCATCGACACCCAGGCCGGCGCCGTCGCCACCGGCGCCGACCGCCCGGGCCGGGCCGGGCTGTCCATCGGCACGACCACGTTCCTGATCGACGTGGTCCCCGAGAAGGCCTTCGACCTCGACCACGAGCTGCTCACCGCGCCCGGCCCCTTCGACGACGGCCACGTGCTCATCGCCGAGAACGGCCTCGGCGGCCGGGCCGTCGCCCACGTCGTCGACGAGCTCCTCGCCCTCGGCTTCGCCGCCGTCGACGACGCCCTCGCCGGCACCACCGCTGCCGCCGGGCCGCTGTTCCTGCCCTGGCTGCGCGGCTCGCTGTCGCCGGACAACGATCCCGCCGTCCGGGGCGGCTTCGTCCACGTCGGGCTGGACACCACCCGCGAGCAGCTGGTCCGGGCCACCTACGAGGGCGTGGCCCACAACCTGGCCTGGCTGTTCCCCCACGCCCTCGCCCTCACCGGCCAGCCCGTCGACGAGGTCGTCTTCGTCGGCGGCACCGCCCGGGCCCGGGGCATGGCCGAGATCCTCGCCGACGTCCTCGACCGCCCCGTCACCGTCCCCGACCGCCCCGAGCTGGCCATCGCCCGTGGCACGGCGCTGCTGGCCCGGTGCCGGTCCGGCGCCCTCGACCGCGACGGCCTCGCCGCCCTGGCCGCCACCGGCGCCACGGTCGATCCCGACCCGGCCACGCACCGACGCCACGCCGAGCGCCAGGTCCAGTTCGAGGCCGCGTTCGCCGCGCTCCGCCCGATCGACGGCGCGCTCGGGGGCTAGAACTCGGACCGGGGTCGGGGCGCAGCGGGCGGCGTCCCGGCCCCCTCAGCCGTCGAGCGCGGCGACCAGGGCCCGCTCGCCCATCCGCCGGTACGGCGGCCGGTCGGCCGAGGTCGCGACGAGGGCGGCGCCGATGCACAGCCCCCACCCCCGGCCCCGGGCCCAGGTCGCGTCGTCGACGCCCGCGGCCCGGCGCAGCGCGTCCCGGCCGTCGGCGTCGAAGGTGAGCCACGCGCCGGCCAGGTCGCTGGCCGGGTCGCCAGCGCACAGGTCGCCCAGGTCGATCACGGCCGAGATCCGCCCGCCGTCGGTGATGAGGTTGCCGGGGTGGACGTCGCCGTGGACCCAGACCGGATCCCGGTCCCACGCGGGCACGGCGAGGCACTCGGCGAACGCGGCGCGCACGGCGTCCGCGTCGACGGCACGGGGGAGGGCGGGATCGTCGGCGAGCCGCTCCAGGTCCGCGGCGAGGCGATGGGCCCGTCCGGCGAGCGGGATCCCGCGCACCGGGTTGGCCGGCGCCTCCCGCGGGGCGGGGACGTGGAGGGCGGCCAGGAACGCCCCGAGCCGCCCGGCCTCGGCCACCGGGTCGGTGAGCGAGCCGCCGCCGTCGACCAGGTCGAGCACCGTCGTGCCCGGGAACGCGGGGCAGATGCTCCACGGCCACGGGAACCCCGCGGCCGGGGTGCCGGCGTGGACGGGCACCGGGACCGGCAGCGGCAGGCGGGGCGCGAGCTCGGGCAGCCAGCGCTGCTCGTGCTCGACGAGGGGCACGGCCACGGCCCGCTTCGGGAGCCGGACGAGCAGGTCGTCGCCCAGGGTGAAGATGGCGTTGTCCCACCCCGACGTCAGCTCGCCGACCGCTCGGCCGGCGAGGTCGGGGCGCTGGAGGGCGACGAGGCGGGCGACCAGGTCGGCGTCGACGGGGACCTCGGCGGCGGGGGAGTCCCGGGCGGGCACGGCGGCTCGGGCGGGGTCAGGCCGGGGTGGTCAGGCCGGGGTGGTGGCGGGCAGGTCGTAGACCCGGGTCGCCGTCCCCTGGAACATCGCGTCCTGCTCCTCGTCGGAGTAGGCCGCAGCGATGCGGTCCATGGCCTCCCAGTAGACGGCGCAGTCGACGCCGGTCCGGTCGACGGGGAAGTTCGACTCGAACATGCAGCGGTCCGGTCCGAACGTGTCGATCATCGTGCGGTACCAGCGCTCCTGGGAGGCGAGGAACCCGTCGACGCCCGGCCGGTGCGAGGGGTCGGTGTGCCAGCCGAAGCCGTTGTCGGGCATGGCCAGTCCGCCGAGCTTGGCCACGACGTGCTCGCAGCGGGCCAGCTCGGCCATCTGGTCGGTCCACCGCACGTAGATGTCGTCGCGCCGGCCGTGGAACGGGCCGACGCCGAGCGGGGTCGCGAAGTGGTCCAGCACCAGCGTGGTGCCCTCGCAGGCCCGGGCCAGGGCGAGGAAGTCGTCGCACTGGGTGTGGTAGTGCCAGGTGTCGTAGGTGAACCCCCGCTCGCCGAGGCGGTCGACGCCCCGTCGGAAGTCGGGGTCCTGCGCCTTGTCCTTCGGGGCGTGGCCGGGGATGAGCAGCTCGACGCCGTCGGGGGCCGAGGACAGCGCGTCCCGGATGCCCCGGAAGCGTCCGCCGGCTGCGGCGACGTGGGCGTCGAGGAGCTCGTCGAGCTGCTCGACCGGCAGCGTCAGGTCGCCGCCGGCCACGATGCCGACGATGACCGGTCCGGCGTCCGGCCCTGCGGCGGCGGCCGCCGACGCGTCGGCGATCCCGGCCACGTGCTCGGTCTCCCCGACCGGGCGCAGGTGCTCGGGCCCGTCGCTGCGGTACCACTGCCCGCACTCCATGAACATGGTCCGGTCGACCACGCCGACGTGCTCCGGCACCGACAGGCAGTCGGCCCGGAGCTCGTCGAGCAGGTAGGCGCCGGCGCCGAAGTCGTCCCAGAGGTGGTGGTGCGGGTCGACGATGGAGCGGGTCATGCGATCAGTCTGCCGCTGCGAGTCGTGCGCGCACCGAGCGACCCGGGGTCGGCGGAGCCGACGCTCAGACGACGTCGTCGCCGATGGGGCGTCCGTCCACGACCTGGTCGAGGTACTCGCTCATGCCGATGCCGACCTGGCCGTCGCACTCGTAGCGGGTCATCGCCTCGGTGATCCGGGTGAGCAGCTCGTTGCCCTCCGGGTCCTGGCGGCGGTTGCGCAACGGGATCAGCGACAGCACCTCGCCGGTCACGTCGTAGGACTTGTGGTCGGTCTCGACGTGGCAGCGCATGGCGGTCTGGTAGTGGTCGTCGTCCCAGTCGGACTCGATGGTGCAGTCCCGGATCAGGTGGTACTCGTCGCCCTCGAGCACCATGCCCCCGGGCTTGCCGGCCACGATCGAGATCATCATCGCGAAGTCCTCGGAGAACACCAGCGGCAGCCAGCGGTACCAGGTGATGGCCTGCCAGTAGCGGGGGCCCCACGACTTGTCTCGCAGGCCGAGGCCGTCCATCTCGATGACCTCGTCGCCGACCCGGATCGTGCCGGTCACGGCGCAGTGCTGCTCGTAGTGGGCCTTGGCGAAGGACTTCTCCGCCTCGATCTCGATGTCGGAGCCGTCGTCCTCGTAGACCGGCTTGCCGCCGTACATGGGGGACACGCCGCGGTAGTCGAGGTCGACCTCGCACTCCTCCCACGGGTTGGACTTGAACGCCGTGCGGGGGTCGGCCATCTGGCCGGGGTCGTCGAGCACGCAGACCTTGCCCCGGTAGGTGACCTTCAGGTGCTCGAAGGGGGTCTCGACCGTGATGGCCAGCCCGCCCGCCTCCATCTTCTCGTTGGTCTCGATCTGGGGGCGGCCGTAGACGAAGGCGACGCGGCCGTCGCGCAGGTAGATGCACACCGTCATCTCCGCGTAGCCCTCGTTGACCCGGTTGCCGAGCCGGAACCAGCCGCCCAGCTGCTGGTCGAGGTCGAAGGCGTTGAGGTACATCGACTCGTTGTAGTTCGACGCCTCGTCTGGCTCGTGGGTGTACTCGTCCTCGGGATGGAGGACGGTGATGATCTTGCGCTTCGACCCGCTGTCGGTCGTGGCCACGGTGGTTCCCCTCGGTGTGCCTGGATACGGCTGTTGCCAACCAACGTAGCGGTCCTCTTGACCGGACGGTCAAGAGACCGGGTCGGTCGGGGCCGCGCCGGGAGTACGGTCCGCGCCGATGCGCCAGGTGATCGACCCCTCCGACGGCTCCGTCGTCGACGCCGTCCCCGAGCTCGGCCCCGACGACCTCGACCCCGTCCTCGCCCGGGCCGAGGCCGTGCACGCCGACTGGTCGCGCTCGCGCGTCCGCCAGCGCCGGGACCTGCTGCGCGAGGTCGCCCGCCTCGTCCGGGTCAACGCCGACCACCTGGCCCGGCTCGAGTCGGCCTCGGCCGGCAAGCCGATCCGCGCCGCCCGGGGCGAGGTCGCGGCCGCGGCCGAGGTGTTCGAGTTCTACGCCGGCGCGGTCGACAAGGTCCACGGATCGACCATCCCGGGGAGCGCGGACGGCACCCTGCTCACCTTCCGGGAGCCGGTCGGCGTGTGCGCCGCCATCGTCCCGTGGAACTTCCCGCTGCTCATCACCTGCTGGAAGGTCGGCCCGGCCCTGGCCATGGGCAACGCCGTCGTCGTCAAGCCGGCGTCGCAGACGCCGCTCACCGCCGTCGCCCTCGGCGAGCTGGTCGACGGCGCCGCCGAGGCGGTGGGTGCGCCGGCCGGGCTCGTCCAGGTCGTGACCGGGCCGGGCGGCAGCCTCGGCGAGGCGCTCGTCACCGACCCCCGGGTCCGCAAGGTCACCTTCACCGGCTCCACCGAGGTCGGTTCCCGGATCATGGCCCTCGCCGCCCGCGACATCACCCGCGTCGGCCTGGAGCTGGGGGGCAAGTCGGCCAGCCTGGTCTTCGACGACCTGTCCGACGAGCAGCTCGATGCGTGCGTGGCGTCGTCGCTGTGGTCGGTGTTCGACAACGCCGGTCAGGACTGCTGCGCCCGATCCCGGATGTTCGTCCACGCCTCGGTCGCCGAGGCCTTCACCGAGCGCTTCGTCGCCGCCGCCGAGGCGATCGTGCTCGGCCCGACCGGCGACGACGACACCGAGATGGGACCGCTCATCTCCGACGACCAGCGCGCCAGCGTCGAGGAACACGTGGCCGCGGCCGCGGCCGACGGCGCCCGCCTGCGCTGCGGGGGCACCCGCCCCGACCTGCCCGGCTCCTACCTGACCCCGGCCGTGTTCGACCGGGCCGACGTCGACATGCGGTTCATGCGCGAGGAGATCTTCGGACCGGTCGTGGGCATCGGCACCTTCGAGACCGAGGGCGAGGCCGTCGCCCTCGCCAACGCGTCGATCCACGGCCTGTCGGGGTCGATCTGGTGCCGCGACGTCGGCCGGGCCCTGCGCGTGGCCCGCCGGGTGGAGACCGGGATGCTGTCGATCAACACGTCGTCGTCGGTGCACATCGAGGCGCCCTTCGGCGGCGTGAAGCAGTCCGGCATCGGACGGGACCAGGGCATGGTCGCCCTCGACCACTTCTCCGAGCTGAAGACCGTCTTCGTCGCGAACGACTGATGCGCCCGCCCTGGCGACGACGGGCGAACGACGACCTGGCCGACGTCGAGGCCCTCCCCGTCGTCCTGCTCGAGGTCCCCGACGACCTGGCCGCCGCGGCCGTGGCCGACCTGCGCGATCCGGGCTCGTCCGTGGACGGCGAGGTCGTGGAGGCCGCCGTCACGGCGGCCGGCTCGCAGGTGCAGGCCACGCTCGGCCACGTGTACGACCGCCGCACCGCCGTGCTCCGTCGGCTGCACTCGCTGCGCCGGGCCGAGGTCCCGGTGCACGGGTTCCGCTGGGCCGACGAGGTGCGCGGGCCCGCGCCGGCGTGGCTGGAGGACGCCTTCGCCCGGTGGGAGTCGCCCCGCCACCGCGACCCCGACCGCATCGAGCCGATCGAGGTCGGCCGACGTCGCTTCGGCCGCCTCGCCGGCGAGCCGGTCGTCGCCGACCTCGCCGGGCGGGTCGCGGACGCCCGGCTGGCCGAGCGCCGACGGTGGACGATCGCGCACGCCGCCGTGCTCGCCGCCTTCAACACCCACACCACGGCGGCCGGGGACGCGCTCGTCGCCGCCGTTCCCGGCGTGCTCGAGCGGACCGGCGACGCCCACGCCGCGTCGAGCCTGCTGGACGGGGCCCGGGGCGTGGCCGAGCTCGGCCGGTTCGGGATCGCCACCGCCCTCGACGAGGCGCCGCTCGTGCCGCTGCTCGACCACCCGGCCTGGCAGGTGCACGGCTCGGCCACCTCCCTGCTCGCCGCGCTGCCCGGGGTCCGCAGCGATGCGGCGACCGACGTCCTCGTCCGCCTCGGCCACCACCTGGCCGTCGGGTCGAAGGCGACCGAGATCCGGGCCGAGCAGGTGGTCGACGCCCTCGCCACCACCGACCCGGCACGTCGCGACGTCGACGACGCGCTCGACGCCCTCCGCTCGCACGCCTCGAGCGCCGTGCGCGTCGCGGCGACGACCACGCTGGCCCGGCGGCGGCCGGAGCGCGCCCGGTCGCTGTGGGAGCCGTGGCTCGGATCGCGGTCCTTCGCGGAGCGGACCGCCGCCGAGTCGATGCTGGCCGCGGCCGGCGACGAGCGCGACGTGCCCGAGGCGATCCGCATCCTCGAGCACCGGGCCAGGCCGCCGAGGGGTCGGACGCACTGGCCGCCGCTCGCGTCGGAGAGCCTCGCCTTCCTGGCCCGCCACCGGCACGTCCCCGAGGCCGCGGCCGCCCTCGACCGGATCCGGGACCGCTGGGACCGCCACGACGACGACCTGCGTCGCTGGCTGCGCCTCCACCACCCGGACCTCGTCCCACCCGACTGAGCCCGGTCGGCCGGGACGGCCGACGCGGTCCGGGCTCCGCACGCGACCATGGGGTCGTGATCGCCCGGGTGCCCTTCGCCGTCGACGACATCGTGGCCGGGATGGAGGCCGACGGCGTCGTGGTGTGCGAGGGCGTGCTCGACGGGGCGCGGGTCGCCGCGATCCACGCCGAGCTCGACCGCGTGCTGGCCGACACCCCGACGGGGCGCAACGACTTCGAGGGCCACGCCACGAAGCGGATCTACAACCTGTTCGGCAAGACCCGGGCCTTCGACGACCTGGCCACCGACCCGGTCCTGCTCGCCGTGCTCGACGCCACGGTCGGGCCGGCCCAGCTCAGCGCGCCGACCGGCATCCAGATCGGCCCGGGCGAGCCGGCCCAGGTGCTGCACCGAGACGACAGCATCTACCCGCTGCCCCAGCCCCACGGCGAGGTGGTGCTCAACACCATGTGGGCCTTCGACGACTTCACGGTCTCCAACGGCGCCACCCGCTTCGTGCCCGGCAGCCACCGCTGGGAGCCCGGCCGGTGGCCGACCGACGACGACCCCGTCGTCGACGCCGAGATGCCGGCGGGCAGCGTCGCCTTCTACACCGGGTCGATCTGGCACGGCGGTGGCGCCAACGGCACCGACCGCCCCCGGCTCGGCGTGATCCTCGAGTACGCCGCGGCCTGGCTGCGGCCCCAGGAGAACCACGTCATCGGCGTCGGTGCCGAGCTCGCCGCCACCCTGCCCGACCGGCTGCAGGAGCTGCTCGGCTGGAACATCTACCCGCCCTTCGTCGGCTACGTCGACGGTCGGCACCCGCGCCGGTTCCTGCCGTCGGCGTGACGCCGGACCACCCGCACGGGCGTACGCGACCCGACGCCCTCCACGGAGGTCGTCGTCCTGCCGATGGGGAGGGGGTGCCCCGCCCGATCCGTCGCGCCCGGACCGTCCTCGTCGCCCTGGCCCTGCTGGTGCCGCTCCTCGCGGCCGGACCGGCCGCGGCCCAGCACCCCGAGCGGCGCTCCGGATCGGACCGGTACGCCACGGCGGCCGCGCTGTCCCGGGACGCGTTCCCCGGCGGCGCCGACGTCGTCCACGTCGTGACCGGCGCCGGGTTCGCCGACGCCCTCGTCGCCGGCGTCGCCGCCGGCCGGGCCGGCGGACCGGTCCTGCTCGTCACCCGGACCACGGTCCCGGCTGCGACCGCGACCGAGCTGGACCGGCTCGCCCCGACCGAGGTCGTCGTGGTCGGCGGCGACGCATCGGTGTCCGACGACGTCCTCGCCGAGCTCGGCCGGCGCGCCGGTGCCCCCGTCACCCGGGTCGAGGGGGCGAACCGCTTCGCCACCGCCGCCGCCGTGTCGGCCTCGACGTTCCCGGCCGCACCCGAGGTGTGGATCGCGTCGGGCCGCTCGTTCCCCGACGCCCTGGCCGGGGTGCCCGCCACCGTGCGCGCCGGGGCCCCGCTCCTGCTGGCGACCCGCGACGCCCTCCCGGCCGACACCGCCGCCGAGGTCGACCGCCTCGGCGCCACCCGCGCCGT
>CAZCEZ010000093.1:0-13878 GCA_964497795.1 uncultured Acidimicrobiaceae bacterium | reverse complement strand
TGCCGGCTATCCGGCGGGCCCGCAACGAGTTCGGTCGGCCACCAGGCCGCACCTATCACCGCCGGATCCCTCCCGACGGTCATCCCCCGACGTGCCGAACTCAGCCGGGCCCGACCGCCGCGAGACCGAGCCACCGTCGCAGCGCAGCGAGGGCGGCGCCGTGGTGCCCGCCGACGAGGGCGACGTGGTGCTCCACGCCCCGCTCGACGAGCAGGCGGGCCACGTCGATGGCGTCGACCTCCACCCCGCGTCCGGCGTCGTCGAGGATCCGCCAGTCGGCCACCCAGCCCCGGGTGCCGTCGTATCCCCGGGACGGGCCGGGCACGACGATCGCCTCGGCCACGAGGGCCCGGGACAGGTCGTTGCCGAACCGGAGCACGGTCACCGGGCCCGGGCGCAGCACCAGGTCGGCGACGGCACCGGTCTGGCGGGAACCGGGCACCTTGCGCCCCAGGGTGGAGTGGTCGACCATGCCCACGCCGGCGTCGTCGGCGAGGTCGAGCGGGCTGCCCCCGCAGTGCCACAGCTGGAGTGCGGAGCGGTCGGGAGCGACGGACACGACGTCGAGCAGGCAGGCGCCGGTGCCGGCCACGGCCCGCAGCGCCACCATCGACGTGGCACCGACGACGTCGCCCTCGCAGGCGACGGGCAGGGCGTCGGTGGCGTCGAGCCAGGAGAAGGCCATGCCGGGGTGGAGCTCGACCTCGTCCTGGAACTCGGACCAGTCCGACACCGCCAGCGCCGTGCAGGCGTGGTCGGTGGCCCAGCCGCGCAGGGCGAGCACGGTGGCGGCGGTGGCGTCGACGTCCCGGTCGACGGTGACGGCGCTGCGGTCGACGCCGGCCTCGATCGCGGCGCGGGTCCGGGCCGACTCGTCGGGATCCGCAGCCCGGATGCAGGCGAACACGTCGGCCAGCCCGTCGGCGACCACGGTCGGCCCGAGCCGGTCGGCGAGCCCGCCGGCGTCGACCTCGAAGTTCACGAACCCGGGGGCGACCCCACCGAGGAACCCGATCCGGGAGGTGCGCAGGGCGTGCCGGGCCCGGACCGCGCCGAGCAGCACGTCGACGTGGTCGTCGAAGGCGGGGTCGCCGGCCCGGCCGTGGAGCCAGTCCGCGCCGTCCTGGGCACCGGTGGCCCGCAGGATGGACGCGCCCATGAGGCCGGACACGTAGCTGTTGAGCAGGATCGGTCCGTCGAGGGTCGGCTCGTCCACGGTCCACACCACGACCCGGACGCCGGCGGGCGCGCAGACCTCGGCGACGGCCTCGGTCACCTCGCCCATCGTGAACGCGGCGTGGAGCACGACGACTGCCGCGGCACCGCCGTCGACGGCGGCCCGGGCCGCGTTCCGAGCCTCGGGTGCGGCCTCGACCGGGACGTCGGTGCCGACCACGGCGACGCCGGCCCGGTCGGCCGCGGCGCGCAGGTCGGCGAGGGCGCCGGAGACCACGTCGTGCTCGAGGGCGTAGTAGGTCGGCAGGTGGCCGGCGACGAAGCCGATGGAGGGCGGGGCGTGGTCGGTCACGTGCTGCTCGCTGCGTCAGGGCCGGCGTCGGGGTCGGGGCCGGGGGGCGGGAAGTAGGGGGCGTCGCACGGCGCCGTCCACCACCGACGGATCTCGGGGTCGGTGCGGGCCAGGGAGACGGCGACCCCGGCGGTCTCCTGGGTGGTGACGAGCTCGCCGACGAGGGGGCGGAACGGGACGAGCCCCTCGGCCCGGAGGCGGGCGTCCACGGCGCGGTGGACCACGAGCAGCTCCATCAGGGTGGTGCCACCGGCGCCGTTGACCAAGACCAGCACCTCGTCGTCCCACGGGGACCCGTCGGGCCGGGCGGCGGGCAGGTCGGCGAGGAGCACGTCGAGGACGTGGGCGACGAGGTCGTCGACCGGGCCGTGCGGGAGCGTGCCGCTGCCGCCCTCGCCGTGCACGCCGGTGCCGACCAGGACCTCGCGGGACGGGACGTGGTGCGTGGGTGCGCCGGTGAGGGGCGACGTCCCGGGGCCCAGTCCGAGGGTGAGGGTGGAGGTGGCGTCACGGAGCCGGGCGCCGAGGGCGAGCAGGTCCTCGAGACCCGTCCCGGCCTCGGCGGCAGCCCCCAGCACCTTGTAGGCGAAGGTCGTGCCCGGGGCGCCCCGACGCTCCGACCGGCGCTCGGGAGGCGCGGTGGCGACGTCGTCGTACAGGTGGAGCGGCTCGGCCCGGACGCCCCGGGACCGGGCGATCGACACGGCGTCGCGGGCGCAGAGCACGTCGCCGTCGTGCTGGGAGACGAGCACCACGACGCCGGCACCCCGGTCGGCGGCGACGATGGCGTCGGCGAGCAGGTCGGGCGGCGGGGCGGTGAACACGTCGCCGCACGCGTTGGCGTCGAGCAGGCCCTCCCCCACCCAGCCGACGGCGATGGGTTCGTGCCCGGACCCGTTGCCGATGACGAGGGCGACGCGGCCTGCGTCCTTGGGCCGGGCCCGGACCACGATGCGGTCCCGGGGGCCGCGGGTGACGCGGTGGGCCTGGGCGGCGAGGAGCCCGTCCAGCATCTCGTCGACGGCGTCGGCGACGTCGTTGAGCAGCTTGCGGGGCCGTGCCGCCGGCTCGGCCACGGCGTCGAGGGGCACCGGAGGCGTAGGCGGGGCGACGTCGTCGACGACGAGGGCCAGGGCGTGGAGGGCGTCGGCCAGCGACGTGGCACCGGGGTCGGGGCTGCCCGCTCCCCCACCGGCCACCCGGCGGGCTCGCCCCGCGGTCGCGACCATCGCGGTCGTGGCCTCGGCTCCGGCCAGGGCGGCGTCGGCCGCCGCCGTCGCCGCCGTCCGCAGCGGGACCGCGGAGGCGTCGCCTCCTCCCGTGCCGGTCCCGGCCCGGCGGGCGGCCTCCGCTGCGGGGGCGAGCGCGTCGAGCATCGTCTTGTCGCCCGGGGCGGCGCCGCCTCCGGCCGCGACCGCGACGACCGCGGCGTCGAGGGCCCCGGCCAGCCCCTCGTGCCCGGCCATGGCCGCGAGCGCGTCGGCGAGCAGGACCCCCGCCGTGCCACCGGCCGCGGCCCGCACCGCGCCTGCGGCAGCCCGCAGCAGCCCACCCGGGTCGTCGGTCGCGGCCGTGGCGACCGCGTCAGCCGCCGCGGTCCAGGCCCGGGCGTTGGCGGCGCCGTGGTCGCCGTCGCCGGCCACGGCGTCGAGGCGGTCGAGGTCGGCTCGGCGATCCTGCGCCCGCCGGGCGGCGAGCGACAGCCAGGCGCGCACCTGCGCCCCCTCCATGCCGGCTGCGGTCACGTGAGCAGGTCCCGGAGGAAGGCGAGGCCCTCGGCGGCGGCGGCGGTCGGGTCGGGGTGGATCGGTCGCCAGATGAACAGGTCCGGGCTGACCGGCAGGTCGGCCTGGACGAACAGCTCGAGCACGACCCAGCCGTCGTAGCCGACGTCGCCGAGCGCGGCCCCGATCTCGAGCCACGGGAGGTGCCCGGTGCCGGGCACGCCCCGGTCGTTGGCCACGGCGTGCACGTGCACCAGCGGCACGTCGGCCCGCCCGGCCCGCCGGACGGCGTCGGGGACCGAGGCCTCCTCGATGTTGGCGTGGAAGGTGTCGACGTGGACCCCCACGTTCGGAGCGCCCACGGCCGTGGCCAGGGCGACGGCGTCGGCGACGGTGTTGACCAGGTCGGTCTCGAACCGGTTGACGGTCTCCAGGCCCAGCGTGATGCCCCGCTCGGCGAAGCGGGGGGCGACCTCGGCGAGGGCCTCGGCGCTGCGGGCCAGTCGCCCGGCCCGGTCCTCGCCCCCGGTCGGGCCCCAGGGCCCGTAGACCAGCCCGCAGAGCCGGTCGGCGCCGGCGGCGGCCACGACGTCGGCGCTGCGCCGCAGCTCGTCGAGGCCGGCGGCGCGCACCGCGGGGTCGGTGGAGGTGATGTCGGTCGCCGCGGCGAGCCCGGTCGTGCAGGTCAGGGCCACGCCCTCGTCGGCGGCGACGCCCGCCAGGTGCCCGGCCGCGGCCTCGTCCAGGCCGAGCAGGGAGACCTCGGCGCCGTCGAAGCCCAGGCGCGCCGCCGTGGCCACGTGGGGGGCGAGGTCCTCGCCCCACTCCCGCACCCAGAGGGCGGTGTGGACACCGAAGCGCATGGGGTGAGTCTGGCAGCGGGGCCAGCACCTAGGTTGCCGCCGTGGCCGACTTCCCGCTGCTCGACGACGCCCTGCGCGACGACCGGCTCGTCCCGCCGAGCGGCGTGATCGACGTCGTCATCGACACCGACGTCACCAACGAGATCGACGACCAGTTCGCCATCGTCTGGGCCGCCCTGCGCCCGGACCGGATCAACCTCGTCGGCCTCCACGCCTGCCCGTACTCGCTCTCCCCGTCCCTGGTCGAGGGCGGCGCGCTGCTCACCCCGCTGGACGAGCGCCGCCTGACGAAGAACCTGGAGGCGCTCGGGGTGTCGGTCGACCAGATCCCGGTGGTGCCGCCCGAGACGGGCGTGCGCCGGGCGCGGCGCGAGCTGGAACGGATGGCCGACCTGCTCGGCCTCGACCACGACCTGATCCGCACCGGCGCGGATCGCTACCTGCCCGACGCCCGGACCCCGGTGGTGAGCGAGGCGACCGAGCACCTCGTCGAGCTGGCCCGGGCCGCGACCGAGCCGATCCACGTGGTCGCCATCGGCGCCGCGACCAACGTGGCCTCCGCCCTGCTCCACGCCCCGGAGGTCGCCGAGTCGATCGTCGTGTCGTGGACCTCGGCGTTCCCGTCGTTCTGGCCCCGTCCGAACGCGTCGTACAACCTGGCCCAGGACCTCCACGCCGTGCGCGTGCTGTTCGACTCCGGGGTCCCGCTCCACTACCTGCCCGGGTACTACGTCGGCGAGGAGCTTCGGGTCACGCACCCCGAGATGGCCCACCACCTCGACGGGGTCGGCGAGATCGGGCAGTTCCTCTTCGACCTCTACGACAGGGCGCCGATGAACGGCGACCACCACGGCACGTCCAAGGTGATCTGGGACGTGATCAACATCGGCTGGCTGCTCGACCCGACCTGGTTCACCTGGCACCGGACGCCGGCCCCCGTGCTGGGCGACGACCTCCGGTGGGAGCACCCGCCCGGGCGCCACGAGATCATCGAGGCCCTCGACGTGGACCGCGACGCCATCTTCAAGGACCTCTACCGCGTGGTGGCCGAGGCCGCCGAGCGCTGAGGCCGCCGTGGTCCTCGTCCCCGTCGACGGGCCCGACGACGAGGGCCTGGTCGAGCTCGCCGGCCTCACCGACGCCCGGGCCCGGGCCGCCACCGAGGCGATGCTCGGCTGCTTCGTGGCCGAGGGGCTGCGGACCCTGGAGACCGTCCTCGACGTGGACGGCTCGCTGCGCCGGCTGCTGGTGTCCCGGACCAAGGTCGACCGGGTCGCCGCCCTGCTCGGCGCACACGGACGGGACGTGGACGACCCCGCCCTGCCCGTCCACGTGGCCGCACCCGACGACCTGGCGGCGATCGCCGGCTTCGCCGTGCACCGGGGGGTGCTCGCGTCCGTCGACCGCCCTGCGCTGCCCGACGCCGCCGACCTGGTGGCCGGCGCCGACCGGGTCCTCGTCGTGGAGGGCGTCAACGACCACGAGAACGTCGGGGCCCTGTTCCGCAACGCCGCCGCCTTCGGCGTCGACGCCGTGCTGCTGGACGGGTCCTGCGCCGACCCGCTCTACCGCCGTGCGGTTCGGGTGTCGGTCGGCCACGTCCTGCGCGTGCCCTGGACCCGCGTGCCCACGGTGGCCGACGCCGCCCGCCTCCTCGACCGGTGGGGTGCGCCGACGCTCGCGCTGACGCCGGCGGGCGACACGTCGCTGGCCGACGTCGCGACGCGGCACGCCGCCGGACCCCTGGCCTGGGTCGTCGGGGCCGAGGGCCCCGGCCTGAGCGACGCCGCGCTCGCCGCAGCCACCGCCCGGGTGCGGATCCCGGTGGCCGCCGGCGTCGACAGCCTCAACGTCGCGACCGCGGCGGCCGTGGCGCTGGCTGCGACCTCCCAGCTCGCCTGACCGGCCGCCAGGAAACCGGCCCAGGGCGTCCGGGACGGGAGTACGGTCGATCCCACACGTCGAAACCGAGGAGCACCGCCATGTCGCACCGAGCACTGGTCGAGTTCCCCTGCCGGACCGGGAAGGGGGCGGAGCTGCTCGACCTGCTGTCGGGCGCCCTCGTCGACACCCGGTCGTTCCAGGGGTGCGAGTCCATCGAGACCTACGCGGACCACGAGGACCCTGACCTGGTCCTGCTGTGGGAGTCCTGGGACTCCCGGGACAGCTACGACGCCTACCTGGCGTGGCGCCTGGAGACCGGCCTCATGGACGTCCTCGCGCCGTTCATGGACACCGCGGACCTGCGCATCCACCACCTCGACGCCCAGGCCGTCTGACGACGAGCCGGGCCGGCCCGACCGTCAGGCCGGGGCGGGCTCGACGGTCTGGAGCCGGATCCGGGCCACCACGAGGCCGACGACGGCGACCACGGCGCCGACCACGAACGCGGCGCGCTCGGTGCCGGCGAGGGTGACGGCGAGCCCGAGGGTGGGGGCGCCGACGCCCTGGGCGACGTCGAAGAACAGGCTGAAGGTGCCCACGGCGTGGCTGCGCTCCTCGGCCGGAGCCGCGTTCACGGCCAGGCTGAACAGGGCGGGGAACAGCAGGGCCATCCCGATCGACAGCAGCACCGTGCCGATCCACACGCCCGTGGCGCTGCCGAGCGCGGCGACGGTCGCGACACCCAGCGCGATGGCGCTCAGCGCGAACGTCGAGGTGCGCTTGGGGCCGAACCGGTCGGGGATGCGTGCGCCGAAGATGCGGATGACGAGGACGATCATCCCGTAGAGCAGGAAGAACTGCCCGGCGTCGTCGAGGCCCACCTCGTCGACGTAGAGGGGCAGGAACGACGCGAAGCCGACGAAGCCGAGCAGGCCGAGGAACAGGATCGACCCGGGGAGCACGGCGGCGGGGTGGAGCAGGCCGCGGCGGGGCGCGGGGTTCTCGACCCGGCCCATCGCCTTGGGGATGAACGACGACAGCACGGCGGCGAAGACGCATGCGCCGCCGGCGAAGAGCCAGGCGGCATCGGGGCCGAAGCCGTCGTAGACCCGTTCACCGAGGAACGGACCGAAGCCGAGGCCCGAGTAGATGGCGATCGAGAAGAACGACGCCGCCTCGCCCCGCCGGTGGTCGGGGGCGAGGTCCTGCGCGGCGGTGGCGGCGCCGATGAAGAAACACGCCTCACCGAGCCCGGACACGAGGCGCAGGATCACGAGGAACCAGACGGCCTCCACGAGACCGAGGGGCAGGATGCCGACGGCGGCGAGCACCGAGCCGGCCAGGGCCATCGACCGCCTGCCGACCTTGTCGCCGAGGCGGCCGACCGTCGGACGGACCAGAGCGGCGGAGACCGCGAACGCCCCCACCACCAGGCCGACCTCCAGGCCGTTGCCGGACAGCTCCTCCTCGACGTAGGTGGGCAGCGTCGGCAGCAGCGACCCGATGGCCAGGAAGTAGCCGAGGCCGGCGACGACGAGCAGGACGAACAGCGGGGTGATCAGCGGCGCGTCGGCACCGCGGTCGCCGCCGGCGTCGCCGGCGTCGCCGGCAGCGGTTACGTCGGTCGAGGCCATCTAGTTCGCCGCGATCCAGTCGTCGATGAGCCGGCGGGCGATGGACAGCCGGGGTGGGATCTGGGGGAGGTCGTCGGTGGTGAACCAGGCGGCCTCGGCGATCTCCGTGCCGTCCACGGCGATGTCGCCCCCGGCCCACTCCGCGGTGAAGCCGATCATGAGCGAGTGCGGGAACGGCCAGGGCTGGGAGGCCTGGTACCGGACCCGGCCGACGGTGACGCCGACCTCCTCGGCCACCTCGCGGGCCACGGCCTGCTCGAGGGTCTCGCCGGGCTCGACGAAGCCGGCCAGGCACGAGAACATCGGCACCGGCCACGCCGCGTTGCGGGCGAGCAGGGCCGAGCCGTCGTCGCGGGTGACCAGCGTGATCACCGCAGGCGCCAGGCGCGGGAAGGCGAGCAGGCCGCAGTCCGGGCAGCGCATCGCCCGCTCGCCGGGCGCCTGCTCGGTCTCCGTGGCGCACCGGCCGCAGTAGCGGTGCGTCCGCTGCCACTGCACCAGCTGCACCGCCCGCCCGGCCACGGTCCACTCCTCGGGGGACACGTGGGCGTGGAGCGCCATGAGCGGCGTGAGCACCACGTCGGGCTCGTCGTCGCCGTCGACGTCGACGGCCCAGCAGTCGACCTCGCCCATGCGCCCGAGGTACACGTGCCCCTGCACCGAGCCGTCGGGCTGGGGCACGGGGTCGTCGCCCGGTCGCCCGAGGTGGACGTGGTCCCCCCGGACGGTGAACACGAGGGTCTCGGTGGCGCCGCCGTCGGGCGGCTCGGTGAGCGGGGTGAACGGGCTGTCAGCCAAGGGGGGCTCCTCTCGGACGGGTCAGCCGGGCGCGGCGGCGGTCGCCCCGGCGGGGGCGGCCGGCCCGGATGACGACGACGATGCCGACCAGGATGAGGATCCCGGCCGGGACGGCGGCGACGGGTGGGGTCTCGTCGAACCACAGGGCGGCGAGCACGGTGGCCCCGACGACCTCGAACAGGATGGCCACCGAGACCGCCGTCGCCGACAGCGACCGCAGGACCCGGTTCACGAGGGTGTGGCCGAGCAGCTGGGGGCCCACGACGAGGGCGGCGATCGCGAGCCACGTGGTCCCGTCGAAGCCCGTCAGGGGACGCCCCGCCACCAGGCACACGACGAGCAGCACCGCGGATGCCACGCCGTAGCAGCCGGTGGCGTACGCGGCGGTGCCGACGGTCTGCCGGACCCGTGACCCGACGGTGACGTAGGCGGCCGCGAAGACGCCGCCGACGAGGGCGAGCAGGTCGCCGAACAGCGCGCGGGGCGAGATCGACAGGTCGACGCCCGACAGCACGAGCACACCGGCGAAGGCGATCCCGATGCCGAGCCAGGTGTCCCGGTGGACCTCCTCGCCCTGCCAGCGGGCGAGCAGGGCGGCCCACGCCGGCTGGGTGGCGACGAGGGCCACGGAGGAGGCGACGGAGGTGTAGGAGATCGACGGGATCCACGTCGCGAAGTGGCAGGCGAGCAGGACGCCGGAGACGGCGATCAGCTTCCGCTCGGCGGCGTCGGGTCGGCGGGCCCGCCCGGCCAGGGCCCCCGCCCCGAGCACCGGGACCGCGAGCACGTTGCGCCAGAACGCCACGGCCAGGGCCGGTGCCGCCGCGTACCGGATCAGCGGTGCCGACAGCGACACGGCGAGCACCGCGACCCCGAGCAGCGCCACGTCGCCGGGCGGGGCGGGAGCTCGGGTGGCGGGCGCGGTCACCGCTAGAGCCTGCCGCCTCCCGACCCGGTTCCCGCAATCTGTCAGCGGTCCCGGAAGGTGCGCTCCTCCCACCACGGGTAGGAGTCCGGCATGTCGGCGGTCACGGTGTCGGTGAAGGCGGGCGGACGCTTCTCGAGGAACGACACGACGCCCTCGCGGGCATCGGCCGAGCGGCCGAGGAGGGCGATGGCGGGGCTGTCGACCTCGTGGGCGGCCATCGGGTGCGGCTCGCCCAGCATCCGCCACAGCATCGCCCGGGTCATGGCCACCGACACCGCCGACGTCGTCGACGCGATCTCCTCGGCGATGGCCCGTGCGGCATCGAGCAGCTCCTCGGGCTCGTGGACCGACCGGACCAGACCCCGGGCCAGCGCCTCGTCCGGACCGAAGACGCGTCCCGTGTAGCACCACTCCGCCGCCGTCTGGATGCCCACGACCCGCGGGAGGAACCAGGACGAGCAGGCCTCGGGGACGATCCCCCGACGTGCGAACACGAAGCCGAACTTCGCCTGGGTGGAGGCGAGGCGCAGGTCCATGGGCAGGGTCATGGTCGCACCGACGCCCACGGCCGGTCCGTTGATCGCGGCGATCACCGGCTTGGTGCACGAGAAGAGCCGCAGGGCGACCAGGCCGCCCTCGTCCCGGTGGTCCATCGGGTCGGGGGCACCGCCCGACACCGCCCCGCCGTCGCCCGACTGGGCGGCGGTGTCGAACGTGTCGCCGCCACCGGCCAGGTCGGCCCCGGCGCAGAAGCCTCGGCCGCGGCCGGTCACGACCACGGCCCGCACGGCGTCGTCGGCGTCCACCTCGTCGAGCACCGCGCACAGCTCGCGCTGCATGCGCACGGTGAAGGCGTTGAGGCGATCGGGGCGGTCGAGGGTCACCGTGGCCACGCCTCCGTCCCGCTCGTAGTCGATCTCGCCGTAGGTGCGCTCGGAGCTCATGGTGGGCATCGTGGCAGACCCGATCCGCCCCCCGCCGGGGCGCCGCGACCCCGCTCTGGCCTGCCGCCGGTGCCGGTGTCTCCGACCCCTCCGGGAACGACCGACGTTCCCGTGCAGAACCTCGCGAAACCTGCTCAAGGACGGCGCGGTTCGGTTCGATGCTCCTGGTGTCAGCGTGATGGCGTCCCCGGGGTGCACCCTCCCTCTCCCAATCGCACCTCGACCGCCGTTGCACACCGTCGACGGGGCGGTCGGGCGGCTCTCCCTCTCCCGTTCGTCCGATCGTCCCGCCGACACCTCCGCCACCCCGTCGGGGCTGCGCCGGGCTCGCACCGGCCGGCCGGCCCCGACGGGGTCAGGCGAGGGCCCCGACCGGGGCGGGTGAGAGCCCGGGTCGACCGATCAGCCGGTGACGGCCCGGAGGAGCACCGACGCCGCGCTCAGCGCGGAGACGGCGAGGACCGCCGGGCGCGTCCGGCCGGCGTCGAGGAAGCGGCTCCCCCACCCCGAGCAGGCGAAGCCGACGAGGATGCCGGGGACCGGGAGCAGCGACAGCCGGGCCGATGTCGCGTCGAACGCGCCGGTGGCCACGAGCGCGGCGAGCGACATGCCGATGCCGACCAGGAAGAACCCCGACAGGGTCCCGCGCACGCGCCGGCCCTCCTCGCTCGCGTAGAGCATGGCCATCGGCGGGCCACCGATCGACGTCGCCGTGCCCATGAAGCCCGACAGCGCCCCGGCGCCGAGCAGGGTCGCCCGCGTCGGACGGACGTGCGCTCCCGTGGCCACGATCCCGACGGCGACGAGGACGAGGACGGCGAAGCCGACGGCGAGGGCGCGCTCGGGCAGGAGCGCCACGGCGACGGCGGCCGCCACCGTCCCCGGGACCCGGCCGACCACGGCCGTGCCGACCTCGCCCAGGTGCACCCCGCGCCGGTCGCGGAGCACGGTGAGCAGGACCAGCACCCCGGCCGACGCGATGGCCGGCCCCGGCACCAGGCGCTCGTCGACGAGGGCGAAGACCGGAGCGGCGATCAGGTTGTGACCGAAGCCGACGCTGCCCTGGACGAACGCACCCACCGCGGCGACCAGGAGCACGAGCGCCAGGCCACCGGCGCTCACGGAGCGCCCGACCCGGGCCCGGTCACGCCGTCGCCTGCGACATCCAGGTGTCGAACAGGGTCGCGTACCGACCGCCGCGGGCGACCAGCTCCTCGTGGCTGCCGAGCTCGGCGAGGCGCCCGTCGTGGATCACGGCGATCCGGTCGGCCCGCATGGCCGTCGCGAGGCGGTGGGCGATGATGATCGCCGTCCGCCCCTCGAGCACGACGTCGAGGGCGCGCTCGACCCGGGTCTCGGACGCGAGGTCCAGGTTGGACGTCGCCTCGTCGAGGACGAGGACGCGGGGCTGGGCCAGGAAGGCGCGTGCCAGGGCGAGGAGCTGGCGCTCCCCGGAGGAGAACGAGGCCCCCCGCTCGTGGACGACCTGGTCGAGGCCGTCGGGCTGGCGCTCGACGAGGTCCCGGAGGCCGACGGCGTCGACGGCGTCCCACAGCTCCTCGTCGGTCGCGCCCGGGGCGGCGAACGCGAGGTTGTCCCGGATCGTCCCGGCGAACAGGAACGGCTCCTGGGGCACCACGCCGATCTGGGAGCGCAGGGAGGTCAGCGTCACGTCCCGGAGGTCGTGCCCGTCGATGGCCACCGTCCCGAGCGTGGGGTCGTAGGAGCGGTTGACGAGCTTGGCCACGGTGGACTTTCCCGCACCGGTCTCGCCGACGAAGGCGACGGTCTCGCCCGCAGCGATCGACAGGTCGAGCTCGTGGAGCACCGGGGTGGCCGGGTCGTAGCCGAAGGTCACGCCGCGCAGGTCGATGGCGCCCTCCATCGGCGGCATCTCCCCGGCGTCGGGCCGCTCGAGCACGGCGGGCTCGGTGGCGAGCAGGTCGGACAGCTTGCGGACGGCTGAGCGGCCCTGCTGGTACACGTTGTAGAGCTGGACGAGCTGCTGGATCGGGGCGAAGAACAGCGTGAGGTACAGGAAGAACGACGCGAGCTCCCCGGGCGAGAGGCGCCCCTCGGTGATGAGGTAGCCGCCCACGGCGAGGAGCATCCCCTGGGCTGCGTACCCGAGCAGCTCGGTCGAGGGCCCGTACACCGCACCGATCACGGCCGTGCGGTCGTTGGCCGAGCGGTGGTCGCCGAGGACGTTGTCGTGGGACACGACGTTGCGCTTGGCCCGGTTCGTGGCGGTGACGATCCGGATCCCGGCCAGGTTCTCCTGGAGGTCCGACATCACGTCGGCGATGCGGTCGCGGACCTCGAGGAAGGCGACGTCGGACGCCTTCCGGAACCACAGCGTCAGGCCGAGCATCACGGGCACGACCACGGCGAAGAGCAGCGTGGCCAGCAGCGGCGACTGCACGAACAGGAACACCGTCACGATCGTGAGGGTGAGGGCCTGGACGAACATGTTCACCAGACCCTCCTGGAACAGGGCGGTCAGGCTGTCGATGTCGGAGGTCATCCGGGTCATCAGCACACCGCCCTTCTCCTTGGTGAAGAAGTCGAGGGACAGCCGCTGGAAGTGCGTGAAGATCCGGACGCGCAGCGCCTCCATCAGGCTCTCGCCGACCCGACCGGTCCACGCCACGCGCACCGCGCCGAAGACGGTCGAGAGGACGACCGAGCCGACGTAGATGCCCGACAGCAGGTAGAGGGTGTCGAGGTCGCGGGCGATGATGCCCTCGTCGATGGCCAGGCCCGTCAGGTAGGGGCCGGCGGTGACGAGCAGCGTCTCGACCACCACGAGCACGACGGCGAGCAGGATCGCGCCGCGCTTCTGGGCCAGGAAGCGGCGGAGCGTGAAGGGGCGCCGGTCCCAGTCGGACTGGGAGAAGTCCGCGGCGGGGACGTCGTGCTCCGGTTCGGTCTCGAGCAGCTCGGTGACGCGCCGCTGGAGCTCCTCGGGGACGCCGGCGAAGGGGAGGCCGGTCGCGCCCTGCTGGGCGAACGGCGAGCCGGCCGGGGGTCCGAAGCCGCCCATCAGGCGCTCCCCTCCTCGGTCGCGGGCGCGTCCTCGACGGTGGCGAGGACCTCCCGGTAGCGGGGCTCGGTGGCCATGAGCTCGGCGTGGGTGCCGACGGCGACGACCCGACCCCCGGCCAGGAGCGCGACCCGGTCGGCCATGGCGATGGTCGACAGCCGGTGCGCGATCAGCACCGTGGTGCGGTCGGCCGAGACGGTCTCGATGGCCTCGTGGATCTCGGCCTCGACGCGGACGTCGACGGCGGAGGTGGCGTCGTCGAGCACGAGCACGGCCGGGTCGGCGAGCAGCGTCCGTGCGATGGCGACCCGCTGGCGCTGGCCGCCCGAGAGCGTGTAGCCGCGCTCGCCGATCACCGTGTCGTAGCCGTGCTCGAGCTGGGTCACGAAGCCGTGGGCGTTGGCCGCCCGGGCCGCGGCCTCGACCTCCTCGCGGGTCGCGTCCGGACGGGCGTAGGCGATGTTGTCGTGGATGGAGGCCGAGAACAGGAACGGCTCGTCGCTCACCATCCCGACGTGGTGGCGGATCGAGG
>CAZCEZ010000092.1:9754-14022 GCA_964497795.1 uncultured Acidimicrobiaceae bacterium | reverse complement strand
AGCCTCGGCGAGTTCCTGGCGCTGGCGGTCTCGCTCGAGCACCTCGCCTCGACCTTCGACCAGCCCCGGGCCAAGGTCCTCGCCGACGCCCTCGACGCCGCCACCGGCACCTTCCTGGAGGAGGGTCGCAGCCCGAGCCGCAAGGTGCACGAGCTCGACAACCGCGGCAGCCACTTCTACCTGGCCCTGTACTGGGCCCAGGCCCTGGCCGCCCAGGACGCCGACGCCGACCTCGCCGCCCGCTTCGGGCCCCTCGCCGAGCGCCTGGCCGAGGCCGAGGAGACCATCGTGGGCGAGCTCGAGTCGGTGCAGGGACCGCCCGTGGAGCTCGGCGGCTACTACTCGGTCGACCACGACCTGGCCACCTCGGCCATGCGGCCGAGCGCCACGCTCAACGCGCTCCTCGACGAGGCCCGCTGACGCACCGGGCGACGCGGGCCCGCCGTCGCATGGCGGCGGGCCCCGGCGGGCATGGACCGGGCGTCCGCGATCCCCAGGAGGGACCCCGACATGGCTGACACCGCCACCGACACCACCCAGGACCCGATGGCGCTGCTCGAGGACGTCCAGCGCCGCGTCACCGAGATCCGCGATCGCATCGAGCACGACCCCGGCTTCGACGTCGTCGATCCCGACGCCGTCCCCGCCTACCTGACCGAGGAGCAGGGCGAGGCCCACGCCCCGGGCTGAGCCGCACCCCTCGCCGTGCGGCGCGCCACCTGCCCGCGCTGCGAGCACCCGGTCTTCTTCGACAGCCTCCGATGCGAGGTGTGCCGCACCGGACTCGCCCACGCCCCCGACGACGACCGCTTCGTCGGGGGCGTGGGCGCGCCCGGCGGGCCACCCACGTGCGCGAACCGGGCCGTCCTCGGGTGCAACTGGCTCCCCGACGTCGACGGTCCCCGCTGCCGCTCCTGCCGCCTCGACGTGTCGACGTCGGGCGCGGCCGGGACCTCTCCGGCGTCGACGGTGCCGTTCCACGCCGCACGGCGCCGCGTGCTCCGCTGGCTGCTCGCCCTCGACCTCGACCTGACCGGGCCGCCGGCCCTCGCCTTCGACCTCCGCCACGGCGCACCGGGGCAGCCCGTGACGACGGGCCACCGGGACGGGGTGATCACCCTGGACACCGCCGAGGCCGACCCCGCCGCCCGAGCCCGGCTCCGGACCGAGCTCGGCGAGCGGTACCGCACGCCGCTCGGGCACGTCCGCCACGAGACGGGCCACTGGTTCTGGGCCGCAGGGGTCGACCGCGCCTTCGACGTCGCCGACTTCCGGAACGCGTTCGGTGACGAGCGGGCCGACTACGCCGCCGCCCTCGACGCCCACTACGCGACCGCCGACGACGGCTCCTGGCGGGACGCCTTCGTCTCCCGCTACGCCTCGTCGCACCCGTGGGAGGACTTCGCCGAGTCCTGGGCCCACCTGCTCCACCTGCTCGACACCCTCGAGACCGCCGTCGCCCACGGCCTGGTCCGGCAGCCGACGGGCGACTTCGACGACCTGTGGTCGGGCTGGACCGCCTGCACCGTCGCCCTCAACGAGCTGAACCGGTCCATGGGCACCGACGACCCCTTCCCCTTCGTCGTGGCGCCCCCGGCCGTGGAGAAGATCCGCTTCGTGGCGCGGGCCGTGGGCCTGCGCCCCGACCACCTCCGTCCGTGACGCCGGCGGCGGCACGCGGAACGCGCGGACCCGTCGCTCAGCGGGGCACCGGCGTCGGCGCGACGGGACCCACGTAGCGACTCGACGGGCGGATGAGCGTGCCCCCGTCGGCCTGCTCGAGGGCGTGGACGCACCAGCCGATCGTGCGGGCGGCGGCGAAGGTCGACGTGCACAGCGCCCGGGGGATGCCGATGGCGTCCATCACGACGGCGGCGTACCACTCCACGTTCGCCTGCAGCGCACGGTCGGGCTTCACCTCGGCCAGCACCTCCTCGACGACGGCCTCGACGGCCACCGCGAGGTCGACCACCGGCCCGCCCAGGTCCCGGGCCACCTCCTCGAGCAGGACCGAGCGGGGGTCGGCGGTCCGGTAGACGGCGTGGCCGAAGCCCATGATCCGCTCGCCCGAGGCCAGCATCGCCCGGACCCGCTCGCGGGCGCGGTCGGCGTCGCCGATCGCGTCGAGCGTGTCCAGCACCCTGCTCGGCGCACCGCCGTGGAGCGGCCCGAGGAGCGCACCGAGGGCGGCGACGACGGCCGAGCCCAGGTCGCTGCCGGTGGACGTCACCACCCGGGCGGTGAAGGTCGAGGCGTTGAACCCGTGGTCCAGGGCCAGGATCCAGTACCGCTCCAGGGCACGGGCGTGGCGCAAGTCCGGGACCTCGCCGTGCAGGCCGAGCAGGAAGTCGGCGGCGGGGTCGAGCGAGGGGTCCGAGGCGACGGGTTCGAGTCCGGCGGCCGCCCGGTGCAGCGCCGCGACCAGGGAGGGCAGGCCTGCGGCGAGCGCGACCGACTGCCGGCGTCGCTCGGCGGGCGAGGCGTCCAGGGTCGGCGTCGGCGCGACGAGGGCGGCGTGGTGGGAGACGAGGGTCCGCAGGGCGAGGCCGAAGGGCACCCGGCCCGCGGCGACGTCACGGCCGAGGAGGGCCACGACGGGCTCGACGGCGGCCGGGACGGCCCGGTGCGGCGCGACCTCCGCAGCCAGGGCGGCGGCCTCGGTCTCGTCGGGCAGGTGGCCGGCGAGGAGGAGGTGCCACACGTCGAGCAGCCGGCGGTGCCGGGCCAGGTCGGGCGCCGAGTACTGCCGGTAGTGGTAGAAGCCCTCCTCGCCCCGGACGTCGCCGATGGTCGTGTCGGCCACGACCAGGCCCTTGAGCCCGGGCGGGGCGACGGGTCGGCCGTCGGCGGGTGCGGTCTCGGGGCGGTGGGCGGTGCGGATCGGGGTCATGGGTCGAGCATCCCGCTGCGACATCGGTGTCTCAACGTTGATCAAGTACATGTCCACTCAACGTCTCCCTCCACCAGCGGCGCTAGGGTCCCCCGGGTGGCACGCACCTGGCTGAGCACCGACGAGGCGACCGAGCGCCTCGGGGTGAAGCCGGAGACCCTGTACGCGTACGTGAGCCGGGGCCTGATCCGCTCCGAGCGGGTCCCCGGGCAGCGGCGGAGCCGGTTCCTGCGCAGCGACGTGGAGCGCCACGCCGAGCGGAGCCGGCGCGGACGGCGCTCGGGGGGCCTCGAGATCGTGGTCGAGACGGCCGTCTGCGCCCTCGATCCCGACGGGCACCTCGCCTACCGGGGCCACGACGTCGCAGGGCTCTGCGCGGCCCCGGCGCCACGCTTCGAGTCGGTGGCCACGCTGCTCTGGACCGGCGACCTCCGCCACGTCGACGTCCCCGACGTCCCCGTCGGCGCCACGCCCGAGGTCGCAGGGAGCGGCGTCGACGGGCGCGAGGGCACGCTCGTCGACCGCTGGCGCGCGACCCTGCCCGCCGCCCGGGTCGCGGACCCGCTGCGGGGCGACCGGCGTCCCGAGGCCGTGGCCACGGCGGGTCGAGCGATCCTGGCCGCGCTGCTGGCCGCCGCACCCCGGCTCGGCCACGAGCCCCGCCCGGACGGCCGGGGCGCGCCCCCCTCCGTCGCCGCTCGCCTGTGGCCCCGGCTCACCGCTGCGGCGCCGAGCGATCGGCGCGTCGCCGCGCTCGACGCCGCGCTCGTCCTGCTCGCCGACCACGAGCTCGCCTCCTCGACCCTCGCCGCCCGGGTCACCGCGTCGACCTGGGCCGACCCGTACCTGGTCGTCCTCGGTGGCCTGGCGGCCGTCGGCGGACCGCTGCACGGCGGCGCGGGCGCCCGGGCCCGTCTGCTGCTGGCCGAGGTCGCCGACGCCGACGACCCCGAGCGGGCGGCCAGCGAGGTCGTGGGCCGGTACCTGGCCGACGGCGCCCACCTCCCCGGGTTCGGCCACAGCGTCTACGTGGGCACCGACCCCCGCACCGCTCCGCTCCTCGGCGCGCTGGACGCGGCCGGCGACCTGCCGCCGGCCGTGCCCGCGCTGCTCGCGGTCACGAGGGAGCGCCGGCTGCCCGAACCGAACATCGACCTCGCCCTGGCCGCCCTCGCCCTTGCCCACGACATGGTCCCGGATGCGACCGAGGCGGTGTTCGCCCTCGCCCGGACCGTCGGCTGGCTCGCGCACGCGACCGAGGAGTACGAGCACCGCCTCCGCTACCGGGCCCGGGCCGCGTACGTCGGGGACCGGTCCCCCGGCGCCTCCGCGCCCCGGGACCCCTGACGCGCCGGGACCCCTGACGCCCCGGGACCCC
>CAZCEZ010000092.1:1492-9654 GCA_964497795.1 uncultured Acidimicrobiaceae bacterium | reverse complement strand
CGGGACCCCGGGTGCCGCAGGATCGCCGGTGGCCGGGGCCTGCTGCAGGGCCGGGGTCAGTCGGCGGCGAGCTCCGGCGGGAACCCGCCGGTGGCGACGGGCCCCCACCGCTCGGGGTGGAGCCGGATCAGCGACTTGCCCTGGCGGACCATGGCGGCCCGGTACTCGTCCCAGTCGTCGTGGTGGCCGGCGACGTTGCGGAAGTACTCGACGAGGCCCTCGACCGCCTCGGGCACGTCGGTCACCTCCGCCGTCCCGTCGACCTGGACCCAGGCGCCGCCGAAGTCGTCCGACAGCACCACCATCGAGGCCCGGGGGTCCCGTCGCAGGTTCCGGACCTTGGCCCGGGACGGGTAGGTCGCGACCAGCAGCGAGCCGTCGTCGCCCACGCCCATCGTCACGGGCGACGACTGCGGCCAGCCGTCCGCCCGGCGCGTCAGCAGGATCCCGCGGTGACGGGGACGGACGAAGTCGAGCAGGCCCTCCCGGTCGACGGCGGTGTTCGTGGCGATCTGGGGCACGGTGCGGTCCTCCTCGTCGGCGCCCTCGCCGGTCGAGGACGCGCCCGAGGCTAGGGCTGCGGGTCGCCGGCCCCGACGGCGTCGAGCCACCCGAGCAGCTCGTCGTCGACGGCGCCGCCCTTGTAGGACCGGACCTCGGGGGACCACGCCCGCACCGCCGCAGCGAGACCCACCGCCACGTCGGGGCGCTCGGCCAGCACGACCAGGGGCACCTGCTGGGTCCGGATCGTGAACCCCACGACGCGCCCGGTCTCGGCCCGCACCAGCGTCTGGTGCTCGCTCCGCAGCCACCGCTCCTCCGGCGGCACCGGCGACGGCGGCGCGGTCGGGTGGGGCGCGTGGAGCGCGGCGTCGGCGTGGATCGACCAGTTCCGACGCCACACCCCGCGGCCGGGGCGGAGGCGGCGCAGCAGGGTGTCGACCCGCTCGGCGGCCACGCCCGCGTAGCCGGGCACGGGGCCGTGGACCTCGCCCAGCGGGCCCCCGACGGCAGCAGCGGGCACCCAGTGCGACGGGAAGCAGACGGCGGCGGCCGCCAGTCGCCACCCCCCGCCCTGCGAGGGGACGAGCAGGCACAGGTCGTCCGGGACGGCGTGGCGGGCCCGGGCGAGGCCCCGGGCCACGGGGCCGGCGTCGAGGGGCGGGCCCCACCGGGTCGCCGCCACCGCAGCGGGGTCCCGGGCCGTCCACCAGCGGGCGAGCCGCTCGCCGAGCCACCGCGCCGCGTCCACGAGGGCCTCGTCGTGCGCCGACGCCGGATCGACGACCACGACGTCGTCGGTGCGCTCGTCGAGGAGCCGTCGGGCCTCGACGACCTGGTCCGCCGCGTCGGGGCCGGTGCGGGACCAGCGGTCGGGGTCCAGGTTCCGGGTCCCGAGCCGGACCCCGTCCCCGGTCCGCAGGTCGAGCTCGTCCAGCCACCCCGGGACGCGCTCGGTCGGTCGCACGCACCGATCATCGCGCCGTCGCGCGACCGGTCACCGGCCGGTGGTGCAGCCGGGCGACGGGCTGGACCCGACGTCGGCGGGGCGACAGGATCGTCGGTCCCGGCCGCCGACCCCCGACAGGAGCCACCCGTGGACGTCTCCGACGCCGTCGAGCAGCGCCGCTCGATCCGCGCCTTCCTCGACACCCCCGTGCCCGACGACCTGCTCGCCGACCTGCTGCGCCGAGCGAGCCGGGCACCGTCGGGGGGCAACGTGCAGCCGTGGCGGATCTACGTCGTCGGCTCCGGGACGATGCCCGCCTTCCGCGAGTTCCTCGCCGGCCGGGACCTCGAGGAGCCCGGCTACGAGATCTACCCGTCGGGCCTCTGGGAGCCGTACCGGACGAACCGGTTCGCGCTGGGCGAGGCGATGTACGAGACGCTGGGCATCCCCCGGGAGGACAAGGGCGCCCGCCTGGCCCGGGTCGCGGAGAACTACCGCTTCTTCGGCGCGCCGGCCGCCGTGTTCTGCTTCATCGACCGGAACATGGGTCCGCCCCAGTGGAGCGACCTCGGCATGTACCTGCAGACCTTCATGCTGCTGGCCACCGAGGCGGGGCTCGACACCTGCCCCCAGGAGGCCTGGACGCACTACACCCGGGCGGTCTCGGAGTTCGTGGGCGCACCGGAGGAGGAGCTGCTGTTCTGCGGCGTCGCAGTCGGCCACCGGGACCCCGAGCACCCGGTGAACGGCCTCGTCAGCGAGCGGATGCCCCTGGAGGACTTCGCGACCTTCGTCGCTCCCCCCGGCTGAGCGAGCGGCACGACGGTCGTCAGCGGTGTCGGGTGTGCTCGCAGCGCCGGCCGACGGCGTGCATCTCCTCGGCGCACATCGGGCAGCACGGCAGCTCGGCCGCTCCGGGTCGCGGCCCGCTGCCGAGCAGCAGCCCGCACAGGGTGCGGATCGGACCGGCGTCGATCGAGCGTCGGCCGCCCTCGAGGCGGGCATGGTGGTGCACCCGGTCGTTCGGGTCCGTGTCCGGGTCGCCGAGGTGCGGCGAGGCGTCGAGGTCTCGCTGGGCCACGGCACCACGCTAGGACCGGGCCGGCCGGATCCGGCGACGCCCGCCCCTCCACTGCGACCCGTGCCTGCCGATGGGGGCACCGTGCGGATCCAGCGCGCCGGAGCGGCGTTCACCCTGGCGGTCCTCGGCGTGCTCGTCGGGCCGGCCGGTCCCGCCGCCGCCGAGCACGACGACGAGACCGCCGAGATGCTCGCCGAGCGCGTCGTCGAGGACGCCCTGTTCGCCGTCCTGGACGAGGTCTGGCTCGCCACCCACCTCGGGATGCTGGACCGCGGGTCGCTCGGCCCGATGCGCCCCCTGGCCGACCTCGACCTCCACGACCCGGCCGCCGACGACCTCGCCGACCTGCTCCTCGGAGCCGAGCTGTTCGCCGAGGACGTCCTGGCCGACGCCGATGCGGCCGGCATCCCCCTCGGCAACCCCCTGCGCACGCTCCTCGCACGCCAGGGCGATGCGGCCCGGGACCCCGCCACGGTCGTCCAGGGCGCCCAGGAGGTGCTCGTGCTCGCCGACACCGACGTGCGCGACCTCGTCGACACCTTCGGCCTCCTCCGGCCGCCCGAGGGGGGCGCGGCCCCCGCCGCTCCCCCGCCCGCCCCCGGTGACCGGACCGACCCGCCGGCGACCGTGGCGCCCGCGGCGGACACGGTCCCGGCTCCCGCAGCCGACGACGGCACGCCGGGCACCGCCGCCACCGCCCCTGCGCCCCTCGCCGCCCCCGGCACCGAGCCGGCCGCCGCCTCCCCGCTGCCCGCGCTCGCCGCCGGGGTCGGGGTCACGCTCCTCGGGGCCACCCTCCTCGCTCGCCGTCGCCGCCGAGGCGGGTCGCACGGCGGCTCGTCGGACGTCTCCGCCCTCGTCGTCCAGGCCGGCCGGCAGCTCACCGCCGCCCTCGACCCCGACCAGGTCGCGTCGCTCGCCGCCGATGCCGCCCTCACGACGACCGGCGCGTCGAGCGCCCGGCTCGCCCAGCCCGGTGACGCCGCCGAGGTGGTGCGCGCCGCCGTGGTCGACGGGTCGCCCCACACCCGGACCGTGGACGGCACCACGGTCGTGGCCGTCCCCTGCGTCGGAGACGGGCGGGTGCTCGGCGTGCTCGTCGTCGTGTCCCCGTCGCGCCCCGACGCCGACCGGATCCTGGCGGGTCTGGCCGGCTTCGTCGGCCCGGCCCTCGCCGCCGCCGACCGGCACGGCTCGGCCGTCGACGTCGACGGGCTCACCCGGACCTTCAACCGCCGGCGCCTCGACCGCGACCTCGGCCGCCTCGTCACCCCGGGACGGCTCGTCAGCCTGGTCATGCTCGACGTCGACCACTTCAAGCGGTTCAACGACGACCACGGCCACGCCGCGGGCGACGAGGTGCTGCGACGCGTCGCCGACGCCGTCCGGGGGTCGATCCGGCCCACCGACGTCCTGTACCGCTACGGCGGCGAGGAGTTCTGCATCCTGCTGGCGGACACCACGACGTCGGAGGCGGCCGACGTGTGCGAGCGCGTCCGCGCCGCGGTCGAGTCGACGGCGGTCACCCACGACGGCGCCGCCCTCCCCACCGTGACCGTGTCGCTCGGCGTGGCCGCCACCGACGACGGGCGGGCCGACGTCCTGGCCGGCGCGGCCGACGCCGCCCTCTACGACGCCAAGCGCCAGGGCCGCAACCGGGTCCTCGTCGCCACCGCCTGACCGCAGGGCCGGGCGACAGGGTCCGCTCGGGTCGTCAGCCCCCGGCCGGCACGACGACGCTCCCGCCGAGCTCGACGTCGACGACGCCGTCGGGCCCGAGCACGGGCACCGCCCCGCCCGACTCGACCGTGACGCGTGCGCCCTCGGGACCGACCTGCACGGCGACCTGGGCACCGTGGCGCCGCAGCCGGAAGCGCAGCCCCGTCCACCGAGACGGCAGCCGCGGGGAGAAGCGGAGGTGCTCGCCGGTGTCGGCCATGCCCGCGAAGCCGTGGACCAGGCCGGCCCAGACGCCGCCGGCGTTGGCGATGTGCACCCCGTCGCTGGTGTTCCCGTGCGTGTCGGCCAGGTCGAGGTAGAGCGCCTGCTCGAAGTAGTCGAAGGCGAGGTCCTGCCGGCCGACCTCGGCGGCCACGATCGACTGCACGCACGCCGACAGCGACGAGTCGCCCGTCGTGATCGGGTCGTAGTACTCGAAGTTGCGCCGCTTCTGGTCCTGGGAGAAGTGCTGGCCGCGCAGGTGCATGGCGAGCACCACGTCGGCCTGCTTGAGCACCTGGTGCCGGTAGATCACCAGCGGGTGGTAGTGGAGCAGCAGCGGGTACCGCTCCGACGGCGTGCCCGCGAAGTCCCACGGCTCGCGGTCCAGGAAGGACTCGTCCTGCGGGTGGATCCCGAGCGCCTCGTCCCAGGGCAGGTACATGGCGTCGGCCGCCCGACGCCACCCGTCGACCTCGGCGTCGTCGAGACCGGTGCGGCGCCGCAGCGCGGCCTGGGCCGCCGGGTCCCACTCGGCGAGGAAGTCGTAGGTCCAGGCCGCGTAGCGGAGGTTGAAGCGGGCCATGACGTTCGTGTACGTGTTGTCGTTGACGACGGTCGTGTACTCGTCGGGCCCCGTGACCCCGTGGATGTGGAACGGCGGCGGCGGGGCATCGGGGTCGTCGGCCTCGTGGGGCAGCGGGTGCTCGTAGAACCCGAGGTCGGCCCACAGGCGCGCCGTCTCGACCAGGATCTCGGCGCCCTCGTCGACCAGGAAGTCGACGTCGGCCGTCGCGTTGAGGTAGCGCTCGAGGGCGTAGGCCACGGCGGCGTTGATGTGGTACTGCGCCGTCCCGGCGGCGTAGTAGGCGCTGGCCTCCTCGCCGTTGATCGTCCGCCACGGGTAGAGCGCGCCCCGCTGGGACAGCTCGGCGGCCCGGGCCCGGGCCGCGTCGAGCATCTTCCACCGGAACCGGAGCAGCTTCCGGGCCGCGTCGGGGTTGGTGTAGGCCAGACAGGGCAGGACGTAGACCTCGGTGTCCCAGAAGTAGTGGCCGTCGTACCCCCCGCCGGTCATGGCCTTGGCCGCGATGCCCTGCTCCTGGGTCCGGGCCGACGCCTGGGCGAGCTGGAACAGGTTCCAGCGGACGGCCTGCTGGGCGGCCGGGTCGCCCTCCACCTCGACGTCGGTGTCGTGCCAGAACCGGTCCAGCCACGCCCGCTGCTGGGTCCGCAGCTCGGCGACGCCCGTGCGGCGGGCGCGGTGGATGGTCCGGTGGCAGCGGTCGGCGAGCTCCTGGGCGGGGACGCCCCGGGAGGAGTGGTACGACACGAACTTGGTCAGCCGGATCGTCTCCCCCTCGGCGGCGTGGACCGTGAACACGGTCTTGGCCAGGTCCTCGCCGATCACGGTCTCGATCTCGGTCTCGCAGGCCGTGTCGATCTCGTGGCGGTACCCGCACGCCAGCGTCATGCCGCTCGACGCGCACCGGTAGCCGAGGAGCACCTCGCCGCCGGCGTCGACGCCGTCCAGCGCGTCCTCCGGGTCGTGCAGCTGCAGCTGCGGTACGAGCACCCGGCCCTGGAACGATCGGATCTTGCGCGGGTCGAGGCCCTCCCCCAGCGCGGCCGAGCTGACGTGGTACTCGTCCTCGCCGTCCTGGCGGTTGAGCAGCTGGGACGACACGACGACGGGTGCCGAGCCGTGGAGCAGCTCCACCTCGAGGGTGAGCACGGCGAGGTGGCGGTGCTCGAGGCTGACCATGCGCTCGGTACGGACCCGGAGGCGCTTGCCGGCCGGCGTGGTCCACACCAGCTCCCGGTGGGACACGCCCGAGCGCATGTCGAGGACCCGCTCGTACCGCTCGAGGTCGGCCTCGCTCAGCAGCAGCGGCTCGTCGTCGACGTAGAGCTTCAGCAGCTTCGCGTCGGGGACGTTGACGATCGTCTGGCCGGTCTTGGCGAACGCGAACGCGCTCTCGGCGTGCTGGATGGGCCAGGTCTCGTGGAAGCCGTTGAGGAACGTCCCGTGGGAGTGGGCCTCACGGCCCTCGGACGGGTTGGCCCGCATGCCGATGTAGCCGTTGCCGATGGCGAACAGGGACTCGGTGCGGCCCAGGTCGCGGTGGTCGATCTCGGTCTCCACGAGCCGCCACGGATCGACCGGGAAGCGGTGTCGGGGGATGGCCTCGGCGGTGGCCCGGATCTTCATCGCCCCGCCTCCCGGGCGGTGGCGGGCAGGGTCTCGTCGAGGTCGTCGACGACGACGTGGGCGCCCGCCGCGGCCAGGGCCTCCCGGTTCCCGCCCCGGTCGACGCCGACGACGGGGACGAACCCGCCGGCCACGCCGGCGGCCACGCCCGAGCTCGCGTCCTCGACCACGGCCGTCCGGGTCGGGTCGGCGTCGAGGAGGGCGGCACCGCGGAGGAACATGTCGGGTGCCGGCTTGCCGGCGAGGCCCTCGGCCTCGGCCGTGGTGCCGTCGACCACGGTCGGGAACCGGTCGGCCAGGCCGGCGGCGGCCAGGACCCGCAAGGCGTTGCGGGACGACGACACGATCGCGGTCCGGACGCCGGCGTCGTCGAGCAGGTCGAGCACGGCGATGGTGCCGGGGTACGGCGCGACGCCGTCGCGCTCGAGGACGGCGGCGAACAGGGCGTTCTTGCGGTTGCCGAGGGCGCAGACCGTGGCGTCGCCCGGCGGGTCGTCGGGTGCGCCCATCGGGAGGTACTCGCCGCGCGAGGCGAGGAAGTCCCGGACGCCGTCGTAGCGGGGCTTGCCGTCGACGTGCGCGAGGTAGTCCTCGCTGGTGAAGCCCCACGGTGCGAACAGCTCGGCCCAGGCCCGCTCGTGCACCGATGCCGTCGGCGTCACCACCCCGTCCAGGTCGAAGAGGACGGCCTCCAGGCCGGTCCAGTCGATCTCGGTCGGGGCCGTGTCCATCGTCGGCCGAGTGTACGGATGCCGCGGGCACCGACGACCGACCCGGGCATGAGCGGCGGACCCATCGGGCACGGACCAGGTGTTCTTGCACGCGCAACGAGAGGATCCTGCGTGACCACTCCCAAGGTCGTCATCGCCTTCTACTCCACCTACGGCACCAACCGCGGCGTCGCCGAGGTCGCGTCCAAGGCCGCCGAGTCCGCCGGCGCCGACGTGCGCCTGCGGCGGGTGCCCGAGACCGCCCCCGACGACGTCGTCGCCGGGCAGGACGCGTGGGCCGCGGAGGCCGAGGCCCAGGCCGGCATCCCCGAGCTGACGCACGACGACATGCGCTGGGGCGACGCCTACCTGTTCTCCGCCCCGACCCGGTTCGGGACCGTCGCCGGGCAGCTCCGCGCCTTCATCGACACGCTCGGCCCGCTCTGGCAGGCCGGCGAGCTCGCCGACAAGGCCGTGACCGCCACCACCTCGGCCCAGAACGTCCACGGCGGGCAGGAGTCCACGCTGCTCGGCCTGTACACGACGTTCATGCACTGGGGTGCCGTCGTCGTCGCCCCGGGGTACACCGACCCGGTGATGTTCGAGTCCGGCGGCAACCCCTACGGCTTCTCGACCCAGCCCGGCGAGATCGACGACGACGGGCGCGCCGCCGTGGAGCACCAGGCGGCACGCCTGGTCCGCGTCGCCTCCAAGCTGGTCGCCTGATCCGGAGCGGTCGCCGGACGGCGCCGGACCGACGGCGCCGTCCGG
>CAZCEZ010000092.1:0-1392 GCA_964497795.1 uncultured Acidimicrobiaceae bacterium | reverse complement strand
GGCGCCGTCCGGGGAGCGCCGTCCGGATAGCGTCGCCGCACCGGCTGCGGATGCCGCAGCGACGACCGATCGGAGGGGGACGTGGACCGCGACGAGGGCGTGGACGCCATCGTGGCCGGCTCGGAGCGCTGGCCGGCCGAGCTGGCCGCCGCCCGATCCGTGCTGCTCGGCGCCGGCCTGACCGAGGCCGTGAAGTGGGCCAAGGCCTGCTACTGCCACGGGGGCGCCAACGTGGCGATCCTCCAGGAGATGCGCGACCACCTGTCCCTGATGTTCTTCAAGGGCGTGCTGCTCGACGACCCCGACGGCGTCCTCGAGGACCAGGGTCCGAACAGCCGCTCGGCCAAGCGGGTCCGGATCGCCTCCGTCGCCGACGTCGAGCGCCTCGCCGGTGCCATCCGTGGGCTCGTCGCCTCGGCCGTCGCGGCGGAGGATGCGGGGACGCCGCTGCCCGAGGCCGACCCGGAGCCGCTCGTGGCCGAGCTGGCCGAGCGCCTCGCGCAGGACGGCGAGCTCGCCGCCGCCTTCGACCGGCTCACGCCCGGGCGGCAGCGCGAGTACCACCTGCACGTGTCGGGCGCGAAGCGACCGGCCACCCGCCGCGACCGCGTCGAGCGGGTCGTCCCCCGGATCCTCGACGGGCGGGGGCTGCGCGACCGCTGAGGGCGCACCCCGAGAACGGCACCGGCCTCGTTGCCTAGGGTCCGCGCCCCGCGACCCGAGGAGCCCACGATGACCGGCACCGGACGAGAGCTCGCCTTCGACACCAAGCTGCTGCACGCCGCAGCGTCGACCGACCCGGCGACCGGTGCGGTCCAGCCGCCGATCTACCAGACGACGTCGTACGTCTTCCGAGACGCCGACCACGCCGCCCGCCTCTTCAACCTCGAGGAGGTCGGCTACATCTACAGCCGGCTCACCAACCCCACGGTCAGCGCCCTGGCCGACCGGGTCGCCGCGCTGGAGGGTGGCGTCGGCGGGGTCGCCTGCTCCTCGGGCCACGCCGCCCAGCTGGTCGCGCTGTTCCCCCTGATGGGACCGGGCCGGAACATCGTCGTCTCCACCCGTCTGTACGGCGGGTCGATCACGCAGTTCTCCCAGACGATCCGGCGCTTCGGGTGGTCGGCCACCTTCGTCGACCTCGACGACCTCGACGCGGTGCGCGCCGCCATCGACGAGGACACGCGAGCCGTCTTCTGCGAGTCGATCGCCAACCCGGGTGGCTACGTGACCGACCTCCCCGCCATCGCCGAGGTCGCCCGCGACGCGGGCATCCCGCTCATCGTCGACAACACCACGGCCACGCCGTACCTGTGCCGACCGATCGAGCACGGGGCCACCATCGTCGTGTCGTCGTCCACGAAGTACCTCACCGGCAACGGGACCGTCACC
>CAZCEZ010000091.1:0-14115 GCA_964497795.1 uncultured Acidimicrobiaceae bacterium | reverse complement strand
AGGAGGAGTTCGACGTGACCGTCGAGGAGGAGGAGCTCGAGGGCATCGAGACCGTCGGCGCCGCCTTCGACCTCATCAAGTCCAAGCTCGGCTGAGCCGCCCGGCCCCGCCACCACCCCGTCCCAGCGCACCCGCCCGGAGGACCCCGTGACCGAGACCACCGACCGCACGCAGCGCACCCGTCGCCGGGTCGCCATCACCGGCATGGGCGTCGTCGCCCCCGCCGGCATCGGCGTGGACGCGTTCTGGGACGGGCTGCTCGCCGAGCCGCCCACCGGGCCCCGCCGGATCGAGGACTGGGATCCGACGCCGTGGTTCGACAACCCGAAGGAGGCCCGCCGGGCCGACCGGGTGCAGCAGTTCACGCTCGCCGCCGCGGCCGAGGCGCTGGCCATGGCCGGGGCGCCCGAGGGCGACCTCGGCGTCGACCCCGGTCGGGCCGGGGTGTGGGTGGCGACGGGCATCGGCGGCCTCGAGACCCTCGAGGCCCAGGTGCTCGTCCAGTCCACCAAGGGCGACCGCCGCGTGTCGCCGTTCCTCGTGCCGATGATGATGGCCAACGCCTCCGGGGCGTCGGTGTCGATGCGGTACGGCTGGCAGGGTCCGTGCGAGACGATCGTGACGGCGTGCGCGGCCGGCACCCACTCCATCACCCGGGCCGCCGAGCAGGTGGCGTGGGGCAACCTCGACGCCGTCATCGCCGGCGGCACGGAGTCGTCCATGACCCCGACGGCCATCGCCGGCTTCGGGAACATGACGGCGCTGTCGAACCGGGGCGTCTCGTCGCCGTTCTCCGCCGACCGCGACGGCTTCGTCATCGCCGAGGGCTGCGCCGTGCTGGTGCTCGAGGCCTGGGAGGTCGCCGAGGCCCGGGGCGCCACGATCCTGGCCGAGTTCCTGGGCGGCGCCTCCACGGCCGACGCCCACCACATCACCGCCCCCGCGCCGGGAGGCTCGGGCGCGGTCCGCTCCATGGAGCTGGCCCTGGCCGACGCCGGCATCACCGCCGCCGACGTGGCCCAGGTGAACGCCCACGGCACGTCGACGCCGCTGAACGACGCGGCCGAGGCCCACGCCATGGCCAAGGTGTTCGGCACCGAGGGCGGCCCGGCCGTGACCTCGACCAAGGGCGTCACCGGCCACGCGCTCGGCGCCGCCGGTGCGCTCGAGGCGGCCGCTGCGGTCCTGTCGATCCAGCGGGGGATCATCCCGCCCACGGCGGTCACCGAGGCCGTCGACCCCGAGCTGCCCCAGCTCGACCTCGTGGTCGGCGGTCCGCGGGAGTGGACGCCGGGCCCGGTGCTGTCGAACTCCTTCGGGTTCGGCGGCCACAACGGCAGCCTGGTGATCGCCCCGGCCTAGCGGCCGCCGCCCGCCCCCGGCCTCACCCGGCGGTGGGGTCGTCGGCGACCACGAAGAGCAGGTCGGCCTGGCAGGCCACCTCCCGCCCCACCGTCGCCGTGCCCGTGCCCTTGCCGGCCCGGGCCGACATCCGGCCCATCGTCACCTCGAGGGTGAGCGTGTCGCCGGGGACGACCTGGCGGCGGAAGCGGGCCTTGTCGACCCCGCCGAAGAGCAGGAGCTTGCCGGCGAAGCGCTCGTCCTGCAGCGCGGCGATGGCGCCGGTCTGGGCCAGGGCCTCGAGCATGAGCACGCCGGGCAGGGTCGGGCGGCCCGGGAAGTGGCCGGCGAAGAAGTCCTCCTCGCCGGTGAGGGCCCACGTGCAGGTCGCGGACTCGCCGGGCACCACCGACTCGACGGTCGTGATGAAGGCGAAGGGGTCCCGGTGGGGCAGGACCTGCCGGGGGTCGATCCCCGAGCTCACGCCTCGAGGTCCTTCAGCGCCTTGAGCAGCTTCTTGGGCGTGTCCTTCGGGCTGATCTTGGGCCAGGCGACGAGCACCTTGCCGTTCTCCCCGATGAGGAACGACGAGCGGATGACGCCCATGTACTTCTTTCCGTACATCGACTTCTCGCCCCACGCCCCGTACTTCTCGGCCACCTTGTGGTCGGGGTCGGACAGCAGCGGGAAGCCGAGGTCGTACTTGGCGTCGAAGGCCTTCTGCTTCTCGGGCTCATCGGGGCTGATGCCCAGGATCTGGACGTCGACGTCGTCCTTGATGGCCGACAGCTCGCAGGACTGCGTCGTGCACCCGGGCGTGTCGGCCTTCGGGTAGAAGTACACGAGCACCTTGCGGCCCTTGAGGTCGGTCAGCCTGACCTTCTCGCCGTCCTGGTCGAGGAGGGTGAAGGCTGGGGCGCGGTCTCCGGCGTCGACGGTCATGGCGCCGATCCTGCCACGGCGGCGGCCTCCCGACCGGCGACCCGGATCACCCCCGCCCTCCGTCGGGTCAGCGGTTGCGCATCGCCTCGGCCGACATCTCGAAGTACTGCCGCATGGCGGTCTCGGCCTCGGGGAGGATGTCGCGCTCGAGGGCGAGCGACGACAGCGCCGCCTTCATGTGCCGCTCCCAGGCGTCGCGCTCGGCCGGACCGATCTCGAAGGGGACGTGGCGCATCCGCAGCCGGGGGTGGCCCCGCTCCTCGCTGTAGGCCTGCGAACCGCCCCAGTACTGGATGAGGAACCCGGCCAGGAACCGCTTCGAGTCGGTCAGGTCCTCGGGGTACATCGGGCGCAGCACCGGGTCCTCGGCCACGCCGGCGTAGAACCGCTCGACCAGCTCGACGAAGAACCCGTCGCCGCCCACGGCCTGGTGGACCGACACGACGTAGCGCTCCTCCTCGCCACCCGACGCCCCGGGCTCAGCCACCGGTCCCCGCTCCCCCGTCGGCACGATCGGCCGACGCCTGGGCTGCGGTCCCGAAGATGCCCTTGGCCATGAGCGACGACTCGGCCTCGCGGCGCCTGCCGTACACCTCGGCCCGCAGGCCGTGGACCTCGGCCGCGGTCGCCGCGTCGTCGGGCTCGGCGTCGGCTGCGGCCGCGGCCCACTCGGCGAGCTGGCAGGCGAGGCGGAGGTCGGCGTCGACGCCACCGGCCGCGATCTCGGCGGCCCGGCGGGCGAGCGGGGCGGCGCCCCCGGCGAGGGCGGCGACCTCGCGGGCCACGGCTGCGTCGCGGGCCGGCTTGAGGCGGGCCGGGTTGCCGTCGTACCAGCCGCCGTAGAGCCGCCAGATGTTGCGGACGACGAACTCGGGCTCGTCGTAGGTGGCGCGCAGGTACGGCTTCTCGCCGAGGTGGTCTGGCACCCGGACCGAGTGCACGATCTCGTCGAGGGTGGCGCCGTCGTTCATCATCGCCAGGGTGTCGCGCAGCAGGCCCTCCAGCGCGGTCGCGGTGGCGTCGAGCACGCCGGCGATCCGCTCCCGGCCGGCGATCGGGAGCCCGTGGGCGGGCAGCAGCAGCTCGGGCTCGAGCGCGGCCATGTCCCGCAGGGCCACGGCCCAGTCCGCGGCGTAGCGCTGCACCTTCTGCGGGTTGCCGGCGTTGGGGAACACCCAGATGAACAGGTCGCCGCACAGCACCGCCCGGTGCTCGGGGACCCAGGTCCAGGCGTGGTCGTCGGTCTCGCCCCGGGCGTGGTGCAGCTCGAGCGACGTGCCGCCGGCGTCGACGACGTGGCGGGTGGCGAAGGTCTCGTCGGGGGCGACGAAGGCGTCGGGGAACTGCAGGCCGCCGGGGCCGAACTGCCGGCCGTTGATGACCTTGTTGTAGCCGTGGGTCGTCCGGTAGCGGGCGAAGCGGTCCGGCACGGCCTCGTGGCTGAGCACGGTCGGCCGGGGCTCGCCCCGCGACTCGGCGTCGGCCAGGAAGGCCCCTGCGCCACCGACGTGGTCGACGTGGCCGTGGGTGTAGACGAGGCGGGCGAAGGGGTCGCCCGACCAGCGGCGGAGGGCGTCCACGGCGACGGGGCCGAAGGGGGCGAGCGACGTGTCGAAGATCGAGAGCCCGTCCCCGCAGGCCAGGGCCCACACGTGGCTGAACGCGGCGACCATGCCGATGCCGTCGGCCACCTCGTGGAAGGAGCCGTCGGTCGGGTTGTTGGCACCCGTCCCCTCGTAGGCCCCCTCGTCGATGAAGCGGGCCGCGCGGGCCAGCAGCGTCTCGTCGGCGGTCGTGGACGTCATGGCGCCTCCCCTGGTCGACTCCCCTGCGCCGTCATCCTGGCAGCCGTCACCGCCAGCCGCCGAAGCCACCTCGCGGGCGCGCGTGGACGTGCCAGTGGTCCGGGATCGACCGGCGGTCCGGGTCGAGCCAGTGCTCGCCGAGGACCTCGTCGGCGACGGCGTGCAGGCGGTCGAGGAGCCGGGCCTCGACCTCGGCGGGCGGGTCGGTCCGGTGGGGCCGCCACACGACCATGGGGACGGCGCACGCCTCGCACTCGGCGATCCAGCACTCCTCGTCCTCGTGGAACCAGGGTGTGAGCCGCGAGGCCTCGCACAGCTCGCAGGCGTCGTCTCGATCCACCGCGCCGTCCACGGGACCGAGCCTGCCACCCCGGCGTCGCCGCCCCGGGCCTCCGCTCGGTGCGCGACGGCGGCGTCGGTAGCGTCGGGAGCGGTGACCGACGACTCCACGACCGCCTACGCCGACGTGCCCCGCTCCGGGCGGGGTCCCGGCGTGCTCCTGCTCGGGTCCTGGTGGGGCCTGTCCGATGCGCTCAAGGACCGGGTGAACCAGCTCGCCGACGCCGGGTTCACGGCGATCGCCCCCGACCTCCTCGGCACCGTCGCCACCGACGACGACCACGGACGCCGCCTGCTCGCCGAGGCCGACCCGAACCAGCTCGTCGCCGGCGTCCAGTCCTGCGCCGACGCCCTGTCCCGCATGCCGGCCACCCCCGACGCCCCGATCGCCGTGGTCGGGCTGTCGATGGGCGGCTCGCTCGGCCTGTGGTACTCCGAGCGCTTCCCCGACCGGGTGTCGGCGGTCGTGTCCTTCTACGGCTCCCAGCAGATCGACTTCACCGAGACCCGGGCCGACTACCAGCTGCACCTCGTCGAGGGCGACCCGATGGTCGACGACGACGAGGTGGTGCTCATGGCCGCGTCGATCGGGCTCGCCGGCCGGCACGTCGAGCGCTTCGACTACGCCGGGGTGTCGCACCACTTCGCCGAGCCCGGCACCCCGTCCTACGACCCCGACGCCGCCGAGCTGGCGTGGTCCCGGTCGATCGACTTCCTCCGGGCCCGGACGTCGTGAGCCGGCCCCGACGCACCGGTCCGTCCGCGGAGGGCACGGTCCCCCGGTGAGCCCGTCGGGACCCGGACCTCCCCTGCGCCCGGTGTCGGGACGGCTGCCCGAGGGCGCCCCGCTGCCGACGAAGCTGCGCCACGTCGGGCGGCGCCTGGTCGAGGAGTGGTCCCACGACCGGGTGCCCGACCTCGCGGCCGGCGTCGCCTTCTACGCCGTCCTGTCGCTCCTGCCCGCCTTCCTCGCCCTGGCCGCGCTCCTCGGCGTGCTGGAGTCGATCGTGGGCGGCGACGTGGCGGCCCGAGCCCAGACCGAGGTGCTGGACTTCCTCGGTTCGATCCTGACCAGCGAGGCCGACGGGACCCTGGAGACGGCCGAGGAGCTCTTCACCGAGTCCCGCCCCGGCCTCCTCACCTTCTCGCTCGCCGCCGCCATCTGGACGGTGTCCCGCGCCTTCGCCGGCCTCGTGCGGGCGCTCGACGCGGTCTACGACCTCGACGACCACCGGTCCTGGTTCGCCATCCGCGGCACGGCGCTCGCCCTGTCGATCGGTTCGGTGCTCGCCGCCGCGATCATGCTGACCATGCTCGTGGTCGGACCCCTGTTCGGCACCGGCGAGGAGATCGCCGCCGAGATCGGCCTCGGCGACCAGTTCGTCTTCCTGTGGGACCAGGTCCGGCTCCCCCTCGCCTTCGTCGTGCTCGTCGCCTGGGCCGCGACCATCTTCCACATCGCCCCCGACCACCACACGCCGTGGCGCTGGGACCTGCCGGGGGCGCTGCTCACCGCCGTGCTGTGGGTCGGGTTCTCCGGCGGCCTCCGGCTGTACCTGGAGATCGCCGCCACGGGCAACGCGGTCTTCGGGGCGCTGGGCGGCGTGCTCATCGTGCTGCTCTGGTTCTGGGTGCTGTCGCTGGCGGTGCTCGTGGGCGGCGAGCTCAACGAGGTCGTGCTCGAGGTGTGGGGCGACGCCGAGGACCCGGTGGAGGCCGTGGCCGGGGCCCTCGCCGACCCCGTCGACGTGGGCGAGCCGACCCTCACCGGGGTCGTCCGCATCGACGCCGTCGGCGACGGGACGGACCCGGACGGGGAGGAGCCGGGCGCCGAGCTCCGGGAGGCCGGGCGCCCGGCGGCCGGGGACCCCGACGACGACGCCGCAGCCCAGCGCGACGCGCCGGTCGACGGCGCCGAGCTCAGGCGCTGACGTCGTCGAGGGCGGCCCGCAGCTGGGCCGTGAAGCGGCCGGCGTCGAGGGCCGAGCCGCCGTCGAGCAGCAGGCGCATGAGGGCGCTGGCCACGATCACCCCGTCGGAGGGGACGGCGGCCGCCGCGGCCGTCTCGGGCGACGAGATGCCGAAGCCCATGACGACGGGCAGGTCGGTGACCTGCTTGAGCCGGCCGGCGAGGTCGGCGGTCCACTCGCCGACGTCGGCGCGCTCGCCGGTCACGCCGAGCACGTTGACGCCGTAGACGAAGCCGCGGCTGGCCCCGGCGAGCGCGGCGAGGCGCTCGTCGGAGGAGATCGGGCTGGCCAGCATGACGGTGTCGAGGTCGAGGTCGCCGACGGCCTCGTTCCACGGCCCGGTCTCCTCGAGGGGGATGTCGGGCAGGATCGCGCCGGCCACGCCGGCCTCGACGCACTCGGCGGCGAACCGGGCGAAGCCCATGTGGAACGGGATGTTGGCGTAGGTCATGACGACGATCGGGATCGACACGTCGTCGAGGCTCCGCAGGTCGGACAGGATCGACACGGGCGTCGTGCCCCGGGCCAGGCTGGCGTCGGACGCGGCCTGGATGGTGGGGCCGTCCATGACCGGGTCGGAGAAGGGGATCCCGACCTCGACGGCGTCGGCGCCCTCGGCGTCGTAGGCCCGGATGACGTCGAGCCAGTCATCGGTGATGCCGCCCGTCACGTAGGGCAGCAGGAGCTTGCGGCCCGAGTCACGACGCTGGCGGAGGTGGGTCTCGAGGGTGCCCATGGCACGACGCTGCCACACGGGCGGCGGCGCCCCCGCAACGGTTGCGCTCGGCCTACCCGACGTCGTGGCCGAGGACGTCGGCCACCTGTGCGACGTCCTTGTCGCCGCGGCCCGACAGGTTGAGCAGCACGGTCTTCCCGGCGAGCTCGTCCCGGGCCCGGGCGACCCAGGCGAGGGCGTGGGCCGTCTCCAGGGCGGGGATGATGCCCTCGGTCCGGGCCAGCAGCTGGAAGGCGTCGAGCACCTCGGCGTCGGTCACGGACTCGTAGCGGGCCCGACCGATGTCGGCGAGGTGGGCGTGCTCCGGGCCGACGCCGGGGTAGTCGAGGCCGGCGGAGATCGACTCGGCCTCCTGCACCTGGCCGTGGTCGTCCTGGAGCAGGAACGAGGTCGAGCCGTGCACGATCCCGGGCACGCCGTGGCCGATCGCGGCCCCGCCGGCCGGCTCGACGCCGACGAGCTCGGCGTCGGTGTCGACGAAGCCGGCGAAGATCCCGGCCGCGTTCGACCCGCCGCCCACGCAGGCGGTGACGACGTCGGGGTGGGCGCCGGTCAGGGCCAGGCACTGCTCGCGGGCCTCGTCGCCGATCACCCGGTGCAGCTGGCGCACCATCATCGGGTACGGGTGCGGGCCCATGACCGACCCGAGGCAGTAGTGCGTGGACTCGACGGTGGCGACCCAGTCGCGCATGGCCTCGTTCACGGCGTCCTTGAGGGTGCGGGAGCCGGTCTGGGCGGCGCGGACCTCGGCGCCGAGGAGGCGCATGCGGAACACGTTGAGCTTCTGGCGCTCCATGTCCACCTCGCCCATGTAGACCACGCACTCCTGGCCGAGGAGCGCCGCCGCCGTGGCCGTGGCCACGCCGTGCTGGCCGGCCCCGGTCTCGGCGACGATGCGGTGCTTGCCCATCCGCTGGGCGAGCAGGGCCTGGCCGAGCACGTTGTTGATCTTGTGCGAGCCGGTGTGGTTCAGGTCCTCGCGCTTGAGCAGCAGGCGGAGCCCGAGCTCCTCGGACAGGTTCGAGCACTCGGTGAGCGGCGACGGGCGGCCGGCGTAGTCCTTGAGCAGGCCGTCGAGGCGGTCGCGGAAGGCCGGGTCCGCCCACGCGGCGCGGAACTCCCGCTCCACCTCCTGGCAGGCGCCCATGAGGGTCTCGGGCACGTACTGGCCGCCGAAGCGCCCGAAGCGGCCGCGCTCGGGGTCGCCCATGATCGAGTCGGGCGAGATCGTGCCGCCGTCGGCGACGAGTCCGTGGGACGGGCTGCCGGTCTGGGGGGTGACGGTCATGGGTGCTCCAGGGTCGGGGCGGGCGGCGCTCAGGTCGGGGTGGGGCGGTCGACGAGGCCGGGCAGCGGCGGGTGCCCGGGGCACGAGCCTGCCGCACCGGCTGCCTTCGCGGCAGTCACGAAGGCCCGGACCGCGCCGTGGTCCTTGACGCCGAAGTCGGCCTCGACGCCGGAGGCCACGTCCACGCCCCACGGCCGCACGACGCCGATCGCCTCGGCCACCGTGTCGGGGCGCAGGCCGCCGGCGAGCAGGATCCGGTGGCGGGTGACGAGGTCCCCGACGAGGGTCCAGTCGAAGGCCTCGCCCGAACCGGGCACCGGCGCGTCGAGCATGACGACGTCGGCGTCGTCGCCGACGGGGGCGACCAGCTCGGGGTCGCCGACCGAGGTGGCCCGGATCAGCACCGGCACCTCGGCGCGCACGGCCCGGCGGAGGTCGACGTCGGCGTCGTGGAGCTGCGCGGCGCGCAGGCCGAGCGAGGCGCACGTGTCGAGCACCTCCCGGGCGAGGTGGTGGCGGAAGACGCCCACGACGAGGGCGTCGTCGCCGACGGCGTCGACGACGGCTCGGGCCTCGCCCGGGTCCACCTGCCGGCGCGACGGGGCGAAGATCAGCCCGACCGCGTCGGCTCCCGCCTCCACGGCCACCTCGGCGTCCTCGGGGCGGGTGATCCCGCAGACCTTCACGAACACGGGGGCGACGGTACCGGCGGATCGGCCCGACCCGGCAGGCGGTTCCCGGACCCGGACGACGGCCGGCCGGATCCCAGCGACCGGATCCCGGCGGCCGGACCCCGGCGACCGGGTCTCAGCGACCGGCGCGCAGTGCGGCGACGGCTGCGGCCGGGTCGCCGGAGGTGACCAGCGACTCGCCGACGAGGACGGCGTCGTAGCCCGCCTCGGCCAGGGCGGACGCGTCCTCGGGGCCGCGCACCCCGGACTCGGCCACCGACACCACCCCGTCGGGGAACGCGGCGGCCATCCGCAGCGCCCGCTCGTGGTCGACCCGGAAGGTCACGAGGTCCCGCTGGTTCACCCCGACCAGGGTGGCGCCCACGGCCAGGGCGCGGTCCAGCTCGGGTTCGTCGTGGACCTCGACGAGCACGTCGAGCCCGACGTCCACGGCGGCGCCGTGCAGGCCGGCGAGCTCGGCGTCGTCGAGGGCCGCGGCGATCAGCAGGAGGCAGTCGGCACCCATCAGGCGGGCGTCGGCCACGTCGGCCGTGCAGACGGTGAAGTCCTTGCGGAGCACCGGCAGGCCGCACGCCCCGCGGGCCGCGGCGAGGTCCTCGGGCGAGCCGCCGAAGTGGTCGGCGTCGGTGAGCACGGACAGGCAGGTCGCCCCGCCGGCCTCGTAGTCGCGGGCGAGCGCCGCGGGGTCGAGGTCGGCGAACAGGTCGCCCTTGGAGGGCGACCTGCGCTTGACCTCGCTGATCACGGCGAGGCCGTCGGCGGCTCGCAGCGCCGCCGTGAAGCCACGGGTCTGCGGCTGCTCGGCGGCCAGGGCCAGCAGCGCGTCGACGTCGCGGTCGTCGGTGGCCGCCGCGGCCCGGTGGGCGGCGAGGATGCCGTCCAGGTAGGTCTTCAGCGGTCGTGCCCCTTGGCCAGCACCGGGGTGCAGATGTGCAGCTCGGGCGCGCCGGCCAGCAGGCCGCCGAGCTTGCCGCCGAACGCGGCGAAGGCGTCGCTGCCGCTGTGCGCGGCGAGGGCGTCGGAGCCGGTGTACAGCTCGTACACCCAGGCCACGGCGTCGTCGCCGTCGTCGGTGCTCAGCGCGTAGACCAGCGTGCCCTCCTCGGCCTCGACGGCCGGGAAGTAGTCACCGAAGGCGGCCACGAGCTCGTCGCGGGCGCCCTCCTTGCAGGTGATCTTGGCGATGACGGTGACCTTGGCGTCGGACATGGCCGGCGAACGTACCCGACGCCGACAGCGCGGACCGGGTCCCGTGCTCAGGGGTCCCGGTCGGCCCGCGCCGAGGCGAGCAGGGCGAGGAGCGGGAGGAGCAGGAACGAGGCACCCGACAGCAGGAACAGGCCGAGGCCGAGGCCCAGCAGGTTCACGAAGCCGAGCAGCGCGCCGGCGCCGAACACGACGGCGCCGGCACCGGCCAGGCCGACCGGCAGCATGCTGAGGCTGCGACGCATGGGCCGGGCACCGGACGGGGTGTCGTCGAGCAGGCGGGGGTCGACGTCGTCGTCGCCCTCGTCGAAGGGCGTGAAGCCGCCCCCGGGGTCACGGGTCCGGGCGCCGCTGCCGGCAGCGGCGCCGTCGGCCGCGTCGAAGGCCGCCCGCCTCGCCGGATCCGACAGCAGGGTCCACGCCGCGTTCACCTGGGCCATGCGCCGGGCGGCCACGGCCTGCTCCGACGCGGGGCGCCCGCTCATCCGGTCGGGGTGGTGCCGGCGGGCCAGCGCCAGGTACGCCGAGCGGATCTCGGCCGTGGTCGCCGTCCGGGGGACCCCGAGCACCCCGTAGGGATCGTCGGGGACGTGGCGGTCGCCTGGCACGACGTCGGAGTCTACGGACGGTCCGGCCGCGCCCCCTCCCCGCCGGGCCGTCGCCGGACGGAGCCGTGCGATCGCCGGACGGAGCCGTGCGATCGCCGGACGGAGCCGGTGACTCAGCCGTCGTCGTCGGGCGCCGTGGTCGTCGTGGTGCTCGTGGTCGTCGTCGGCCTCGGTGCGCAGGGCGGCACGTCGAGGGCGAAGACCTCCCCGTCGGGGCCGACGACCGCATCGGCGGCCACCGGCCCGACGCGGGGGCAGCGGAACGTGAGCAGGGCGATGCCGTCCTCGTCGGTCACGACCACGTCGGGGTCGTCGGGGTCCGGCTCGCCGGGGCCGGCGTCGGGGTCGGATGCGCCGTCGTCCGACGGGTCGTCGTCCGCGCTCCCCCGGCCGGGGCCGCGACCCGGGCCGGGACCGGGGTCGTCCTCCGGGTCGGGGCCACCGTCGACGCGGTCCCACCCCACGGCGAGGACCCGCACCGCGACCCCGACGAGCGGCTCCACCCGCCCGACGCCGTCGGTGCCCACGACCCGGCGCCCGACCCGCACGGCCAGGGTCAGCACGTCGCCCACGATCGGGGCTGCGGGCGTCGTGCCGGCCACGACCTCGGTCCCGACGAAGGGGGCCACGGTCAGGGTGAGCTCGCGCGTCTCCCCGTCGCCGAGGAACAGCACGACCGGGTCGACCTGGGTCAGCTCGGGCGCCTGGTACGCGCGGATCCGGAACCGACCGCCGGGGAGGCCCTCGAGGGCCCAGGTCCCGTCCTCGGCGGTCCGGACCTCGAGCACCTGGCTGGCGTCGCCCACGAGGCGCTCGACGCGCACCACGGCGCCGGCGAGGTTCCCCTCCGGCCCGCCCACGACGCCGGCCAGGATGGCGTCGCCGAAGGACTCCAGGGTGGTGGTCGTCTCGCCCGGCACCCGGGGCACCTCGACCTGGGACAGGTCGATGCTCGACGTGGGTGCCTCCGGTGCGGTCGAGGACGTGGACGACGGGGGCGGCAGCGTCCGGGCCTCGGGGGCGCCGCAGGCGGCCAGGGCCACGGCGAGGGCACCGAGCGGGGCGAGCAAACGCCTCGGCCGGGCGGTGCGGCCCATCGGTCCCCGGCCCATCAGTCCCCGGTGGGGAGGGGTGCGTCGTGGGCCGTGGCGGCGACGCCGTCGACGACCACGGCGGCGCCCGGCTCCACGGCCCGGCGGAGCGGGGCGAGGGCGACCGGTCCGAGACGGGGGTGGACGGCGGCCGACGTCACGACGCCGACCTCGTCGCCGCCCGCCTGCACAGCCGCGCCCACGACGACGGGCGCCTCGGCGCGCAGCACGCGGAGCCGGCGGGGCACGTTGCCGCCCCGGCTGTCGATCCGGGCGGTGAGCTCCTGGCCCACGTAGCACCCCTTGCCGAAGGACACCGACGCCTCGATGATCCACGGGCCGACCTCGGCGGGGATCGTGCCGTCGTCCAGCTCGGCACCGTGGGCCGGCACGCCGCGCAGGATGCGGTCGGCCTCGAGGACGGCGGCGTCCACGGCAGCGGTCCCGTCGGGTGCGGCGGCGCCCTCCCCGAGGAGGTCGTAGCCGTCGGGGGCGCCGTCGGGGCCGGCCAGGGGGAGGCGGAGGACCCCGGGGCGGAGGTCGCCTCGCGGTGCGCCGTCGCCCCGCACCGCGACGGCGGGGCGTGGCTCCAGCAGGTCGACGTCGGCCTTCGTGCGGAGCAGGAAGCGCCGGAGCCGGGCCTCGAGCGCCCCGCCGGCGGCGCCGTCGACGCCGGGGTCGAGGTCGAGGAGGACCTCGTCGGCGGCCACGAGCGTGGCCCGGGCCCAGGCGTCGACCTTGCCCTGGGGCTGGAGGACGAAGGTCCAGGTGGACGTGCCCACCGCGAGCTGGTCGAGGTCCTGGCTGCACTGGCCCTGGAGGTAGGCCAGGGCGTCGGGGCCGGCGACGCGCACCACGGCGCGCGCCAGCGGGCCGGCCACCGGTCCGCTCGGGTCGTGCTGGTCGGTGGGGGTGGTCACGGGGTGCCCTCCTGGGCTGCGGCTCGTCGCTCCCGGGTCATGCGCCGGGCCGCCGGGACGGCCAGGAGCAGGGCCCGGGCCTTGTTCTGGCACTCGAGGTGCTCGTCGTCGGCGACGCTGTCCGCCACGATCCCGGCGCCGGCCTGGACCGAGGCGATGCCGTCGTCGCCGATGACCATCGTACGGATGGCGATGGCGGTGTCGACGTTGCCCGAGAAGTCGAGGTAGCCGACGACGCCGGCGTAGGGGCCCCGCTTGACCGGCTCCAGCTCGTCGATGATCTCCATGGCCCGCACCTTCGGCGCGCCCGAGACGGTGCCGGCGGGCAGCGTGGCCCGCAGCACGTCGACGGGCGTCCGGCCCTCGGCCAGGCGACCCTCGACCTGCGACGTGAGGTGCATCACGTGGGAGTAGCGCTCGAGGGTCATCAGCTCGGTCACCTCGCAGGTGCCGAAGTCGACGACGCGCCCGACGTCGTTGCGGGCGAGGTCCACCAGCATCACGTGCTCGGCCCGCTCCTTGGGGTGCTCGACGAGCTCGGCGGCCATGCGCCGGTCGTGGGCCTCGGTCGAGCCGCGCTTGCGGGTCCCGGCGATGGGCCGGGACACCACGGTGCCGTCGAGGAGCTGGACCATCGGCTCGGGGCTGGCGCCGACGAGGGTCAGGCCCGGGACCCGCACGTAGTACATGTACGGGCTCGGGTTGACCTGGCGCAGGGCCCGGTAGACGTCGAAGGGCTCGGCGTCGAGCTCGACGTCGAACCGCTGGGACAGCACGACCTGGAAGATGTCGCCGGCCAGGATGTGCTCCCGGGCGACCTCCACGGCCGCCTGGTACTGCCCGTCGGCCATCGACGAGGTCACCTCGGGCGGCTCGTCGTCGGCCCGGGGCGGGGACAGCATCGGCTCGGTCGGCTGGTCCGCGGGCGGGCGGGCGCCGTCGGCGGCGAGCTCGTCGAGGCGTGCGAGGGCGGCGTCGTAGGCCGCGTCGAGCTCCTCGGCGGACGTGCCCGGCTCGACGAGCACGTTGTCGATCAGCGTGACCCGCTGGCGCCAGTGGTCGAAGGCGGCGAGCTGGCCGATCACCGAGAGGACCGCGTCGGGGTGGCCGCGGTCGTCGTGGGGGACGTCGGGCAGGTGCTCGACCTCCCGGACGACGTCGTAGCCGAGGTAGCCGA
>CAZCEZ010000090.1:0-14127 GCA_964497795.1 uncultured Acidimicrobiaceae bacterium | reverse complement strand
CATGTGTTAAGCGTGCCGCCAGCGTTCGTCCTGAGCCAGGATCAAACTCTCCGTCAAGATCTCGCAACGATCCTCGGTCGGAAACGACCTCGGGTCGTCGACTCGATCAATTGGTGAGCCGGGTGTTGGCCTGACTGGCCTCCACCCTGCTGGCACATGTTCTTTGCGTCCATGGTCCTTGGGGGGACCATGTTGAGAAACTCAAAGATGACAGGTGCAAATGTAAATGTGCGACCAACCCACCGAGTGGTGAGCGGATCGCCCGCACTCGCACGTCATTCCTCTCTTCTGTTTTCAAGGAGCTCATGCGGCAGTCGGACCCGAAGGCCCGGTGTTGCCGGAGCGGGCAATGTAGCGAGTGCCTCTCACGCTTCCAAATCGGCCCGTGCGTGTCGCCGAGGCGAACTCCGCAGGGCGTCATCTGCTCGAAGCGCTCGAGCCAGGCTGACTTGCCCAGTGCCCCGTTCCGGCCGTGGCGGCCGTGCGGGGCGAGTGATCAAGGTATCGACGGGGCCGACCCGAGTCAACTTCACACGGAAGAAATCTCGAGATCGACCACGGCGTGCCGCTTCCGACCCCGGGCCAGCAGCATCCACCGGCCGTGGCGGACGTCGTCCGCGTCGACGACGTCGCCCTCGCCGAGGCGCCGTCCGGTGGCCCGGACGGACCCCTCCTTGAGCGCCCGACGGGCATCGGAGTTCGAGCTGGCCAGCCCCGTCGCGACCAGCAGGCCCACCGGGTCCACGCCCGCACGCAGGTCGCCGTCGGCCGGGAGCCCGACGGCGTCCACCTCCGCCGACACCACGGCCCAGGCCGCGGGCGACGCCTCGGAGGGGTCGCCGCCGAACAGGACGGCGGAGGCCTCCTCGGCCGCAGCGGCGGCGTCGGCGCCGTGGACGATCGTGGTGAGCTCCCGGGCGAGTCGCCGCTGGGCGCCCCGCTCCTGGGGGGCGTCGGCGTGCGCCGCGCTCAGGTCGGCCACCTCCCGGACGGGGAGCATCGTGAGCTGGAGGAGGAAGCGCTGCACGTCGGCATCGGGCACGTTCATCCAGTACTGGAAGAACTCGTAGGGCGAGGTGTGGTCGGCGGACAGCCAGATGGCCCCGCCGGCCGACTTGCCGAACTTCGCACCGTCGGCCCTGGTCATCAGGGGCCAGGTGAAGGCGTGGACGTGCGCGCCGGACCGGCGGCGGATCAGGTCCACGCCGGCCACGATGTTGCCCCACTGGTCCGACCCGCCGATCTGGAGCTCCACGCCACGGTCGCCGTGCAGGTGCCAGTAGTCGTTGGCCTGGAGGAGCATGTAGCTGAACTCGGTGTAGGAGATGCCGTGCTCGGACTCGACCCGGGACCGGATCGACTCCTTGGCGAGCATCTGGTTCACCGTCACGTGCTTGCCCACGTCGCGCAGGAACTCGAGGACGCCCATCCCCTGGGTCCAGTCCCGGTTGTCGACGACGTCGGCGACCTCCCCGACGATCTGCTCCACCTGGGAGCGGATCGACGCCACGTTCGCGGCCAGCGTGTCCTCGTCGAGCAGGTTCCGCTCCTCGGACCGCCCGCCCGGGTCGCCGATCATCCCGGTGGCACCGCCGACGAGGGCCACCGGCCGGTGCCCGGCCTCCGCGAAGCGCCGCAGGACGAGGAGGCCGATCAGGTTGCCGGCGTGCAGGCTCGGCGCCGTCGGGTCGCAGCCGTAGTAGAGCGACAGCGGCCCGGCGTCGAGCCGGTCGGCGAGGGCGGCGGCATCGGTGCTGTCGTGCACCAGGCCCCGGGCGTGGAGGTCGTCGATCAGGTCGGCCACGGGCCGGGAGCGTAGGCGTCCCGTGCGCGCCGCCCCGCCCCGTTCCGGGCACGTCCCGGCTGGCGGGCGGACGACCCGGTGGAGGACCATCGGGCCCGTGTCCGACCACCCCGGCCCCACCCCCGACCACCGGTCCCCCGCCGACCGGGCGCCCGCCGGCAGCGCGAGCGCACCGGGCCGCTGGCGTCGGCTCGGCGTCCTCGTCGTCGTGGCGAGCTTCGTGGGCATCTGGGGCTACGTGATGTACCTGTCGATCTTCGTGGGCCGGGCCGAGCCCCGCGACCGCATGGACGACACCGGCTGGACCGAGGCCGCCGAGGAGACCTGCGCCGCGCCCGCCGAGCGGATCGCCGCCCTGCCGAAGGCCTCCGAGGTCGACGACCCCACCGAGCGGGCCGACCTCCTCGACCGCGGCACGGAGATCCTCGGGGTGATGGTCACCCGCCTCGACGGCCTCGTCCCGCCCTCGGCGGCCGACGAGGCGAGGGCGGTGGACGCCTGGCTCGCCGACTACCGCGAGTACCTGCAGAACCGCCGGGACTACGCCGACCGCTTCCGCCGGGGCGTCGACGAGCCCTTCCGCGTCACCGACCGCGGCGGCTTCCAGATCGACGTCCTCATCGACGACTTCGCCCGGGTCAACTTCATGGAGTCCTGCGAGACCCCCGACGACGTCGGCTGAGCACACGGTCCGCGGCGCCGGGACGGACCCGTCGTTGCGCAACTGAGCGGTTGCACGTAGGGTCCGGGTCATGCGGATCTGCGTGCTCGGGGGGACCCGGTTCATCGGCCGGGCCATCGTCGACGCCCTCGTCGGGGCGGACCACGAGGTGCTGGTCGTGCACCGGGGGACGACGGAGCCCGCCGGGCTGCCCGACGTCCCCCACCTCCACGCCGACCGACGGGCCCTGGCCGAGGGTGAGGCGGCCACCGCGCTGCACCGCTTCGCGCCGGAGGGCGTCGTGGACTGCATGGCGATCGGCGCCGCCGACACCGACGACGTGCTCGGCGCCTTCCCCGACGAGGGGCTGCGCCTCGTGACCCTGTCGTCGATGGACGTGTACCGGGCCTACGGGTCGCTCCACGCCGGCGTGGTCACCGACGCCGTGCCCCTGGACGAGACCTCCCCCGTGCGCGAGCAGCGCTACCCGTACCGGGGCCAGCAGCCGGGCATGGACGACTACGACAAGCTCGACGTCGAGGACCGGGTGCTGGCCCGGGGCGGCGTGATCGCGCGCCTCCCGATGGTCACGGGCCCGCACGACTACCAGGTGCGCCAGGAGTTCGTGCTTCGCCGGGTCCGCCACGGGCGGCGCCGGATCCCGATCGGCGCCGGCAACGCCCTGCTCACCCACGGCGACGTCGCCGACGTCGCCGACGGCGTCGTGCGGCTCCTCCGGGCCGACGACGCCGTCGTCCGGGGGGAGGTGTTCAACCTGGGCGAGGCCCGCACCCCCACCATGCGCCTCCGGGCCGAGGCCGTCCTGGCCGCGGCCGCCGCCGTGGACCCCCGGGCCGCCGAGGTCGAGCTGGTCCGGGTGCCCGACGAGGCGCTGCCACCCGACCTCGGCATCACGGCCGCCATCGGCCAGCACCTGCTCGTCTCCTCCACCAAGGCGACCGAGCGGCTCGGCTGGCGACCGGGCGAGCCCGGGGCTCAGCTGGCCCGCACGGTGGCGTGGCACCTCGAGCACGACCTCCCCGACGGGCACCCGCTGGCCTCCGACGACTTCGCGGCCGACGACGAGGCCCTGGCCCGGGCCACCGACCCCGAGGCGAACGCCGAGGGGGCCTGACCGCCGACGTCGGGTGCGACGTCAGCGCCGACGTCCGCGACGCCGCCGCTCGTGGTCGGGCAGGCGCGCCCACTCGGCCTCGGCGTGCAGCTCCCGCCACGCGTCGAGTCGCTCCGGGCGGAGGTCGCCGGACGCCACGGCCTCGCGGACCGCGCAGCCCGGCTCGTGGTCGTGGGAGCAGTCCGAGAACCGGCAGTCGGCGGCCAGGCCGTCGACGTCGGGGAACGTGGCGTCGATGGCATCGGCGTCCGCGTAGAGGCCGAGGGCCCGCACGCCCGGGGTGTCGATCACGAGTCCGCCGCCGGGCAGGAGGTGCAGCTCGCGCCGGGTCGTGGTGTGCCGGCCCTTGGCGTCGGCCTCCCGGACGTCGCCGACGAGGGCGATCTCGGTGCCGGCCAGGGCGTTGAGCAGGCTCGACTTCCCCGCACCGGACTCCCCCAGCAGCACGACGGTCCCGCCGGACACCGCGGCGCGGAGGCCCTCCACGCCCTCGCCCGTGACGGAGGAGGCGACGTCGACGGCGAGGCCGGGGTGGTCGGCGACCACGGCGTCGCGCCGTGCGGGCACGTCGTCGACGAGGTCGGCCTTGGTCAGCACGATCGAGGGCTCGGCGCCCGCGTCCCAGGCCTGGGCGACGGCGCGCTGCACCCGACCGGCCTTCACCGGCCGGTCCAGGCCGGCGACGACCAGGACCCGGTCGACGTTCGCGACCAGCACCTGCGCGCCCTCCCCGACCGGGTCGGCCCGACGCAGGGCCGTGCGCCGCTCGAGGACGGCCACGACCTCGTCGTCCCCCTCGACGCCCTCCACGGTCTCGGCCTCGGGCGGCGCGGCCACGACGACCCAGTCGCCGGCCACCGGCGTGCCGACCCGGTCCTCCCGGGTGCGGGCCCCGACGATGCGGTCGTCCAGCGCGACCTGGACCCAGCCGCGGTCCTGGCGGACGACGCGCCCGCTCCGTCCGCCCGGGTGGCGGGCGACGACGGCCTCGGCCTCGGCCGCCCGGTCGTCGTCCCAGCCGAGCGCGGCGAGGCCGGGTGACGGGACGGCCTCGGGCAGGGCTCGGGGCGCGTCCCCGCCCAGCAGCTTGGCCACCTCGGGGTCGGTGGCGTCGCGGACGATCCGCTCCTCACCGGCCACGAAGCCCACCCTCCCTCGGGCCGGACACGGTCGATCTGGGCCCGGTCGATTCGGGCACGGTCGGGGCAGGCACGGTCGGGACAGGCACGGTCACCGGACCGACGATCGCCCGGTCGGCATCACGCCCCACCGAGCCCGGAGAGGGTCGCGAGGCCGTGGCGGACCATCCGCACCGTGCCCTCGTCGGGATCGTGGGCACCGAGCTCCCCGACGGGGACCCACGCGATGGCGGTCGACTCGTGGTTGCCGTCGGGTTCGGCGCCTGCCGGGGCGACCACGAGGAACCGGGCGTCGAGGTGGAGGTGCGGTCCCTCGGCGGGCGGGTCGACCTCGTGGACGTCGAGGTCGACGGCCACCGGGTGGACGCGCAGCCCCGCGATGCCGGTCTCCTCGGTGGCCTCGCGCAGCGCCACGGCGGCCAGGTTGGCGTCGCCGTCGCAGTGGCCCCCGGGCTGGAGCCACCGGCGCAGCTTGCGGTGGTGGAGCAGGACGACGCGCTCGCCGGCCGCGTCGACCACGAGCGCCGAGCCGGTGAGGTGACCCTCGGTGCAGGAGCGGTGGAGGGCGTCGTCGTGCACGTCGACGAAGGCGAGGATCGCCTCCCGGTGCACCTCGGCGTCGGGGTCGACGCGGGCGCCGACGACGTACCCGCGGGCCTCGGCCAGGGAACCGGAGGCGGCGAGCCGGGGGTCTCCCGCGGCGAGCAGGTCCGGTCCGCTCGTCGGGGCGGGGCGCTCGGCGGGGCCGGTCGTCGGGGGCGCGGGGTGCTCGTCGTGGGGGGCCATCGTGCCCGCAGGCTACGAGCCCGGGACCGGTGGCGTCGCCGGGGCGCGCCGGTACGGTCGGACGGTGCGCAACCACGACGAGATCGACGCGTCCGCGCCCGCCATCGACGTGCGGGGCGTGGCCAAGCACTACGGGTCGACGAGGGCGCTCGACGGGGTCGACCTGCACGTCCCGGCCGGCGGGGTCGTCGGTCTGCTCGGACCGAACGGGGCGGGGAAGACCACGCTGGTCCGGGTCCTGTCGACGCTGCTGCGACCGACGGCGGGCGAGGCCCGCATCTTCGGCGTCGACGTGGTCCGGGAGCCGGCCCGGGTGCGCCCGCTGCTGTCGCTCACCGGCCAGTACGCAGCCGTGGACGAGCTGCTCACCGGCCGGGAGAACCTCCTGATGTTCGCCGAGCTGCTGCAGCTCACGGCCCGCTCGGCACGGCGGCGCGCCGACGAGCTCCTCGAGCGCTTCGACCTCACCGATGCCGCCGACCGGCGGGCGAGCACGTACTCGGGCGGCATGCGCCGTCGCCTCGACCTCGCCTCGTCGGTGATCGTCCCGCCCCGCCTGCTGTTCCTCGACGAGCCGACCACCGGCCTCGACCCCCGCACCCGGAACCAGATGTGGGACGTCATCCGCGAGCTCGTGGCGGCCGACACCACGCTCCTGCTGACGACCCAGTACCTGGAGGAGGCCGACCAGCTGGCCGACCGGATCGTGGTCATCGACCACGGGCGCATCATCGCCGACGGCACCGGCGACGAGCTGAAGGACGCGGCCGGCGGGATCACCGTCGAGGTCCTCCTCGGCGCAGGCGCCGACGTCGGCGCGGCCTGCGAGCGGCTCGTCGCCCGAGGCCTCGACGCCCGTCCGGTGCGGGGCGCCCAGGTCGACCTGGAGGTCCCGACCGACGCCGGCACCGGGCTGGCGACGGTCCGGTCCGTGGCCGGTGCGCTCGAGGACGCGGGCATCGCCGTGCGGGACCTCGGCCTCCGGCGGGCCAGCCTCGACGAGGTGTTCCTGCAGCTGACCGGGCACGGGGCCGGCGACGAGGTCGCCGCGCCACCGGCTGCGCCGTCGCCGAACGGGGAGGTGCGGGCATGACCGCCGTCGAGCCCACGTCCGGCGCCCTGTCCTCCGACGCCGGGATCGAGCACCGCCCGTCCCGGGGCGCGGCGCTGTCGGCACTGGCCGACGGCTGGACGATCGCCAAGCGCAACCTCCGCCACTTCACCCGCCTGCCCCGGCTCCTCGTCTTCTCGACGATCCAGCCGGTCATGTTCGTGCTCCTCTTCGGCGCCGTGTTCGACGGCGCCGTCGGCGGCTCCCTGCCCGGCGGGTTCCCCAACTACCTGGCCTTCGTGATGCCGGGCATCTTCATCCAGTCGACGATCTTCCGGCTGACCCAGACCGCGGTCGGCCTCGCCGACGACCTGGAGCAGGGCGTCATCGACCGGTTCCGGTCGCTGCCCATGAGCCGGGCGGGCGTGCTGATCGGGCGGACCATCGCCGACCTGGTCCGCTCGATGGCCGTGGTCCTGCTGATGGTGCTGGTCGGCTCCGTCGTCGGGTTCCGCTTCGAGAACGGCCCCGTCGCCGCCCTGGGGTCGCTCGCGGTCGTGGCCCTGTTCGGCTACTCGCTGTCCTGGGTCTTCGTGACCGTGGCGCTCTACGTCAACGGCGCCGAGTCCGCCCAGTCGGCCAGCTTCGTCTTCGCGTTCCCGCTGTCGTTCGTGTCCTCGGTGTTCGTGCCCACCGAGACCTACACGATCGGCTGGCTGGCCGCCGTGGCCCGGAACTCCCCGACGACGGCCGCGGCCGACGCCGCCCGGGGTCTCGCCGTCGCCGGCCCGGTCGCCGGGCCGGTCCTGCAGACGACGCTGTGGGCCGTGGCGCTGATGGTGGTCTTCGTGCCCCTGAGCGTGCGGCGCTTCCGCCGGCTCGAGTAGCCCGCGGGGCGGTCGAGCCGCTTCGGCACCGGGGCGGGCGCTCGGTACGGTCGACGGCCGTGTCCGTCTCCTCCGCTGCGTCCGGGATGCCCGATCCGGCCGACCTCGTCGCCCGGGACCGCGAGCGGGTGTGGCACCCCTACGCGCCGATGCCGGCGACGATGGCCCCGGTGCCCGTGGCCGGCGCGAGCGGCACGCGGCTGCGCCTGGGCGACGGGCGCGAGGTCGTCGACGGGATGTCGTCGTGGTGGGCGGCCATCCACGGCTACCGCCACCCGGTGCTCGACGAGGCGGTGCGGACCCAACTCGGCGAGCTGTCCCACGTCATGTTCGGCGGGCTGACCCACGCGCCGGCGGTGGAGCTGGCCGAGGAGCTCGTCGACCTCGCACCCGGCGACCTGTCCCACGTGTTCCTCGCCGACTCCGGGTCCGTGTCGGTGGAGGTCGCCATCAAGATGGCGCTCCAGCACGCCCGGGGCACGGGTCGACCGGGTCGGACGAGGCTCCTCACCGTGCGGGGCGGCTACCACGGGGACACGCTCGGCTGCATGGCCGTGTGCGATCCGGTCAACGGGATGCACTCGATGTTCGCCGACGTCCTGCCCCGGCACGTCTTCGCGCCGGTGCCCTCGCCGCGGTTCCACGAGCCCTTCGACGAGGGACACGTCGACGAGCTGGCCCGGTTGCTGGACGAGCACCACGACGAGGTCGCGGCCGTCATCCTCGAACCGGTGGTCCAGGGCGCGGGTGGCATGCGCTTCTACGCGCCCGGCTACCTGGCCGCCGTGCGCCGGCTGTGCGACGAGCACGAGGTGCTCCTGATCGCCGACGAGATCGCCACCGGCTTCGGGCGCAGCGGCGAGCTCTTCGGGTGCGACCACGCCGGGGTCGTGCCCGACGTCATGTGCCTCGGCAAGGCGCTGACGGGCGGCTACGTGACCGGTGCCGCCGTGCTGTGCACCCCCGAGGTGGCCGCCGGCGTCAGCGCGGCCGAGTCCGGTGCCCTCATGCACGGGCCGACCTTCATGGGCAACCCCCTGGCTGCGGCCGTGTCCCTGGCGTCGGTGCGCCTGCTGCGCGCTCGGCCGTGGCGCGACGAGGTCGCGGGCATCGAGGCCGGGCTGCGGACGTCGCTGGCGCCCCTGGCCGGTGCACCGGGCGTCGCCGACGTCCGGGTGCTCGGCGCGATCGGCGTGGTCGAGCTCGACGAGCCGGTCGACATGGCCCGCTCCCAGCGGGTGCTGCTGGAGGCCGGCGTCTGGCTGCGGCCCTTCGGCCGCCTGCTCTACACGATGCCGCCCTACGCCACGACCGCCGAGGACGTCGCCGCCATCGGCACCGCCATGGCCGCCGTGGTCGCCGACGAGGCCGAGCGCCGGGGTCTGACGTGACCGGGACCGACGCCTGGATCCGGGCCGAGCTGGACGCGGTCCGCGCCGCGGGCCGCTGGCGGGCGCTGCGCCCCTTCGACGCGGCCGGCCCGACCGGGACCCTCCCGCAGGACGGCAGCGGCGACGTCACGAGCTTCGCGTCCAACGACTACCTGGGCCTGTCCACCCACCCCGCCGTCGTCGCCGCCGCCCACGACGCGCTCGACCGGTGGGGCACCGGGGCCACGGCGAGCCGCCTCGTCGTCGGCCACCGGCCGGTGCACGCGGCACTCGAGGACGCCCTCGCCGCGTGGCGCGGCGCCGAGGCGGCGGTGGTCACCTCGAGCGGGTACACGGCCAACCTGGCCGTGCTCACCACGTTCGGCGGGCCGGACTGCCTCGTCGTGTCCGACGAGTGGAACCACGCCTCGATCATCGACGGCTGCCGTCTGTCCCGCAGCCGGGTCGCCGTCGCCCGCCACGGCGACGCCGACCACGTCGCCGACCTGCTCGCGTCCCGCACCGAGCCCAGGGCCCTGGTCGTCTCCGACTCGGTCTTCTCCATGGACGGCGACGAGGCCCCGGTCGCGGCGCTGGCCGAGGTGTGCGCCCGCCACGACGCCCTCCTCGTCCTCGACGACGCCCACGCCGTGCTGGGGCCCGACGTCGCCATCCCGGCGCCACCCGAGGGCCCCGAGGTGCTCCGGGTCCTGACGCTGTCCAAGGCGCTCGGCTCGCTCGGCGGCGCCGTCGTCGGCTCGCGGGCCGCCGTGGACCTGCTCGTCAACCGGGCCCGGTCGTTCATCTTCACCACCGGGCTCGCCCCCGCCGACGCCGCGGCCGCCCTCGCCGCCGTCGCCGTGTGCCGGGCGCCGGAGGGCGCTGCGCTCCGGGCGCGGCTGCGGGCCCACGTCGACCGGGTCCGCCCGGGGCACCCGTCGCCCATCGTGCCCGTCGTGGTCGGCGACGAGCACGACGCCGTCGCCGCCGCCGAGGCCCTGCTCGCCCGGGGCCTGCTCGTCCCGGCCATCCGCCCGCCGACCGTGCCCCCCGGGACCTCGCGCCTGCGGGTCGCGCTCAGCGCCGCCCACGCCGACGGCGACCTCGACGCGCTCCTCGACGGGCTGTCGGCCTGCGGGCTGTCGCCGACGGCGCCCGTCCCGGGCGCTCGCCTCGCCGGGTCCGGGGAGCCGGCCGCGTGAGCGGTCCGCGGCTGCTCGTCGGCGTCTGCGGGACCGCCACCGAGGTCGGCAAGACCTTCGTCGGCGCCGCCCTCGCCCGGGACCTGCGGCGCAGGGGCCTGCGGGTCGCGGCCCGCAAGCCCCTCCAGTCGTTCCTGCCGGCCGAGGCCGACGCCGGCGTGACCGACGCCGACGTGCTCGCCGCGGCCACGGGCGAGGACCCCCTCGTCGTGTGCCCGCCGGCGGGTCGCCTGCCGATCCCGATGGCGCCGCCGATGGCCGCCGACGCCCTCGGCCGGGACTGCCCCGACGTCGCGGCGATCGTCGCCGGGCTGACCTGGCCCGACGGCGTCGACGTCGCCCTGCTCGAGACCGTCGGCGGGGTGCGGTCGCCGCTGGCCGCCGACGGCGACAGCCGCGACCTGGTGCGCGCCGCGGGCGTGGACCTGGTGCTCGTGGTGGCCGACGCCGGCCTCGGGACGATCGACGCCGTCCGCCACGCGACCGACGCCCTCGCCCCGCTCCCCACGGTGGTCCACCTGAACCGCTTCGCCGCCACCGACGACCTGCACGTGCGGAACCGGGACTGGCTGGCGGTCCGGGACGGCCTCGCCGTCACCGTCGACGTCGCCGCCCTGGCCGACGCGGTCGCCGCCGCGGGCGGCCTCAGCGGCGGCTGACGTTCGGGTCGCCCCCGACGTACCAGCGCCACGGCTCGTCGACGGCGACCGAGATCCCGATGCGCGTGGTCCGGACCACCCCCTCCGGGGGCCGTCGGCGGTCCAGCAGGCGCACCGGCCCGGAGCCGTCGAGCAGGTCGGTGCCGTCGTGGTCGCCGGTGATGCCGAGCGCCTGGCACAGCTTCCCGGGACCGCTGGCCAGGTCGCGGGCCCGCCTGGCGGCCGGGCCGCGAGCGGCGTGCATGGCCTCGACGCCGTCGACCGGCGCCAGCGCCCGGACGAGCACGGCGGTGCCGTCCTGGTCGCCGCACACCACGTTGGCGCACCAGTGGATCCCGTAGGAGCGGTACACGTACAGCGTCCCGGCCCGCCCGAACATGGCGGCGTTGCGGGGCGTGGGGCCCCGGAAGGTGTGGGCGGCGGGGTCCTCGGCGCCGGCGTAGGCCTCGACCTCCACGATCACGCCCGACCGCACGCCGTCGGGGTGGTCGTGGACGAGGGTGCAGCCGAGCAGGCGGGGGGCGACCGTGCGCGGGTCGTCGGCCAGGGTCCGGCGTGCGAGCCGGCGCGCCACCTCAGTGCCCGCAGGCGGTGCGGAACCAGTCGGGCGTCGGCACGGTGTCGAGGGTGCCGGTGGCGACGCTGACGTAGGTCATGGTCGCCTCGAAGCTGGGGCGCTCGCCGTCGGGGGCGACCACGTGGCCGACGTAGGAGACGTCGAAGGAGGTGGTGCCGAACCGCGTCGCCTCGACGTCGATGGCCACGACGTCGCGGTTCCGCGCCGGCGAGGTCCAGGTGATCTCGCTCGCCTTGACCATGACGTCCCAGCCGCTCGCCCCGAGCCCGGGACCGCCGGCCGACTCGCTCACCTGCCGGAACCACCCGTCGGCGAGGTCGTCGCACCAGCGCAGGTACACGCTGTTGTGCACGACCTGCTGCATGTCGCACTCCGAGTACCGGACCTGGACCTCGAAGCGCATCAGGCCGCTCCGACCCGGGCCTCGTCGGCGGCGAGCCGGGACCGGAAGCGGTCGACCTGGGCCGCGACCGGCTCGGGGCCGGCGCCGCCGTGGGTCGTGCGCATGGTGACGGGCACGCCGGGCTCGAGCAGCTCGGCCGCGGCCGGCCCGAGGTCGGGGTGCGCGGCGACCAGCTCGCCGAGGTCGGAGCCGTCGTCGACGTGGGCCCGCACGAGGGCCCCGACGACCGCGTGCGCCTCCCGGAACGGCATCCCGCCCCGCACGAGGAACTCGGCGAGGTCGGTCGCCGCCGCCGCGGGCACGTCGGCCGCCGCCGCCATGCGTGCGGGGCGGAACGTGAGCGTGGCGTACTGCCCGGCCGTGGCCCGCAGGGCGAGGCGCACCTGGTCGACGGCGTCGAACAGCGGCTCCTTGTCCTCCTGGAGGTCGCGGTTGTAGGCGAGGGGCAGGCCCTTGAGCGTGGACAGCAACCCGGTCAGGTTGCCGATCACCCGGCCGGCCTTGCCCCGGGCCAGCTCGGCGATGTCCGGGTTCTTCTTCTGGGGCAGCATCGACGAGCCCGTCGAGTAGCCGTCGTCGAGGCGGACGAAGCCGAACTCGTCGGACGACCACAGGACGACCTCCTCGCCCATGCGGGCGAGGTGGGTGGCGACCATGGTCAGCGCGAACAGCGACTCGGCCACGAAGTCCCGGTCGGACACGGCATCGAGGCTGTTGTCGAACACCCCGGCGAACCCGAGGTCCTCGGCCACCGACGGCGGGTCGAGGGGCAGGCTGGAGCCGGCCAGCGCGCCGGCGCCGAGGGGTGACACGTCGAGCCGGCGGCGGGCGTCGAGCAGGCGGTCCACGTCGCGGGCGAGCGACCAGGCGTGGGCCAGCAGGTGGTGGGTGAGCAGCACCGGCTGGGCGCGCTGGAGGTGCGTGTAGCCCGGGAGGTAGGCGCCGGCGACGTCGTCGGCCGTCGCCCGCTCGAGCAGCACCCGCTGCAGCGCGAGCACGTCCTCGGCCACGCCGAGCAGCTCCCGCTTGCACCACAGGCGCAGGTCGGTGGCGACCTGGTCGTTGCGGGACCGGCCGGTGTGGATCTTGGCGCCGGCCGAGCCGGCCAGCTCGGTGACCCTCCGCTCGACCGCGGTGTGGATGTCCTCGTCGCCCTCGGCGAAGGCGAAGGTCCCGTCGCCGAGCTCGGTCTCGACCATGTCGAGCGCGGCGAGCACGGCGGTCACCTCGTCCTCGGCCAGGATCCCGACCCGTCCGAGGCCGCGCACGTGGGCGCGGCTGCCGGCGATGTCGTCCCGGAAGAGCCGCCGGTCGAAGGGCAGGCTCACCGTGTAGGCGAGGAGGTCCTCGGCCGGCCCGGACTCGAAGCGTCCGTGCCAGAGGGTCGCACCGGCGTCGTCGGTCATCGTCCTGCCTCCCCGTCGGCGGGGTCCGTGTCGTGGGCGAGACCGGCGAGCTCGGCCATGCGGGCGGCCACCTCGGCGCCGGTGGTGGACTCGGCCACCACCACGAGGAGCGTGTCGTCGCCTGCGACGGTGCCGAGCACCTCGGCGACGCAGGCCCGGTCCAGGGCCGAGCCCACGACGTGGGCCGATCCGGGTGGGGTGCGGAGCACGACGATGTTGTGCGAGGCCGAGATCTCCACGACCCACTCGCCGAACACCCGCCGCAGGTGCTCGGCGGGTGCGACCGCGTCCCGGGGCAGCGCGGGCACCGCGTAGACGGTCTCCCCACCCGGCACCCGGACCTTGATGGCCCCGATGTCCTCGAGGTCGCGCGACACCGTGGCCTGGGTCGCCTCGACGCCGTCCTCGGCGAGCAGCGAGACGAGCTGCTCCTGGGTCCCGACGGCGTGGTCCTCGAGGAGTCGCTGGATGCGGTGCTGGCGCTGCGGCTTGGTGATGCGGGCCATGGCCGGTCCTAGTCCGTGCCCGCCTCGAGGGCGGCGGCGTCGAGGGCCGCGGCGTCGACGTCGGTGCCGGCGTTCTCCACGATGGCGTCGGCTCCCCCTGCGTCGGCGAGGCTGCCCTCGAGCTCGGCGAAGATCGACGCCGGGCCGAGGCCGTCGGCGGCCGCGTACTGCTCGAGCTTGGCCCGGGAGTCCGCGATGTCGAGGTTGCGCATGGTCAGCTGGCCGATGCGGTCGACCGGACCGAACGCCGCGTTCTCGACGCGCTCCATGGAGAGGCGGTCGGGCTCGTAGGAGAAGGCGGGCCCGCGGGTGTCGAGGATCGTGTAGTCGTCGCCGCGCCGCAGGCGGAGCGTGACCTCGCCGGTCACCAGGGAGGCGACCCAGCGCTGGATGGACTCGCGCAGCATGAGGGCCTGCGGGTCGAGCCAGCGGCCCTCGTACAGGAGCCGCCCGAGGCGGCGTCCCTCGGCGTGGTAGCTGGCGATCGTGTCCTCGTTGTGGATCGCGTTGAGGAGCCGCTCGTAGGCGATCCACAGCAGCG
>CAZCEZ010000089.1:0-14291 GCA_964497795.1 uncultured Acidimicrobiaceae bacterium | reverse complement strand
CAACCGCAACTTCGAGGGCCGGCAGGGCCGCGGTGGGCGCACCCACCTCGTGTCCCCCGCCGTCGCCGCCGCCACCGCCATCGCCGGGCACTTCGCCGTCCCGGCCGACCTGGACTGAGGAGCGCCGAGATGAAGGCCGTGCAGACCATCGAGGGCACCGCGGTGCCCCTGGACCGATCCGACGTCGACACCGACCAGATCATCCCCTCCGACTGGCTCAAGCAGGTGGAGCGGACCGGGTTCGACAAGGGCCTGTTCTCCGAGTGGCGGGACGATCCCGCCTTCGTGCTCAACCAGGAGCGCTTCCAGGGCGCCCGGGTGCTCGTCGCCGGCCCGAACTTCGGCACCGGCTCGTCCCGGGAGCACGCCGTGTGGGCGATCCAGCAGTACGGCTTCGACGCCGTCGTGTCCCCCCGCTTCGGCGACATCTTCCGCAACAACTGCACCAAGAACGGCCTGGTGCCGGTGCAGGTGAGCGCAGAGGTCGGTGAGGCGCTGCTCCGCCTGGTCGAGGAGGCGCCGGACACCCCCGTCGTCGTCGACGTCGAGACCCGCACGCTGCGCGCCGGCGACATCGAGACGACGTTCCCCCTGGACGACGGGACCCGGGAGCGCTTCCTCCAGGGCCTCGACGACATCGGGCTCACCCTCCAGCACGTCGAGGAGATCGACGCGTTCGAGGGGCGCCGGCCCGCCTACCTGCCGACCACGACGTCCTGATCGCGCCGGCGGGCGGGCCCGTGGCCGGGCTCGTCGTCGGCCCCCGTCGCGCCCGGCGCAGCCGTGCGCCGCTCGCGGCGGGCGGCCCGGGCCGATCCGTCGGCGAGGACGCCGGCGCCGACCACGATGGCCACGTCGCCGACGCTGAACACGTTGGCCAGCGGCCACGGCTCGGGGATCGCGAAGACGTCGCCCAGGGCGGCGAGCCGGGCGTCCTCGGTCGAGGTCGAGTTCTCGAAGCCGTCGTCGGCGTCTGCCCGCTCGTCGAGCCCGGCGGCCTCGGCGGCGGCGGGCGCAGCCGGCATCTGGCCGTCGTTCGCAGCGATGGCGGCCAGGTTGGCGAGCCCGCCGAGGCCGATCACGGCGATGCCGAGCTGGCGCCGGTGGAGCCACACGAAGGCGAGGGCGGCGCCGTAGGAGGCCAGGTGCAGGCCGGCGGCCACGGCCAGGGGCAGCCGGTCCGGCAGGACCTCGATGATGGCGATCTGGGTGCCGATGGCCAGGGCGACCAGCCACGCGTGGCGGATCCGGATGCGGGCGAGGCCGTCGAGGGTGCGGTGGGCCGCGGTCACGGCGGCGAGGACGACGAGCGTGGCGACGGGGACGAGCACGACGTCACTCCCCCGTCGATGCGTGCACGCCCGCGAGCCACCCGAGGGCGTCGTCGCCCGAGAGCGGGTATCCGAAGTGCCAGCCCTGCCCGACGTCGCAGCCCATCTCCTGGAGGAGCTTGCGCTCGTCGTGCTGCTCGACGCCCTCGGCCACGACGCGCAGGCCCAGGTTGTGGCCGAGCACGATCATGGGGGCGACGAAGCGGGCGTCGAGGCCGTGGGTCGCGACCTGGCCGACGAAGGTCCGGTCGATCTTGAGCCGGTGGATGGGCAGGCTCCGCAGGTGCTCGAAGGACGAGTACCCGGTCCCGAAGTCGTCGATGGCCACGGTGACGCCCAGCTCGGCGAGGGCCTCCAGGGTCAGCCGGGCGCCGTCGATGTCGCCGAGCAGCGTGTGCTCGGTGATCTCGACCTCCAGGGCCTCCCCGGGCAGGCCGGCACCGGCGAGGAGCCGTCCGACGACGTCGACGAAGCGGGGGTCGGTCAGGGACCGGGCCGAGACGTTCACCGACACCGGGATCTGCTCGCCCATCTCCCACCACATCGAGGCGGTGCGGAGCGCCTCGGCGAGCACGAACTCGGTGAGGTCGCCGATCAGCTCGGTGTGCTCGGCGGCGTGGACGAAGTCGCCGGGGAGGACGGTCTCGCCGTTGCGCCGCCAGCGCACCAGGGCCTCGAAGCCCACGGTGCGCTCGCTGACCAGGTCGATCTGGGGCTGGTACTCGACGACGAGCTCATCGGCGGCGATGGCCCGCTTGAGGTCCCGGAGCAGCGACAGGGTCGAGGCGAAGGTCTCCCGGCGCTCGACGCCGGGCTCGGGCAGGGCCCGGTTCGACATCTTCTCGGCGAGCATGGCGGTGTCGGCCAGGTCGAGCAGCTCGTCGACGTCGGCGCTGTCGAGGGGCGCGGTGGCCCGACCGACCGAGGCCGACATGGGGATCGGGATGCCGTCGATCTCGAACGGCCGGCGCAGCGTGGCCCGGATCCGCTCGACCGATGCGGTGGCGTCGTGGCCGACGGCGCGGTGGAGGATCACGGCGAACTCGTCGCCGCCGAGGCGGGCCACGACGTCGTCGGGCCGGGTCGCGGCCTGCAGGCGCTGGGCCGCGATCTCGAGGACGCGATCGCCGGCCGGGTGGCCGAGCCGGTCGTTGACGCCCTTGAAGCCGTCGAGGTCGAGCACGACGAGGGTGGCGCCGCCGGGGATCGCAGCCCGGAGGCGGTCGCGCAGCTCGACCCGGTTGGCCAGACCGGTCAGGCCGTCGACCGAGGCCCGCATCCGCGAGGCCGCCGCCTGGGTCGCGCTGCGGTGCACGGCGTACACGGCGAGCGCGGGGAGCGGGACGAGCAGGACGCTGTGCAGGCCGACGATGGCGAACACCGGGGCGAGCAGGAGCAGGAGGGCGTCGTCGACGGCGGAGTGGCGCAGGACGTGGGCGAGCACCTCGCGCACGGCGACGCCGCGGTCGAGGCGGATCACCGTGGCGGTGAGGGCCAGGTTGACGACGTAGACGGTGACGGCGAAGGTCACCATGGCGGCCACGAAGCCAGGCCCGAGCGGGGCGTGGGACGTGGTCAGCGGCGCGCTCGGCCACAGCTGGCGGAGCACGAGGCCGCCGATGCCCAGGCTGGCGGCCAGGGATGCGGCGTTGAAGACGACGCGGACCGGCGGCTTGCGCCGGACCAGGTCGCCGGCGCAGGAGGCGATGGCCAGGCCGGCCATGCCCACCCACACGGGGGCGACGAGGACCGCGGCCCCGGCGAAGCCCCACGAGGCGGTGAAGTCGCCGGCCCGGGGGTGCCACTGCATCGGCCGCACCTCGGAGACCAGCAGGCAGAGGGCCAGCGCGAGGACCAGCCCCCGTGCCCCGGGGGGCACCGAGGCGAGGTCCTGCACGGCGAGTGCGGCCACGCCGGTGGCGAGGGCCGCGGTCGCGACGACGAAGGCGTCGCGTGCGATTCGAGGGCGCCGACGGTCGGTGCGGCGCGGGCGGCCCACGGCTCGCCCAGTCGACGTCAGCGTCGCCCTACCACTTCCAGGGGGCGCCGAGGGCGGCGGCGACCACGACGACGGAGCCGACGGTGGCGGCGACGCGGTACGCGCGGGCCCGGGCCTGCTCCTTCCGCGACGGGACGGGGCTGGGGGTCATCTGGTCGAGCATGGCTGGCTCCTGGTTGCTCTGTCTGTGCGGAACGTGACGAACGGTACAACAGCCCCTGACCGGCGTCGACCCCGCAGCGTGAGATTCCGGCCGCCCAACGCCGACATCCCGGCCTGATCGACGCAATGCGGGCCTGTCTCCGCGCGGAGCGCGCGGACGACGGGACGCTGCTGCGTCTGCGTGCTCAGCCCCGGACGATCCGTCGCAGCACGAGGACGGCGAGGCCGAGGCCGGCGAGCACGAAGGGCACGGGGGACGTGGACCCGCCGGTCTGGGGCAGCGAGGTGAGGGGCGGCGCGGCGACGCCGCCGACGCTGGCCGTCGCCTCGCCGACCGTGGCGACGATGCCGCCCTCGAGGCCGGTGAGGAGGGCGACCTCGGTCGCCGTGACGCGGGCCCCGGCGACGGCCACGCCGTCGACGGTGTCGGACGTGGTCTCGACGGCACCGACGGAGATGCGGGACTCGAGCGGCGTGCCCTCGGCGATCACCTCGTCGGCGCCGGGGGCGACCGTGGTGGTCGCCGGGACGCCGAGGAGCCCGGCGATGGCCGGGGACAGCGACACGATCACGGCGCCGGCCGAGGAGCCGCTGGTGTCGACCGCGTCGGCGTCGGCGCCGGCGGTCCGGCGGGCGTCGGCGACGCTGCTCGCGACCTGGACGGAGACGAGCGGCTCGTCGTCGACGAGGTCGTCGAGGGGCAGGGCGGCCAGCACCGGGCCGAGGACGTCGTCGATGGCCGGGATGGCGGCGACGACGCCGTCCAGCTCGGCCGGCACGACGGCGGTGACGTCGTCGATCGCACCCTGGAGGGTGTCGGCGACCAGGCCCTCGACGGCGTCGAGCAGGAAGGCGAGCGACGGGCTGGACACGGCGAGCGCCTCGAGCTCGGCCCGGGCGGTGGAGGCGCCGCCGGCGCCGGACACCGACGAGGCCGAGGTGCCGAGCACGACCTGGAGCAGGTCGCGGTCGAGGGCGGCGAGGAGCGCGGCCCGGAGCTCGTCCTCGAGGACGTCCACGATCACGCCGGACAGGTCCACGATGGTGGCGAGGGAGAGCAGGCAGTCGTCGCCGAGGGCGGCGACGATGTCCTGGCCGCCGGGGAGGGCGGCGATGACGTCGCGCACGGGCAGGCCGGAGGCCTCGGCCTCGGCCACGACGGCGGTCGGGTCGAGCTCCTCGGGGATCTCCTCGCAGACGGCGGCGAGGGCCTCGTCGACGGGGCCGACGACGGTGTCGCGCAGCGGGGTCTGGAGGCCGTCGAGCTGGGCCAGGATCGGGTCGAGGAGCAGGCCGAAGACGACGTCGGCCAGGAGCTGGCCGTTGACGGCGAGCACGCCGGCGTCGGCCTCGCCCCCGCCCCGGGGCAGGGCGTCGGCGTCGAGCGCAGCGGCCGACACCGAGCAGACCTCGAGCAGCTGCACGAGGCCGGTGACCGGGGTGTCGGCGGGGATGTCGGGGACGCCGCAGGCGAGCGCGTCGCCCTCGGGGTCGCGCACGGCCTGGCCGGCGGCGTCGGCCACGGCCCGGGAGGCGCCCACGGCGGCGGCGTCGGGGCCGACGAAGGCGGCGCTCTCGGCGACGACCTCGGGCAGGGATCGGGCCACGGCGCTGGTCGCGGCGAAGGTGCCGAGGTCGGTGCCGAGGACGGTCAGGCTCCCGGCAGCCGCGCCGGCGTCGAGCCGGTAGGACGAGGAGTCCTGGGCACCTGCGGGTGCGACGGCGAGGGCGAGGAGCCCGAGCAGGGACAGGACGACGGCGGTGACGCGGAGGCGCGCGGACATCTCTTGCTCCGATGAGGGTGGCGACGATGGCCCGGGCTGGTGCTTCCGCTTCGCGGACGGGCCGACGGCACGGCGCCGTCGGCGAGACGGTACGACGGACGCGGATCGACGGGAAGTACCGACATCGGAAATATCCGCCCGGACCCGCCCGAACCGGACACCATCTCGCCGGGGGCGCCCGGGCGACCACACCCGGTGAGCACGCCGGGTGACCGAGCGCACACGTCGCGCACCGGTCGCGCCGTCCAGCGCGCCGTGCGCCGGCCCGGGCCGGTGCGTCAGCCGAAGGCGTCGCTGGGCAGGTCGCGCTCGCCGTCCAGCACCGCCCGGACGATCCGGTCGGCGACGACGTCGGGGGCGAGGCCCTCGGGGAGCCGCGGCGCCTCCCCCGCGATGGGGCGGTCGGCGAGGCCGGTCTCGGTGTGGGGCGGGCGGGCGTCGAGGACGGTGATCCGGCGACGGCGCAGCTCGCGCCCGAGGGACGTGTCCAGGGACGTGAGCGCGGCCTTGGACGCCGAGTAGGCGGCCATGTTGGCCACCGGGTTCTCGGCCACCACGGCGGACACGTTCACGATGGCGCCACCGTCCTCCATGGCGGCGATCGCGGCCCGGGCCAGGCGCAGCGGGCCGACGAGGTTGGTGCCGAGCAGCTCGTCGAGGGTGTCGTCGGCCAGCTCCAGGAGGGGGCCGAAGGCGACGACGCCGGCCGCGCACACCACGGCGTCGAGGCGGCCGTGGGCGTCGAGGGCGGCCCGGACGGCGGCCTCGCAGTCCGCCGTGGCGCGGATGTCGCCGGCCACGACGGCGGGGGTCCCGTCGAGCTCGTCGGCCAGTGCCCGGAGGCGGTCCTCGTTGCGGGCGAGGAGGGTGAGGCGAGCGCCCTCGGTCGCCAGGCGGCGGCAGAGGGGGGCGCCGAGGCCGCCGGAGGCGCCGGCGACGAGGACGGAGGCGTTCGAGAGGTCCATGCCCCCACTCTGGCGGCGCGCGACCGAAAAGCCGACCGGGGACGCGGACGGCCCCCGGGGAGATCCCCGGGGGCCGTCGTCGCAGGTCGCGGAGGTGCCGCTACTTCGGCGGCATCCGGATGCCGCCGTCGACGCGCACGACGTGGGCGTTCATGTAGGAGTTGGTGAGCAGCTCGAGGGCCATGGTGGCGAACTCGGAGGACTTGCCCAGGCGCTTGGGGAAGAGCACGGACTGGCCGAGCTGGGCCTTGAAGGCCTCCGACGCGTCGCCCTCGCCGTAGATCGGGGTGTCGATCAGGCCGGGGGCGATGCAGTTGAGGCGGATGCCGGCGGCGGACAGGTCCCGGGCCACGGGCAGGGTCATGCCGACCACGCCGCCCTTGGACGACGAGTAGGCGGCCTGGCCGATCTGGCCGTCGAAGGCGGCGACCGAGGTCACGGTGACGATGGCGCCCTTGCAGCCGTCGTCGTCGGCCTCGTTCAGGCTCATGGCGGTCGCACCGAGGCGGACGCAGTTGAAGGTGCCGGTCAGGTTGACCTCGACGACCTTCTTGTAGATGTTCAGGTCGTGGGCGGACTCGTAGGTGCCGTCCCGGCCGATGGTGCGGGTGGCGAAGCCGATGCCGGCCGCGGTGACCATCGTCTTGAGCGGGCCCATCTCCTTCGCGGCCTCGACGGCGGCGATGACCTGCTCGGGGTCGGCCACGTCGGCCTTGACGAACACGCCGCCGATCTCCTTGGCGACGGCCTCGCCCTTCTCCTCGTTCATGTCGACGATCACGACGTGCTGGCCCTTCTCGGCCAGGAGGCGGGCGGTGGCTTCGCCGAGGCCGGAGGCCCCGCCGGTGATGACTGAGGAAGAACCCTGGATGTCCATGGCGGCGAAGGTACTTGACTGCTCGGTCAAGAGACCAAAAGCCGGGTTCCGGTCAGCCCGTCCGCCAGGTGCTGGGGTGGGTGTGGGTGTCCCGCCACCGGTCGAGCCACTCCTCGAAGCGGTCGACGGGCATCGGTCGGGCGAACAGGAAGCCCTGGCCGAAGTCGCAGCCCAGGTCGCCGAGCATCTCGCGCTGCTCCTCGTTCTCGATGCCCTCGGCCACGATGTCGATCTCGAGCACGTCGGCCAGGCGGGTGAGCATGGTGACGATGACGGTGTCGGAGTCGATGCGCCCGAAGCCGGCGACGATGGAGCGGTCGATCTTGACCAGCTCGACGGGCAGCTCGCGCAGGTAGCGCAGCGAGGCGTAGCCGACGCCGAAGTCGTCGACGGAGATCCGCACGCCCACCTCCCGCAGGTGGTGGAGGGTGTCGGCGGCCTCGCCCAGGTCGCGCAGCAGCGACGTCTCGGTGATCTCGATGACCAGGCGGGACGGGTCCACGTCCCAGCGCCGGCAGGCGGCGGCGACGTCCTCGACGACGCCCGGGTGGTCGATGTGGCGGCCCGACAGGTTGACGGCCACGTCGAGGTCGAGGCCGTGGCGCGACCACCCGGCGAGGATCTCGCAGGCCCGGTCCAGCATCCACCGGCCGATCTCGATGACGAGCGTCGAGTCCTCGGCCACCTCGATGAAGGCGTCCGGGGGCACCTCCCGCCCGTCCTGGGCCGTCCAGCGGCACAGCAGCTCGCCGCCGATCACGGTCCCCCGCCGGAGGTCGATGACCGGCTGGATGGAGGCGTCGAGCTCGCCTGCGCCCACGGCCCGGCGCAGCTCCCGCTCGAGGTCGAAGCGCTGCTCGACGAGCTGGCGCATGTCGTCGTCGAACACGCGGATCTGGCCCGGGCCCGCCGACTTGGCGTGGTACATCGCGACGTCCGCGTCGCGGAGCTGGTCGACGCCGCGCTCGGCGTCGGCGACCAGCCAGGTCACGCCGACCGAGGCCGACACCGGGACCCGGTCGTGGCCGACGGGAACGGGGGTGCGCAGCTCGGCCTGGATCCGCTCGGCGAGGCGCACGAGGGTCGTGATGTCGGGCGCGTCCTCGGCGAGCACGACGAACTCGTCGCCGCCGTTGCGGGCCACGAGGTCGGTGTCGCGCGTGGCGCGCTCGAGGCGGCGGGCCACCTCCTGGAGCACGAGGTCGCCGGCCCGGTGCCCGAGCGTGTCGTTGACCACCTTGAAGCGGTCGAGGTCGATGAAGAGGAGGCCGTAGCCGTGCCCGGACCGCTCGGAGCGGGCCGCGGCCCGCTCGACCTCGACGACGAGGCTGGCCCGGTTGGCCAGGCCGGTGAGGTCGTCGTGGGTGGCGGCGTGGGCGAGCCGGTCCTGGAGCTGCTTGCGGTCGGTGATGTCCCGGGCGAACACGGCGACCACCGGCCGGTCGGTCGCGCCCGTGACCCGGGTCGTGACCACGACGTCGCGGACCTCGCCGTCGGCCCGCCGGACCTCGGCGTCGGCGGCCGTGATCCCGACGGGCAGGTCGGCCAGCACGGGGAACCGGTCGGCCAGGTCCTGGACGGTGCGTCCGACGAAGCCGGACTCGGCCAGGCCGAGCAGCTCGGCGGCGGCGTGGTTGGCGGAGGCGACCACGCCCTGGGCGTCGACGGTGAGGATGGCCTCGTCGGTGGCGGCGAGCAGGCTGCGGGCGAAGGCCTCGGAGTCGGCGACGCGGGCGGCGAGCGCCTCGGTCATGGCGTCGAGGGCGTGGCCGAGCAGGGCGGTCTCGTCGTCGCCGGGGAGGTCGAGCGAGGCGGCGGCCAGCTCGCCGCGGGCGACGGCCTCGGCCCGCTGGCGGAGCCGGCGCAGGTTCCCGAGCACGCGGCGGGTCACGAGGAAGCCGGCGACGAGCGTGGCGAGCAGGACCGCCACGCCGACGGCGACGCCGAGGCGCTGGTCGGCGCGGGCGTCGTCGGCCTCGGCCTCGGCCCGAGCCAGGAGCAGGGCGCCGAGGTCCTCGCGCAGGTCGCGGAAGTCCCCCATCCGGGCGCCGGTGAGGTCGGCGAGCTCCGCCAGCGTGGGGACGGCCGCCTCGATCGGTGGCACGGTGCCGACGAGGTCGGGCCGGAGGCCGGCGGCGACGGCGAGCTCGTCGCCGAGCTGGCGCCACCGGGCCTCGGTCGGTCCGGCCAGGAGGGCGCCGAAGGCGCCGTCGACCTCGGTCGGGAGCACGGTCCGGAGGTCCTCGAGGCGCCGCTCGGCCACGGTCCCGAGCGCGATGGCCTCGACGGTGCGCTCGGCTGCGAACCCGCCGCCGAGCATGGCGCGGAGCACCTCGGCCGCCGACGCCACGCCCTGCTCGTAGGCGATGAGCTCGGCCTCGGCGAGCAGCGTGATGCCCAGGCTGTCGGGGCGGCTGCCGCCCCGCGCCGAGGTCCGCAGGTCGGTGAGGACCGCGTCGATGGCCCGGGCGTAGCCGAAGGGCACGTCGAGGGTCGCCTCGAGGTCGTCGACGAAGCCGGCGACGCCCTGCTCGAGGGCGGCGAGGGGCTCGAAGGGCTCGCGCTCCAGCACGGCGCGGTAGCCGGCCTCGAGCTCGGCCATGGTGCCGGGGCGGGCGGCGAGCCGGTCGAGGTCGAGCTCGGCGAGCCGATCGAGGCTGGCCTCGGCGCTGGCCCGCTCCTCGTCGGCGACGGTGGCCCGGTTGCCCTCGACGAGCTCGGTCAGGTCGTCGACCCCAACGGCCGCGGAGGTGCCGATGTCGAGGGACTCGCCGATCAGCACGGCGCTGCGCAGGCGGGTCAGGGTGACGACGGCCTCGGTCCGCTCGGCGCGCCGGTCGGCCTCGTCGAGGGCGGCGAGGCGGGTCCGGGCGGCGTCGACGCCGTAGAAGGCGGCGAGCAGGACGGGCAGGAGCCCGAGCGCGACGATCCGGGCGCCGATGCTGCGTCTCCGCAGCGCACGCGCCCCGCCGTCGCTCCCCCGCCGGACCTTCCGCACCGCGCCGATTGTGCACGACGGTGCCGTCGGTGTCACGGCTCAGCGCAGGATCGTCACGCCCCGTGGGGAGGTAGGTCCCGATCGGAGCGGGATGTCCGGTTCCGCGGCCGTCCGGGTGGCCGGACGGCCGCGATCGTCAGGGCGTGTCCCAGGTGGTGAGGCCGCCGAGGCCGTAGGGCTCGTCGGGCTTGTCGCCCACCAGGGTGAGCGTGCCGTCGTCGTCGAGGTCCTGGAACACGACCGGGATCACGTCGTCGTCGGCGGCGCCGTCGATGGTGAAGGTCAGCTCGCCGTCGGCGTCGGCGTCGCCGGTGACCTGGACGGACTCGAGGCCGGAGCCGGCCGTGCCGGCCATGGTCGGGGTGCCGTTGACCGACTCGATGGCGCTGGAGGCGTCGTCGGAGACGGTGTAGGCGGAGATGCGGGTGATGCCGTCGAGGGAGCCGACCACGCTCGGGTCGAGCAGGGCGATGGTGTAGGTCGTGCCGGCGGTGAGGTCGGACGCGGTGTAGGTGCGGGCGCCCTCGTCGGTCAGCGGGCTCGACGACGGCGCGGTGACCACGGTCCCGGTCGGGGTGACGGTGAGGACCTGGAAGTCGTCGAGCACGGCGGCCTCGGCGGCGGCCTGCAGGACCGCGTCGCCGACGACGCCGGTGCCGCCGATGGCGGTGACGGCGTCGGTGAAGCCGGCCTGCTCGGTGAGCACGGCGGTGGCCGGGTCGGGCAGGAGGGTGGGGGTGACCAGGAGCAGCAGGTTGCCGCCGACGCCGGCGGCGGGGCCGCCCACGAGGGCATCGGCGAAGGCGAGGCCGGTCGACAGGAAGGCGGCCGACGGGTCGGCGCCCAGGTTGGCGAGGGAGAAGTCGGCGACGGCCCGGTTGGTCTCGAACCGGTCGGCGCCGGCGAGGCGCAGGGTGGTGACGCCGATGGCCTCGGCCTCGAGGGCGTCGCGCACGGCCTGGGAGATGACGCCGGTGCCGCCGACGAGGATCACGTGCTCGATGCCGTTGTCGGCGATGGCGGTGGCCGTGGCCTCCGGGAGGCTCCCGGCGAGCGTGAGGAGCACGGGGAACGGGCCGCCGTACGCGGCGGCCGAGGCCGAGACGGCGTCGGGGAAGGTGGTGCCGTTGACGAGGAAGGCGGTGACGCCGTCGTCGGTGGCCGCGATGCCGTCGCCGGTCGCGGCCACGTCGGCGGCGGCTGCGGCCGCGGTCTCGAACCGGTCGCCGCCCTCGATGCGACGGACGGTGAGGCCGTCGGCCTCGAGCTCGTCGACGACGGCGGTGCCGACGGCGGCGGTGCCGCCCATGACGACGACGTCGGTGGCGCCGAGGGTGTCGATGGCGGTGGCGGTGACCTCGGGGAGGTCGTCGCGCAGGGTGAGGAGCACGGGGGCGCCGTTGGCGCCGGCCACGCCCGACGCGGCGAGCGCGTCGGCGAAGGACTCGCCGGTGGCGAGCACCACCACGTCGGACCCGTCGGGGAACGTGGCGGTGGCGACCTCGGCCGCGGTGGCGTACCGGTTGGCGCCGGCCAGCCGGTCGGTGGCGGTGGCGCCGACCGCCCCGGCCGGCGCCGTGGTGACCACGGCGGCGGCGAGGGCGGCGACCACGAGGGCGGCTGCGGTGAGGGCGCGTCGGATGCGGGACGTCATGTCGTGCTCCTGGAGGTGGGTGGCGCCGGGATCAGGCGGGGAGGACGAAGCCGAAGGCGGGCTGCGTGGACTCGGTGCCGCCGGCATCGTCGACGCCCGGGAAGGCGAGCGCACCGGTGGGAGCGATCTGCGAGCCGGCGTCCAGGGCGGCGTTGAACGTGAGGGTCACGGTCCGCCCGTCGGTGCCGAGCGTCGCCGACTGCACGCCGTTCCCGCCGCTGTTCGGCATCGCGTAGGACGTCCCCGTCTCCGCGGTCATCTCGTCGACGGGCTCGTTGAACACCAGGGTGCAGGTGGTGTCGCCGACGTTGCAGGTGCTGACGCCGGGCATGGCGTCGGCCCCGGTGCCCGACCCCATCAGCTCGGGCCCGCCGTCCTCGACGGAGGTGTCGGGGCTGCCGGCCAGGGTGAACACCGAGCCGTTGCCGTCGCGCACGCCGGACAGGCCGGTGATGGTCAGCGGGTAGGTGGCACCGGCGGCGTTGGTCGCCGACCCCAGGGTGATGAGGATGGACGAACCGTCGGCGGCCCAGGTCGACTGGGTGCCGTTGTTGCCGAGGGACCCGAGCCCCGAGAGCGTGATCGACGCCCCGGAGCCGATGGTCACCTGCTTGGTGAAGCGCAGGGCGATGACGTCGCCCTGGTTCGCCGTGGACAGACCGGCGTTGGTCTGGACGGTGGCGCCGTTGGGGAGCAGCTCGAAGCCGAGGCCGACGCGGAGCTCGGGTGCGGCGAAGTCGCCGGCCGAGGCCGGGGCGTCGATCCGGCCGGTCAGGGTGCTCGTGGGGACCACGACGTAGCGGACGGTGCCGTCGGTGCCCTCGTCGAAGGTGAGCGACGACCCCTTGGTGCTGCCCCGCGGGGTGCCGGCGTCGCGCTCGGCCTCGGTGAGGGTGCCGTTGCGGTTGGGGTCGGCGTAGACGGTGTAGGTGACGTCGGGCTGGTCGGACAGGGTCCAGGACACGGTGACGACGTCATCGCCGTCGGAGGCGACGCCGGTGGACACGGCGGTCACGTCGGCGAGGTCGGACAGGTTGTCCTGGTCGAAGGAGAACAGCGACTGGGAGTCGGAGAAGTACTCGACGAGGAGGATGTCGCCGGGCGACAGGGCCCCCTCGAAGCCGGCCAGGTCGGTGGTCGACGGCGCCGGGCGGGTGTTGGCCGAGTCGGTCGCGGGCGAGTCGTCGTAGGTGAAGACGTCGCCGGCTGCGTAGAAGTAGGTGTCGCCGCCGGCCACGAACAGGTTGGAGCCGTAGTCGATGGTGCCGACGGTGACCTGGCGGGCGGTGCCGGGCGTGGTGTCGGCCGCCTCGGGCGGGGTCCAGGTGGTGACGCCACCGAGGCCGAAGGGCTCGTCGGGGGCCCTGTCGACCAGGTCGAGCTCGCCGTCGGCGTCCTCGTCGAGGTACACGACCGGGATGACCTGGTCGCTGGCGGTGGCGTCGATGGTGAAGGTGAGCTCGCCGTCGGCGTTCGAGTCGCCGGTGGTCTCGACGGTCTCGCCGCCGCTGCCGGCGGCCGCCGCGGTCGGGGTGCCGTTGACCGACTCGATGGAGGTCTCGGGGCCGTCGGTGAGGGTGTAGGCCGAGATGCGGACCTGGCCGGACTGGCTGGACACCACGGAGGGGTCGAGCAGGGCGATGACGTGCTCGGTGGAGGCGTCGAGGCCGGTGGCGGTGTAGGTGCGGGCGCCGTCGCTGTTGAGCGGGCTGCTCGACACGGGGAACGACTCCGACGTGGCCGGCTCGATGTCGAAGGCCTGGTTGTCGTCGAGCTGGGCGAGGCCGGCCAGCTGGCCGAGCACGTCGGCGGTGATGGCTGCGGTGCCGCCGATGGCGACGATGGCGTCGACGACGCCGGCGTTGGCCTCGAGGAACTGCTCGAGCGCCGTGGGCACGACGACAGGCGAGGTGAGCAGGAGCGGGTTGCCGGCCACGGCGGCGGCGGGGCCGGAGGTGAGGGCGTCGGGGAAGGCGGTGCCGGTGGCGACGTAGATGGTGTCGGCGGCGAAGTCGAGGACGTCGCGGGTGAACTGGGCGACGGCGACGTTGGTGAACCAGCGGGTCTCGCCGGCGAGGCGGGCGGTGGTGACGTCGAGGTCGGTCTCGAGGTCGTCCTGGATCTCCTGGCCGATGACTGCGGTGCCGCCGACGATGATCACGTGCTCGATGCCGTTGTCCTCGATGGCGTCGATCGTCGCCTGGGGCAGGAGGTCACGGGTGCCGAGGAGCACGGGGAACGAGCCGGCGTAGGCGGCGGGGCTGGCCGAGACGGCGTCGGGGAAGGTGAGGCCCGACACGAGGAAGGCAGTGACGCCGTCGTCGGTGGAGCCGATGCCCCCGGTGGGGGTGACGACGGTGCCGCCGGCGGTGGCGGCGACGGCGTCGGCGGCGGCGTTGGCGGTCTCGAAGCGGTCGGCGCCCTCGATGCGGGAGACCTCGTAGTCGACGGCGAGGGCGTCCTCGACGGCCTGGCTGACGGCGGCGGTGCCGCCCATGATGCGGACCTCGGTGACGCCGAG
>CAZCEZ010000088.1:8171-14365 GCA_964497795.1 uncultured Acidimicrobiaceae bacterium | reverse complement strand
ACGCAGCCCTCGCACATGATGCACTCGGACTGGTCGATGTGGATGAACTGCTTGGGCTTGACCGCGGCGGCCAGCCAGGAGGCGTCGACCTCTTGGAGCACGTAGTCGTCCCGGAACTCCGGGAGGGGCGGGTTGGCGTCGGTCGCCGCCATCTAGCTCATCCCTTCTTCACGAGCGGCCGGCCGTAGGCCGTGGTCGGGACCACGGCGGCCTTGGCCTCGGCCTTCTTCTTGCGGTCGTTCCACCAGGCCCAGATCCAGATCATCACGGCCAGGCTCACGCCGTAGATCGCCACGGCGATGAGGTCCCGGATGTGGAGCCAGTTCATGGTGAAGGGCAGGAACCCGCCCTCGGCCTGCGGCTTGAAGACGTCGCCGATGCCGTAGAGGGTGCGGTCGGGCCGCCAGTTCAGCTCGTTGTCGGCCCAGGTCAGCCACTGGTGCGGGATGATCCCCCACCACCAGAACATCAGGAAGAACGTGTAGGCCGCAGCCGCGTTCGCCTGGCCCCAGGTCAGGGGGTCGCCCGGCTTGCGTCGGGTCGCGCCGTACCAGACGACGGCGGCGACGCCGATGACGCCGATGAGCGTTGAAAGTGTGAAGGCGACCACGGCGGTTGCGCACCTCGTGCATTCGTTCACGAACTCGGGAGCCAGGACCGGCTCGGGAGCCTGACCTGGGTGGGGCCGGTCTACCACGGGCCTCCGAGGCGAGACACATCGCGCCACGGGGGTCGTGGGGACCGGAACCGACCCCTCCAGGGTGCCCCGGCGAGCCCCCGCCGCGCACGTCGCCCCCCGGGATCCCGCCGCTGCCCGGGCCGCCCACGGGGGCGCCGGGAGTCCGACCGGGGCTGCTTTCGCCTCGGTGCACCCGGTTGCGTAGCCTGCCCCCGTCCACCACGTGCCACAGGAGGGCCCGTTGACCGAGATCCCCGAACACCTCCTCAAGCGCTCCCGCGAGCGTCGTGCCGCCATGGGTGGCGACGACGGCGGATCCGGCGACGGCGGTGGCGACTCCGGCGGCTCCTCCGCCGCACCGGCCAAGGCGGCCTCGTCCGCCCCGGCCCCGGCCTCGATGCCGGCGCACCCGGCCCCGGCCGAGGACTCGCCCCCGCCGCCCCCCTCCCCCCTGGTGGAGGCGCACGAGAAGCGCCGCAAGATCCCGTTCTGGGCGATGCCGGTGCTCGCCGCCCTGCCCGTGTGGGCCTACGTGTTCGCCGGCACCCTCGAGCCCCCGCCCGAGGGCGAGGGCCCCCTGACCCTCGGTGCCGAGGAGTACGCGGTCGCCGGCTGCGCCGGCTGCCACGGCGGCGGCGGTGGCGGCGGTGTCGGCCCGGCCTTCACCGGCGGTGCCATCTACGAGACGTGGCCGTCCTTCGTCGACCACTTCGAGTGGGTCCGCCTGGGCTCGCAGGGCTGGGCCGAGGAGCACGGCCCGACCTACGGCGCGAACGACAAGCCCGTCGGCGGCGGCATGCCCGGCTACAGCGCCGACCAGCTCGACGACGCCCACCTGATCTGGGTGATCCTCCACGAGCGGGCCACCCTCGGCGGGGCCAACCCGGACCCCGAGGACCAGGCGCTGCTCGAGGAGGTGGCCGAGCTGCTGTTCGAGAACGAGGAGCTCACCCTGGAGGAGGCCCTCGCCGAGCTCGGCGCCGAGGTCGAGGTGGCCGAGGAGGCCGCCGGCTGAGCGTCGCCTCCGGCGACTTCGCCTCGCGGCGCGCACGGCGCCGCAGCGAGCAGACCGACGACGAGCGGGCCCCGCACCTCGAGGTGCGGGGCCCGTGCGCGTCGTGGGGCCGGACCGGGCTGGCGGGGCCCGACCCCCGATCGGTGGGGTCCGGCGTCAGCCGCCGGCCGCGGCGGCGGTCGGCGCCGTGCGGAGCCGGACCAGGTGCTGGAGCAGCTCGAGGAGCACGACCTTGACCGAGTCGGTCTCGCGGGCGTCGCACTCGGCCATCGGCACGTCCGGACCGATGCCGAGCGCGGCGCGCACCGCCTCGAGCGGGTGGGGCTGACCGCCCTCGAACCGGTTCACGGCGACGACGAAGGGGACGCCCTTGGCCTCGAAGTAGTCCACGGAGGGGAAGCTCTGGTCGAGCCGGTCGGTGTCGACGAGGACCACGGCGCCGAGGGCGCCGAGGGCGATGTCGTCCCACATGAACCCGAAGCGCTCCTGGCCCGGCGTCCCGAACAGGTACATGACGAGGGAGTCGTCGACGGTCAGGCGGCCGAAGTCCATGGCCACCGTGGTCGTCGTCTTGGTCGCGGCGCCCCGCCGGGCGTCGACGCCGGCGGCCACCTGGGTCATGGCCGCCTCGGTGCGCAGCGGCGGGATCTCCGAGATCGACCCGACGAAGGTCGTCTTGCCGGCGCCGAAGCCACCGGCGACGACGAGCTTGACCGAGGAGACCGCACGTCGGGTCGCGGGCTCGGCGGGGGCGTCGTCCCTGCGGCGGATCATCGGGTCCGGACCGCCTCGATCATGCGGTTCAACATGTCCAGCTCGATCTCCACGGGGTCGGTCTGGTGGATGTCCAGCAGCCCCTCGGCCACCAGGTCCCCGGCCAGGATGGCGGTGACGGACGTGACGAGGCCCAGGTGGGCGGACGCCTCGGCGAGGGCCATGGGCGTGCGGCAGCACTCGAGCAGGGCCGCCTGCTCGGCGGTCAGCCCGCGGGGGTCGGCATCGGGGACCGTGGCCAGCATCGTCTCGACGCGGAGGTCGCGGCGGGCCGTGCGGGTGCGCCCGCCGGTCATGACGTAGGGGCGGACGACGTCGTGCCCCCGGAACGAGCGGGGTCCGCCCGGATCGTGACCGGTGCCGCTCACGAGACCAGCAGCTCCCGCTGCAGCTCGCGGCGCAGCTCGGGGGTGAGGACCTGCCCGGCGCGGTCGACGAGGAGCTTGGCCTCGTGGCCGACCTGGCCGATGTTGCAGCGGGCGGTGGCCACCACGCCGAGGCAGGAGCCGTCGGAGATGGAGGACACGAACAGGTAGCCCCCGTCCATGGCCACGATCACCTGCTGGAGCCCGCCGAACCCGAAGCAGGTCGCGGTGCCGTGGCCCAGGCTGGTGAGCCCGGAGATGATGGCGGCGAGCTGCTCGGCACCGGCCCGGTCGAGGGACTCCGACATGGCCATCAGCAGACCGTCGGAGGACACGGTGACGGCGTCGGTGACGCCGGGGGTCTGGCTGACGAAGCTGTCGAGCATCCAGGCGAATCGGCGGGCGGCGTCGCTCGTGGTCATCGGTCCTCCTCGGGGTGGTCGGCGGGGGTCGGGTCGGCGGCGAAGGCCTCCAGGAAGCCCAGGGCGCCGGCGGCGGCGACGACGGGGTCCTCGCCGGTCGGTGCCGGGGCGGCGGTCGGGGCCTCGGGGGTGGACGGCGCCGGTGCCTCGTCGACCGTGCGCCGCAGCGGGCTCACGTCGGGCCGCTGGGCGCCGGGCACCCGGCGGGGCAGCCCGCCGAGGTCGGCGGCGGGCGGGGCCGGGTCGGCGGGTGCCGGGTCGGTCGTGCGGCCGAGGAGGGGTCCCGGGTCGTCCGGAGCCTCGGCCAGGGCCTCGCGCAGGGTCGCCGGGGGCTCCCAGCGGCCCGGGGTCCGGCGGGGCGGCAGGGCGTCGAGCCCGGTCCAGCCGGTGCCGTCGGGCACGGTCGGCGGGTCAGCCGGCGCAGGTGCCGGGGGCTCGGGGGTCCGGTCGGGCTCGGGGGTCGCGTCGGCGCGGACCGAGGGCGGTTCCGGCGCCGTCTCCGGACCGAAGATGGAGGCGACGGTCGGCTGCGCCCTCGGCTCGGGCTCGGGCTCGGGGGCGAAGACCGACTCGACCGCCGGCTCCGGGGCGGCGACCGGCTCCGGCTCGGCCTGCGCCACGGGCTCGGGGGTCGGCGCCACCACCGGCTCGGGTGCGGGCTCGGCGGCCGCCCACGACGGCTCGACCGGCGCCGGGGCCGGGGGCGCCACGGGTGCCGGCTCGGGGGTCGGCGCCACCGGCGGCTCGGGTGCGGGCTCGGGGGTCGCGACGACCTCGGCCTCGGCCGGCTCGGGCGCAGGCACCGGGTCGGGAGCAGGGGCCGGGGTCGCGGCAGCCGGGATCGCGGCAGCCGGGATCGCGGCAGCCGGGGTCGCGGGAACCGGGAGCGGCTCGGCCCACGTGGGCTCGGCGTCGACGGGCCCGCTCGCCAGCACCGAGGGCGGGATCGTGATCGTGGCCACGAGGCCCCCGGCGGGGTCGTCCCGCAGCTGGACCTGCACGCCGAGCTGGCGGGCCAGGTTCCCGGCCACGTAGTGGCCCAGGTAGCGGCTCGGCGCGACGGTGTAGGACTCGCCGCCGGCGAGGCGGACGTTGGCCTGGGCGAGGTCGTGGCCGGTCATGCCGATGCCGTTGTCGGCGATGGCCAGCACGTACCCCTCGGCCGCGACGCGACCCTTGATCTCGACCGGCTCGTCGGGGGGCGAGAAGGCGAGGGCGTTCTCGGCCAGCTCGGCGATGACGTGGGCGAGGCCGGCGGCGGCGCCGCCCTCGACGTCGGTCTCGTCGAGGTGGCGGATGACGACCCGCTGGTAGTCCTCGACCTCGCCGAGGCCGGCCCGCACCACGTCGGTGATCGAGACCGGCACGCCCCACTGGCGGGGGCTCTCGGCGCCGGCGAGCACGAGCAGGGACTCGGCGTTGCGCCGCATGCGGGTGGCGAGGTGGTCGAGCTTGAACAGGGCGTCGAGGGCCTCGGGGTCGGTCTCGGTCTGCTCGAGCTGGGTGATGAAGTCGAGCTGGCGGTCGAGGAGCAGCTGGTTGCGCCGGCCGAGGTTCACGAAGGAGTCGGCCACGTTGCGGCGCAGCACGGCCTGGTCGGCGGCCAGCGACAGGGTCCGGGCCTGGACCTCGTTCAGGGCGGCGACGACGTCGCCGACCTCGTCCCGGGTGCGGATGTCGATCCGCGGGAGCTCGGGGATCACCGCGTCCTCGCCGAAGGGGGTGTCGAGGATCGACAGCACGGCCTCGGGGAGGCGGTTGACGGCCATGTCGTCGGCCTCGCGCCGCAGCGCACGCAGCGGGCGGGTGATCGAGGTCGAGGCCACGTAGGTGATGAGGATGGCGGCGATGAGCACGGCGGCGGCGCCGATCACGTAGGTCTGCACCTCGTCGCGGGCGTCGCCGGCGATGGCCGACGCCTCGCGGCGCAGGATGTCGGTGGCCTGCTCGCGCACCGACGCGTCGCCGACGTCGACGGCCCGGAGCAGCTCGGCCAGGTCGAGGGTCTCGCCCTCGAGGAAGGCGTCGAAGAGCTCGATCGCGCCGTCGAAGGAGGTGCGGGACGGATCGTCGGCCAGGTCGGCGTAGGGCCCGACGGTGAGGCCGTCGATGCGCTCCTGGAGGAGGCGGGCCTCCTGGGTGGTGGCGGCCACGGCGGCCAGCGTCGCCGTCGACGGCGCGCCGTCCTCGTCGAGCGACAGCGCCGACAGGGCGATGGCCCGCGTGGTGACCGAGATGGCCTCGAAGCGGCGGTTCACGGCGTCGACCAGCTCGACGCCGTTGCGGAGGACGGACTCGTCGAGCTCGGCGGCGAGCGTGGACGTCGCCGTGAAGAGGTCGTCGATGACCGCGGTGTAGGCGGTGAACACGGCGTCGGCGTCGGCCAGGGCATCGGGTCCGCCCTGCGCGGCCGCGACCTCGTAGTCGGCGCGGATCGCGTCGATCCCGTCGAGGGCCTCGAGCGCCGGGGCGTAGGCGGCGGCGACCTCGGGCCCGCCACCGGCGACGAGCGCGGCGAGGGACCGGGTGGCGGCCGTGGTCTCCTCCACGGCCTGCTCGAATGAGGTGACCTCGAGCGGGGTGGCCCCGGCCAGCCCGAGCACGTCGAGGGAGGCGAAGGTCCGCTCGTTCTGCAGCGCGGCGGTGAGGCTGCCCGGACCGAGGGCGACGAGGGCCACCTCGGTCTCCTCGTCGACCCGGTCGGCCTCGGCTCGGGCCTGCGTGGCGAGCAGGCCCGACAGGGCGACGAGGGCGGCGAGGGGCAGCAGGAGGGCTGCGGCCAGCTTGGATCGGATGCGGAACTTCATGACTCGTGGTCGCTCCGGGAGTCGTGGGCGTAGGCGAGGGCGCGGAAGGCGTCGAGGGAGACCGACACGGGACCGCTCGGGGGCTCGGGGGACGGGGGCTCGGGGGACGGGGGTTCGGGCGAGCGGGCCTCG
>CAZCEZ010000088.1:2437-8071 GCA_964497795.1 uncultured Acidimicrobiaceae bacterium | reverse complement strand
CGGGGGCTCGGGGGACGGGGGCTCGGGGGACGGGGGTTCGGGCGAGCGGGCCTCGCCGCTGGCCTCGGCGGGCGGGGATCCGACGTCGGTGGCCGGGCGCTGGACGGGCTCGGCGACCACGTCGGGGAGGCGGATGGGCAGCTGGGTGCGCGGGGGTGCCGCCGACGGCGACGGCGCGGGCAGCGGCGCCGGGGTCTGGGCGAGGTCCGGGGGCAGCTCGATCGGCAGGCGGGTGGTCGGACGTGCCGCGGCCGCCGGCACCGGCGGTGCGACGGGGGCCGTGGGCGCCGCCGCGGGGTCCGGCAGGGAGATGGGGAGCACGACCGAGCCGGCGCGGGACGGGGCGGGCGCGTCCACGGCCGGGGCGGTGTCGGCAGGGTGGGTGTCGGCGGGGGCAGGGTCTGCGCCGGCGGCGGGCGCGGGCGGGGCCGGTGCGGCCTCCGGGGACACCTCGGGGACGAGGGCGGCGAGGAGGTCGCCGGGCGACCCGGGCGCGTCGGCCACCGCAGCCGTGACCGGCGGGCCCGTCACCGGCAGCCCCGTCACCGGCAACCCGGTCGCCGGCTCGTCGGTCGCCGGCTCGGCAGGGCCGGCGGGCGCGGCGACGCCGAACAGGGCGTCGAGGTCGGCCGGACGGTCGCTCGGGCTCGGGTCGCCGCCCGGGACCAGCGCCGACAGGAAGTCCGTGGGGCCGGTGGCGGCGACCACCGGCTCGGGGGCCGGGGCCTCCGGGACCCAGACCGGCTCGGCGACGGAGGACGGCTCCGGGACGGGGACCGGCTCGGGCGACGGGGCGGGGATCGGCTCGGGCGACGGGGCGGGTGCGGCCGCCTCCGGCGCAGGGACCACCGGTGCACGGAGCTCCGGGACGGGCTCCGGCTCCGGCGCGGGCCCGACCACGACGGCCACCGCGGCGTCGGCCGTGACCACGCCGCCGGCGTGGTCGGGGAGGTCGATCGCCCAGCCGACGACGGCCGGGTGGCCGTCGACCACGACCGTGGTCCCTGCACGTCGGGCGGCGAGCGCGTCGAGGATCGCGGCGTCGACGCCGTCGCCTCCGGTGTCGACGGCGACCGCGTGGTCGCCGTGCAGCGCGTCGGCGAGGACCTCGGCCAGGTCGTCGGCGCCGGGGGCCCGGGCGGCGTCGCGGGCCCGGAGCGCGTCCACGACCGCGGCCTCGGCGTCGGCCACGGCGCGCCCTGCGGCGCGTGCGGTGGCCTCGGCGTCGGCGACCTCCCGCTCCCGGGACGAGGCCAGGGTCCGGAGGCCGTCGGCGATGTGGTCGGCGTGGCGGAGCACGTCGTCGTCCAGCGGCGGCCGCAGGTCGGGCGGGAGCTCGGCGCCGGTCTCGCGCAGCCGGCGCAGCCGGGTGCGGTGCTCCTGGTGGAGGCGCTCGTGGGCCGCCTCGGCGGCGGCGAGGTCGCGGGACGATGCGGCGACGCGGAGCCGGGCCTGCTCGACGGCCGCGGCCAGCCGGGCCTCGAGGGTCTCGGCCTGGGCGGCGAGCGCAGCCAGGGCCTCGTGCCGGGAGGGGTCGGTCCGGGACTCGGCGCGCACGGCCAGGCGGCGCTGCAGCACCTCGACCCGGCGGCGCCGGGCGTCCACGGTGGCGGGGTCGGCGACGTCGAGGGCCCGGGTCGCGTCCTCCAGCTGGGCCCGGACCTCGGACTCCGGGGCGTCGGCCTCGGCGTTGGCCTCGAGCTCGAGCCGGGCCTCGTCCAGGGCGGCCTCCGCGGTCGCCTGCTGCTCCAGCACCTGCTCGAGGGCGCGCTGGGCGTCGCGCGCCTCGGCGGCCGCCTCGCCGGCCCGTCGTCCGGCGACCTCGATCGCGTCGACGGCGGCGATGGCCTCCTCGGGCTGGTCGGCGGCCCAGTCGGCCCGACGCACCAGCTGGTCCCGGGCCTCCTCGAGGTCGCGCTGGCGCTCGGCGGCCTCGGCCGCAGCCGCACGGGCGGCGGCGAGGTCGTCGTGGGCGGCGTCCAGGCGGGCGGCGGCCTCGGCGGCCCGATGGGCGCACCGGTCGGCGACGGCGGCCTCCACGTCGGCGAGCGGCAGGACCCGTGCGCCGGCGTCGGCGAGGGCGGCGAGGAGGCGGGCGCGGTCGTCGGGGGCCACGGCGGCCACCAGCGTCTGGCTGCGCTCCGTCCTGCTGCTCCCGATCACGATGCTCCCGACTGGCGGTCCCGGCGCGCTCCTGCACCGGTGTCAGCAGGGGGTCCATCGGCAGCGGGGGGCGGGTGCTTGAGCGCGCATCCGGCAGTCTCGGCGACGGCGGCGGCCGCGGCGGGACGGCCCGGGGCGTTCGTCCCCCTCCGCGCCGGCGTGCACCGGCCCCGGATCGGGGTCAGGTCGGGTCGTCGGGGTCCGGGTCGTCGAGGTCGGGGTCGCCGGGGGCAGGGTCGCCGGCCGGCACGGCATCGGACCCGACCGCCACGCCCGCCTTCTCGAGGGCCCGGGCCTGGATGGCCGCGATCTCCTCGGGGTCCTCGGGCAGCGCGGCGACGAGGTGCCGGACGCGGAACAGGACCCACAGGCCGACCGGCACGAGGACCAGGCACATGGCCTGGGCCCCGGTCAGGCCGCCGAGCCGCTCGTCGTTGACCCGGAGCGAGTCGGTCACGAAGCGGAAGACCCCGTACCAGAGCACGAACATGCCCATGAGGGTCCCGGGCGGCATCTCGGTGCCGCGGACCCGGTACCAGCGGCGCACGGCGACCATCAGCCCGAACAGGACGAGCAGGTGGACGAGCTCGTAGAGGGAGAGGTTGTGGAACGTGGTGCCCACGGTGAGGGGCACGTCGCCGAGCAGGTCCTCCTGGACGTCACCACCCCGGTAGGTGGTGCCCAGCGCGAAGTCGGTCGTGCGGCCGAAGTGCTCGCCGACCGAGAGGCACCCGAGGCGACCGATGGCCAGGCCGATGGCCAGGCCGAACGCGTAGCCGTCGAGGCTGCGCCAGCGGAGCTTGGGCGACCACCGCCGGAAGGTGGGCAGACCGATGAGCACGGCGGCGATGAACCCGCCCGAGAACTGGATGCCCCCCTCCCACACCGCGATCAGGTCGATGGGCGAGTCGATGTCGTCGAGGTGGGAGAGCACCCAGGTGACCCGGGACCCGACGATGCCGCCGCCGACCATCCACGCGGCCAGCGAGTAGGTCGACTCGCGGGGCACGCCGAAGGTCTCGGCGTGCCGGGCGGCGAGCCAGGCGCCGAGGACGACGCCGATGCCCACGAGCAGACCGAAGGTCCGGATCGTGAGCGGCCCGACCTGGAAGTCCGGGAACGTGTGGTACGGGATGCCGGCGAGCAGCGGGACGGGCACGTCCCCAGTGTGCTCGGTGCCCCACCCGGCCACGAAGAGCGCAGCACGGGGGACGGTGGGCCCGGTCGCGGGCGACGGTGCGGCTCAGGTGGCGTCCCAGAGGCGTTGGTACCAGGCGGTGCGCTCCGGGTCCGCCTCGACCCCGTAGGCGTCGAGGAGCGCGCCCTCCCAGCCCGGGCCGTAGTTCCACCCGAGGCTGAGCGTGGCCACGGCCAGGTCGGCCCAGCGGTCGGCGAGGCCGAGGGTCCCGAGGTCCACGTGCCCGACGGGTCGGCCGTCGTCGCCCACGAGGGTGTTCGGCGCGCACGCGTCGCCGTGGCAGACGACCAGCCGGTCCACGGGTGGCGGGAGGGCGAGCTCGTCCCGCTCGTGCTCGTGGCCGGGCTGGAGGTGGGCGAGGCGCTGCTGCGGCGACCAGTCGAAGGGGCAGTCGGCGGCCGGGAGGGCGTCGTGCAGCCGGCGCAACCCCGCGCCGATGGCCGCCACCGCGGTCGCCGGGTCGTCGAGCCACCGGGCGTCGACGGCCGAGCGGCCGGGGAGCGTGACGGTGCGGAGCCAGCGCCCGTCGTCGTCGCCGCCGACCTCGAGCACCTCGGGCACGACGGTCCACCGGCGGGCCCAGGCCAGTCGTGCGGCCTCCTCCTCGGGATCGGGGACCCACACCGGCGCATCGGCCGGCGTCCACTTCAGGTGGTGGCCGACCCGGGGCAGCCGCAGCGTCCAGCCGCCGGCGTCGTTGCGCCACACGGCCTCGTGGGGCTCGTCGCCGACCAGGCGGGCGAGCGGTGCGGGCAGCGCCTCCCCCGGCGTCGGGGTGGTGGCGGGCACCGGTTCAGACGGGGTCGTGCCAGCCGCCGACGTCGGCGGCCAGTCGATCCGCCGAGGTCGGACCCCACGACCCCTTCCGGTACAGCTCGACCTCGGGTCGTGCCGGGCGGTCCGGGCCCCCGAGCACCGGCTCGACGATCCGCCACTGCTCGTCGATCCCGTCCTCGCGGGCGAAGCGGCGCGGGTCGCCCGCCATGGCGTCCTCGAGCAGTCGCTGGTACGCGTCGCGACGCTCGCCGTCCTCGTCGGCGAAGTCCATGGCCAGGTCGGCGTCCTCGGACACCAGGTCCTCACCGGCGGCCTTGACCTGCAGCCCGAAGGTGACGCCCTCGCGGCCGTTGAGCCCGAAGCGGATGTGGTTCGGGTGGGGCCGGCAGCCCGACTCGGGCCCGAAGAGCGTCCGGGGCGGGGCCGTGAACTCCACGACGGCCTCGGTGCGCGTCACGGGGAGGTGCTTGCCGGTGCGGATCAACCAGGGCACCCCGGCCCAGCGCCACGAGTCGATCTCGAACCGGGTCGCCACGTAGGTCTCGGTGTCGCTGCCGCCCTGGACCCCGTCCTCGTCGACGTACTCCCGGTACTGGCCGCGCACGAGGTCGGCCGGCTCGAAGGGCTGCACCTGGCGGAACAGCTTCACCTTCTCGTCCCGCAGCGAGCGGGCGTCGGCACCGGCCGGGGGCTCCATGCCGAGGAAGGCCACGATCTGGAGCAGGTGGTTCTGGACGACGTCCTCGAGCGCACCGACCCCGTCGTAGAACTTGGCCCGGCCCTCCACCCCGAAGTCCTCGGCCATGGTGATCTGGACCGAGTCGACGAAGTTGCGGTTCCACACCGGCTCGAGCATCGAGTTGGCGAACCGGAACACCAGCAGGTTCTCGATCGGCTCCTTGGCCAGGAAGTGGTCGATGCGGAACACCCGGTCCTCGGGGAAGGCGTCGTGGACGATGCCGTTGAGCTCGGCGGCCGACGCCCGGTCCCGCCCGAAGGGCTTCTCGACCACGACCCGGGAGGAGCGGTGCAGGTCGACCCGCGCGATCCCCTCGACCACGTCGTCGAACAGCGACGGCGGGATGGCCAGGAAGAACAGCGGGTGGTCGTGGCCCTCGAGGCGGTCCCGCAGGGCGTCGAAGGTCTCGCCCTGCCGGTAGTCGCCGGCGATGTAGGAGGTGCGTCGGCACAGCTCGTCGAGGACCTCGTCGTCGACGTCGGCGTGCCTGGCCCGGACCGACTCCCGGATCCGGTCGCGCAGGTCGTCGTCGGTCCACTCCCGGCTGGCCACGCCGACCACGGGGACGTCGCCGAGCGTGCCGTCGGCCAGCATCTGGTAAGCGGCGGGGAACAGCTTCTTGGCCGCCAGGTCGCCGGTCGCGCCGAAGAGGACGAGGGCGTCGGACGTGGGCGCGTCGCTCACGACTCGCCTCCCTGCTCCGGGTCTCCGGCTCCGCCCGAGCCGTGCCGGCTGCTCGCTGGCGCTCCCGACGCCG
>CAZCEZ010000088.1:0-2337 GCA_964497795.1 uncultured Acidimicrobiaceae bacterium | reverse complement strand
GGGTCTCCGGCTCCGCCCGAGCCGTGCCGGCTGCTCGCTGGCGCTCCCGACGCCGGCGTTGCTGCTGGGTCTCCGGCTCCGCCCGAGCCGTGCCGGCTGCTCGCTGGCGCTCCCGACGCCGGCGTGACCGCGTGCCCGCCGAACTGCTCGCGGAGCGCGGACACGGCCTTCATGGCCAGGGACTGCTCGTGCTGGGACTCGAAGCGGGCGAAGAGGGCCGCGGCGATGGCCGGCACCGGGACGCCGGCGTCCACGGCGGCCTGCACGGTCCAGCGCCCCTCCCCCGAGTCCGAGGCGACGTCGTCGAGGTCCTCGAGACCCGGGTGGGCCTCCAGGCCGAGCACGAGCAGGTCGAGCAGCCACGACCGGATGACCGAGCCCTCCTGCCACGACGTCAGGGCGGCCGGCACGTCGACGGCGAGCGGGTGCCGCGCCATCAGCTCGTAGCCCTCGGCGAAGGCCTGCATGACGGCGTACTCGATGCCGTTGTGGACCATCTTCGCGAAGTGCCCGGCGCCGACCTCGCCGACGTGGGCCAGACCGGGGCGGGAGCCGCCGGGCTCGACCGGGTCGCCCTCGGGGGCGAGCGCCTCGAGGACCGGCCAGATGCGGGCGACGTCCTCGTCGGTGCCGCCGACCATCAGGGCGTACCCGTTCTCGAGGCCCCACACCCCGCCGGACACGCCGGCGTCGACGAAGCCGACGCCTCCCTCGGCGAACCGGGCGGCGTGGTGGACGGCGTCCGCGAAGGGGCTGTTCCCGCCCTCGACGACCAGGTCGCCCTCGCCGAGCAGCCCGTGGAGCTCGTCCAGCACGCCGTCGGTCGCATCGCCCGCGGGCACCATCACCCACACGGCTCGGGGAGGCTCGAGCGCCCCGACCAGCGCGGCCAGCGAGTCGACGTCGCGCTCGTCGCGGTGCGGGTCGAAGCCCACCACGTCGTGGCCGCTGCGGCGGAGGCGCTCGGCCATGTTCCCGCCCATCCGGCCGAGGCCGATCATCCCGAGTCGCACCGCGACCTCTCCTCATCCGACGTCCGCTGCCGGCCCTTCCTACCCGCTCGTGCGCCCCGCCCGACCCGGGTCCACGCCCGGCCGCCACGGGGGCTCGGGAACGACCACGTTGGTTTCCCGGCCCGACTGGGGCAAGGTGGTACTGCACGCATGATCGCCACAGGAGTCTCCGTGACCGCAAGCGACACCACCGTCGAGTCCCCCTTCAAGAAGGGTGACCACGTCATCTACCCCCAGCACGGCGCGGGGAAGGTGGTCGCGGTCGAGAAGCGGACCATCGGCGACACCGAGCGCGAGTACCTCGTGGTCGAGCTCGAGCTGCAGGACCTCCGGGTCTGGGTGCCCGTCGACGAAGCCGAGCAGGTCGGCGTCCGCGAGCCCACCCCGCCCGAGGAGCTCGAGGACCTGTTCGAGCTGCTGTCCGACCACGACGTGCGCATCCCGGCCAACTTCTCCCGCCGGATGAAGAACAACCAGAGCCGGATGAACGACGGCGACGTGTGGCAGCTGGCCGAGGTCGTGCGGAACCTGGCCATCCGCCGCTCCAAGAAGCACCTCTCCCCCAGCGAGAAGACGCTCTACGCCCACGCCCGCAACCTCCTCATCGCCGAGCTCGCCCTGACCATGGGCAAGGACCACGAGGCGACCGAGGCCGAGATCGACAAGCGCCTCCCCGAGCCCGGCGACGAGGACTAGCAGTGGCGGTCCGGCCCGTGGCGGGGCGGATGCCACACCTGATCGTGACGGCGGCGCTGTGCGCCGCCGTCGTCGCGCTCAGTCCCCGACGGCGCCGTCGGCCAACTCCCGGAGCAGGTCGGCGTGGCCGTTGTGCCGGGCGTACTCCTCGATCATGTGGAGGTGGATCCAGCGCAGGGTGTTCGGCGTGCCGTCGTCGTCGACCTCGTGGTCGAGGGGGAGGTCCGCGCACGCCCGGCGCGACGCCTCGCAGGCCGCGTGCCAGGCCGCCAGGTCGTCCTCCCAGGAGGCGTCCTCGAGGTCGGTGAACTCCTCGTCGCCGCCGTCGGGGGTCCAGTAGCGGGGCGGCTCCTCGGCGGGCGTGCGCTCCAGCAGCGTCCACCGGTACCAGCAGGTCTCGACGTCGGTCATGTGCCGGAGCAGGCCGTGCAGGGACAGCAGCGAGGTCGCGATCGGCTGGGCCCTGCGCTGCTCGTCGGTCAGCCCCTCGCACTTGAGCAGCAGCGTGGTGCGGTGGAACTCGAGCCACGCCTCGAGCAGCTCGCGCTCGGTCCCGACCTGCGGGGTGAAGGGACGGCGGGGGTCGTCGAGGGCATCGATCACGGCTGGAGTGTCGCGCGCCGACCCG
>CAZCEZ010000087.1:13054-14929 GCA_964497795.1 uncultured Acidimicrobiaceae bacterium | reverse complement strand
TCGCCGAGGTCCTCCGCATCCGACGTGCCGTCGGCCACCAGCCGCCCGTCGACAGCCCGACGCCCGCCCCGCGCTGACGTCGCCCGCCCGGGTCCCGTCCCGCACCGGGGTGCTCGGTACCCTCCGCCCCATGGGCGACTACGTCGTGATCGCGGGCCTGTCCGGGGCCGGCCGCAGCCAGGCGGCCAACAGCTTCGAGGACCTGGGCTGGTTCGTGATCGACAACCTGCCGCCGGCGCTGATGTCCAAGGTGACCGAGCTGGCCGACGCCCCCGGCTCCAGCATCGACCGGGTCGTGCTCGTCACCGGCACCGGCCACTACGACTCCGAGCTCGTCGAGGCGCTCGCCGAGCTGCGCCGCTCCACGCCCCGGGTCCGGATCCTGTTCCTCGACTGCGCCACGCCCGAGCTGGTCCGCCGCTACGAGCAGACGCGCCGGCGCCACCCCATCGGGGGCCAGCCCACCCTGGAGGAGGCCATCGAGCACGAGCGGCGGGTCCTGCAGCCGGTGCGGGCCGAGGCCGACGTCACGATCGACACCACCGACCTCAACGTGCACCAGCTGCGCGATCGGGTCCGGGCCACGTTCGCCCAGCCCGAGGCCGACACCGGGATGCAGACGTCCATCCGGTCCTTCGGCTTCAAGCACGGCCTGCCCATCGACGCCGACCTCGTGTTCGACGTCCGCTTCCTGCCCAACCCCCACTGGGTCGACGAGCTGCGCCCCCTGACGGGCCTCGACGCCCCCGTGCGCGACCACGTCCTCGGCTCCGACGACGCCCGGGCCTTCCTCGACAAGCTCGTCGACCTCCTCGAGCTGCTCCTGCCCGCCTACCGGGCCGAGGGCAAGGCGTACCTGTCGATCGCCGTGGGCTGCACCGGCGGCCGCCACCGCTCGGTCGCCATCAGCGAGGCCCTCCGAGACCGCCTCGCCGACCTCGGCACCAACGCCACGGTCACGCACCGGGACGTCGAGCGGTGAGCGACCCCGAACCGCCGGCCACCGGCCCGACCGTCGTGGCCATCGGTGGTGGCCACGGCCTCGCCATGACGCTGCGAGCCGTGCGCACCTACGCGGCCCGGACCACGGCCGTGGTCGCGACCGGCGACGACGGCGGCTCGTCCGGTCGCCTGCGCGCCGGGATCGCCATGCCCGCCCCCGGTGACCTCCGCCGCTGCCTGACCGCCGTCTCGCCCGACCGCGACCTCGCCGCCGCCCTCGAGCACCGCTTCTCGGGCGGCGAGCTCGCCGGGCACGCCGTCGGGAACCTCGTCCTCGCCGGTCTCGTCGACGCGGGCCGCGACCTCGCCGCCGCCGCCGCCACGGTGGCCGGGTGGCTCGGCCTCGCCGACGACGTCGCCGTGGTGCCCGCCACCGCCGAGCCCGTCGACCTCGTGGCCGACACCCCCAACGGCGCCGTGCGGGGCCAGGTCGCGGTCGAGGGGGCGGGGGAGCTGCTCGGCCTGGCCGTCGACCCGCCCGCGCCCGCCGTCCCCGCCGCCGCGCTCGACGCGCTCGCCGCCGCCGACCAGGTCGTGCTCGCCCCCGGCAGCTTCTACGCATCGGTGCTCGGCGCCCTCGTCGTCCCCGCCATCCGGGACGCGCTCGCCGGCTCGGGCGCACCCGTCGTGCTCGTGGCCAACCTGCGGGCCGACGAGACCGGCGTGAAGGGCTGGGACGTGGCCCGCCACGTCGAGGTGCTGCGCGCCCACGGGGTGTCGCCCGACGTCGTCGTCGCACAGCACGGCGCCCTGCCCGTCGGCGAGGTCGACGGCGTCGAGGTCGTGCTCGCCGACGTCGACCGCCCCCACGGCCTCGCCCACGACGCCGACCTCCTCGGCGCGGTCCTGGGCGGGCTCCCGCTCCGCTGAGCC
>CAZCEZ010000087.1:0-12954 GCA_964497795.1 uncultured Acidimicrobiaceae bacterium | reverse complement strand
GGGGCGCGGTCCTTTGCGCCGCCGAGCCGGACGTGCTCAGATCGGCCCGACCTCCGACCAGACGACGACACCCGAGGTGGGTACTTCCATGACCGTCCGCGTGGGCATCAACGGCTTCGGCCGCATCGGCCGCAACTTCTTCCGAGCCGCCAAGAAGGCCGGTGCCGACATCGACTTCGTGGCCGTGAACGACCTCGGCTCGGTCGACACCATGGCCCACCTCCTCAAGTACGACTCGGTCATGGGCCGCTTCGACGGCGACGTGGCCGTGTCCGACAAGGGCATCACCGTCGACGGCGACGAGATCCAGGTCCTCGCCGAGCGCAACCCCGCCGACCTGCCCTGGGGCGACCTCGGCGTCGACGTCGTGATCGAGTCGACCGGCTTCTTCACCTCCAAGGAGGGCGCCTCGGGCCACCTCGAGGCCGGCGCCCCGCTCGTCATCGTCTCCGCCCCGTGCTCCGGTGCCGACAAGACCATCGTGGTCGGCGCCAACGACGACACCTTCGAGAAGGGCGTCGACACGGTCATCTCGAACGCCTCCTGCACGACCAACTGCTTCGTGCCCATGGTCAAGGTCCTCGACGACACCTTCGGCGTCGAGAACGGCTTCATGACCACGATCCACGCCTACACCGGCGACCAGGCCCTCGTCGACGGCCCCCACAAGGACCTCCGCCGGGCCCGCGGCGCGGCCATCAACATCATCCCGACCTCCACCGGCGCCGCCCGGGCCACGGGCCTCGTGATGCAGTCCATGCAGGGCAAGCTCGACGGCACCTCCCTGCGGGTGCCCGTGCCCACCGGCTCCTGCACCGACTTCACCGCCGTGCTGTCGAAGGAGGCCTCCATCGAGGAGATCAACGCCGCCTTCGAGGCCGCCGCCTCCTCGGGTCCGCTGTCGAAGGTCCTGTCGTACTCGACGGCGCCGCTCGTGTCCTCCGACATCGTCGGCGACCCGTCGTCGTGCACCATCGACTCCGACCTGACCATGGCCAACGGCACGCTGGTCAAGGTCGTCGGCTGGTACGACAACGAGTGGGGCTACTCCAACCGCCTCGTCGACCTCGTCGCCATCACCGCAGGCTGATCCGGTGGAGCCGGTTCCCCAGCTCGAGGACCTCCTCCCGCTGGAGGGCAAGCGGGTCCTGGTCCGCACCGACTTCAACGTCCCGCTCAAGGACGGGGAGATCACCGACGACCTCCGCATCCGCGCCGCCCTGCCCACCATCCGGTGGCTGCAGGAGCACGGGGCCACGGTCACGACGTGCTCGCACCTCGGCCGCCCCAAGGGCGCGCCCGACCCGGCGTACTCGATGGACCCGGTCCGGGCCCGGCTCGCCGAGCTGGCCCCCGGCGTGGCGCTGCTCGAGAACCTGCGGTTCGACCCGGGCGAGACCGGGAACGACCCGGCCTTCGTGGCGAGGCTGATCGAGGGCCAGGACGCCTACGTCAACGACGCCTTCGGTGCGTCCCACCGGGCGCACGCCTCCATCGTCGGCCCGCCCCGGCACCTCCCCTCGGCGGCCGGCCGGCTGCTGGCCGAGGAGGTCGAGATCCTCGGGGGACTGCGCACCGACGCCCGGTCCCCGTTCCTCGCCATCCTCGGGGGCTCCAAGGTGTCCGACAAGATCGGCGTGATCGAGGCGCTCCTGCCCCTCGTCGACCACCTCATCGTCGGCGGCGGCATGTGCTTCACGTTCCTCGCCGCGCAGGGGCACCACATCGGCGACTCGCTGTTCGAGCCCGACATGGTCGACACGTGCCGCCGGCTCCTCGAGTCCGACGGCGACAAGATCCACCTGCCCTCCGACGTCACGGCGCTCGGTCCGGGCGGCAAGATCGGCGACCCCGACGCCGGGGGAGAGGTGCGCCAGCTGCACACCACCATCCCCGACGGCTGGATGGGCCTCGACGTCGGCCCCGGCACCGCCGCCGAGTTCGGCGACCTGATCGCCGAGGCCAACACCATCTTCTGGAACGGCCCCATGGGCGTGTTCGAGGACCCGCGCTTCGCGGCCGGGACCCGCACCGTGGCCGAGGCCGTCGCCGACGCCCGCGCCTTCACCGTCGTGGGCGGCGGGGACTCCGCCGCCGCCGTGGCCGAGTTCGGCCTGGCACGCGACATCGACCACATCTCCACCGGCGGGGGTGCCAGCCTCGAGCTCCTCGAGCAGGGCGACCTCCCCGGTCTCGCAGCGCTCCGGGGGGAGTCATGACCGATCGAACCGACCGGCGGCCGCTCATCAGCGGCAACTGGAAGATGCACAAGAACCACTTCGAGGCGATCCAGCTGCTGCAGAAGCTCAGCTACGTCCTCACCACCGACGACGTCGAGGTCGTCGACGTGTCGGTGCACCCGCCCTTCACCGACCTCCGCTCCATCCAGACCGTGCTCGACGCCGACAAGATCCCGGTCGCCCTCGGCGCGCAGAACTGCCACCCCGAGTCCTCCGGCGCCTTCACCGGCGAGATCGCCCCCGAGATGCTGGCCAAGCTCGACGTCGCCTACGTGATCTGCGGGCACTCCGAGCGCCGCGAGCTGTTCGGCGAGACCGACGAGTTCGTCAACGCCAAGGTCAAGGCGATCCTGAAGGCCGGGATGACGCCGATCATGTGCTGCGGCGAGACGCTCGAGGAGCGCGAGGCCGGGCAGGCCGAGGACAAGGTCGCCGGCCAGGTCCGCGCCGGGCTCGCCGGCGTGAAGCCCGACCAGGTCGCCGGCATGGTCATCGCCTACGAGCCCATCTGGGCCATCGGCACCGGACGCACCGCGACCGCCGACGACGCGCAGGCCATGTGCGCCCACGTCCGGGCCACCGTCGCCGAGGTCTCGGGCGCGGACGCCGCCGCCTCGGTGCGCATCCAGTACGGCGGATCGGTGAAGCCCGTCAACGCCGCCGAGCTGCTCACGCAGCCCGACATCGACGGCGCGCTGGTCGGCGGCGCGTCGCTCGACGCAGACGACTTCGGTCGCATCGTCCAGTACCGACTGCACGAAGCGTCCAGCTGACAGCCTTTTCTCGGTGCAGGGTGACGAGTTTCACCCCTGGGTACTGCGCACAACGTCAGGCTTGTCCGTTTCGCGCATGCATTTCGCGCGCTGTGGCCTTGGTCACTCGACCCTCAGTCGCTACGGTCACCGCCCGTTCACACATCGGCCGACCCCCGTGCCATACCGTGGACGATCGTCCCGCCGATCGGGCCCCGATCCGACGACGGGACACCCTGTACCCAAACCAGGAGGAATCCCCTGTGACCAAGTCCCGATGGCTGCGCGTGCTCGCGCTGCTCCTCGGCCTCTCGCTGATCGCGGCCGCGTGCGGCGACGACGACGGCGACACCGAAGCCGCACCCGACACCGAGGATGACGGCGGCGAGGAGACCCCGGACGAGGGCGAGGAGTCCGACTGCCCGACCGAGGGTGTCACCGAGCTCGACATCGACATCCCCGTGGGTGAGGGCAACAGCGGCGGCACCGTCGTGTTCGCCTCCGACCAGGAGCCCGACGGCTGGAACATCAACACGTCGTCCTCCAACCTGCTGGCCCTCGGCCAGCTGACCCAGGCGGTCCTGCCGTGGACGTTCCGCACCACGCCGGACTTCGAGGTCGTCATGGACGACACGCTGCTGGTCTCGGCCGAGCAGGTGTCCGACGAGCCCCAGGTCATCGAGTACGTCATCCAGCCCGACGCGGTCTGGTCCGACGGCACCCCGATCACGGCCGACGACTTCGAGTTCCAGTGGATGATGCAGAACGGCTCCGACACCTGCGTCGACACCGCCACCACCACCGGCTACGACCGCATCGAGTCCGTGGAGGGCTCCGAGGAGGGCAAGACCGTCACGGTCACCTACAGCGAGCCCTACAGCGAGTGGCAGAGCCTGTTCACCAACATGCTCCCGGCCCACCTCGTCACCGAGGCCGGCGGCGGCGACCCCGTCGTCGGTTGGAACGAGGCCTTCGACGGCGACGGCGTCCTCCCGTTCTCGGGCGGCCCCTTCATCCTCACCGACTACTCGCCCGAGCAGTCGGTGACCCTGGTGCCCAACGGCGCCTACTGGGGCGAGACCGCCGAGCTGGACGAGATCGTGATCCGCTTCGACGTCGACAACTCCGGCATCCCCGCGGCGCTCGAGAACGACGAGATCGACATGGCCTACCCCCAGCCGCAGCTGGACCTGGTCGACCAGATCGACTCGATCGACGGCGTCGACTCGCAGATCTCCTTCGGTCTGCAGTTCGAGCACATCGACTTCAACCTGGCCAACAGCCACCTCGCCAAGCTCGAGGTCCGCCAGGCCATCGCGAAGGCGCTCGACCGCCCTGACCTCGTGGCCCGGACCGTCGGCCAGTTCTCCGACCAGGCGGAGGTGCTCAACAACCGCATCTGGCTGAACACGCTGCCCCAGTACGTGAACAACGCCGAGGGCTACGAGACCCAGAGCCTCGAGGAGGCCGGCACCCTGCTGGCCGACGCCGGCTACGACTGCTCCGGCGACGTGTGCACGCACCCCGAGGACGGCGACCTGTCGCTGCGCATCTCCACCACCGGTGGCAACGCGCTGCGGGAGAACACCCAGCTCGTGATCCAGAACCAGCTGGCCGCGGCCGGCATCGACATCGTCATCGACAACGTCGAGGGCGGCGCCGTGTTCGAGAAGTTCTTCCCGGAGAGCAACCTGCTCGCCGACCAGGACTACGACATCGCGCTGTTCGCCTGGGTCGGCACGCCGTTCCCGAGCTCCAACAAGGCGCTCTACAGCACGGACGACCCGACGCTGGTCAACTCCAACAACACCGGCTACATGAACGACGAGATCGTGGACATCTTCGACCAGGCCCTGGTCGAGACCGATGCCGCGGTGGCCACCGACCTGTACAACCAGGCCGACAGCATCCTCTGGTCGGACATGCCGACGGTGCCGCTGTACCAGAAGCCCACGTTCCTGCCGTTCCGCAGCTCGATCGCCAACGTGATCGACAACGCCTCGACGGCCGGTCCGCTCTGGAACGCCTACGACTGGACGGTCGGCTGATCGCCACCACCCCGTCGATCTGAGGTGACAGGGTGGGGCACCCCGGTGCCCCACCCTGTTCCTTTTCCGGGCCGGCTCGCCGGCCCGTGACGACCGCCTGAAGAACCGCTCCAAGAAGGTCCCGCAGTGCTCGGATTCGTGGTCCGCCGCGTCATCGTCTCGGTGATCGTGCTCCTCGTGGCATCGGTGCTCATCTACTTCACCGTCACCTCCTTCGGTGACCCGCTCGCCGAGCTCCGGTCCCGGAACCCGCCGGTGCCCCAGGAGGTCATCGACGAGCGGGCCCGGCAGATCGGCCTCGACAAGCCGGCCCACGAGCGGTACCTGACCTGGCTGGGCGACGTCGTCACCGGCGACTTCGGCGACGACCTGAGCGGCCAGCCCGTGAACGAGGTCCTGTGGCGCCGCCTCGGCCGGACGCTGCGGATGGTCTCCGCGTCGGTGGTGGTGTCGCTCGTCCTGGCCATCGGCGTCGGCGTGCTGTCGGCGACGCGGCAGTACTCCAAGACCGACTACTTCTTCACCTTCTCCGGCTTCCTGTTCCTGTCGATGCCGGTCTTCTGGCTCGCAGCCCTCCTCAAGGAGTTCCTCGCCGTCCGGTTCAACGACCTGATCGGCAGACGGATCATCTACACGACCGGGTCCGAGTCGCCACGGCTCGACACCCACTTCTGGGGGCGCATGGCCGACTACGCCGGCCACCTCGTGCTCCCGACCATCGCCCTCGCCCTCATCTCCTACGCCGCGTGGAGCCGCTACCAGCGGTCCTCGATGCTCGACGTGATGGGTTCGGACTACATCAAGCTGGCCAAGGCCAAGGGCGCGTCACGCCGCCGGGTCGTGTTCCGCCACGGGCTGCGCAACGCCCTCATCCCCCTCACCACCGTCGTGGCCATCGACTTCGGCGCCGTCTTCGGCGGGGCGATCATCACCGAGCAGGTCTTCGGGTGGTCGGCCATGGGCAACCTGCTCATCGAGGGCCTCCGGGACTACGACGTCAACATCGTCCTCGCCTGGATGATGGTCACCGGCGTCATCGTCATCGTGTTCAACCTCATCGCCGACCTGCTCTACGGCGTGCTCGACCCGAGGATCCGGCAGTGACCGACACCAGCCCCAGCCCCCAGGGCGAGCGGCCCGTGGACCCGGGCATCCAGCCCTCCCACCTCGACCACGAGCTCGCGGTCGAGACCCGCTCCCAGCGCCAGCTGATCGTCCGACGGTTCCTGCAGCACCGACTCGCCGTGGCCAGCCTCGTCGTCCTCGTGCTGCTCGTCGTCGTGTCCCTCGCCGGTGGCCGCTTCTGGACCTACGGCTACGCCGAGCAGCTCCCCGAGTTCAACGAGCCGCCGTCGTGGGAGCACCCCATGGGCATCGACGACATCGGGCGGGACCTCATGGCCAAGGTCTTCCGCGGCGCGCAGCGGTCGGTCCAGGTCGCGCTCCTCGTCGCCTTCCTGTCGACCACGGTCGGCACGCTGATCGGCGCGATCGCCGGCTACTACCGGGGCCTCGTCGACGCCGTGCTCATGCGGGTCACCGACCTGTTCCTGGTGATCCCGAGCCTGGCCGTCTTCCTGCTCCTCGCCCGGATCGTGGGCGGCGGCTGGTTCCAGCTCGCCCTGATCATCGCCGCGTTCTTCTGGATGCCGGTGGCCCGCATCGTGCGCGCCGAGTTCCTGTCGCTGCGCGAGAAGGAGTACGTCGAGGCCGCCCGGGCACTCGGCGCGAGCGACGGTCGCATCATCGTGCGGCACCTGCTGCCCAACGCCATCGGCTCGATCATCGTCAACGCCACGATCGTCGTCGCGGTGGCGATCCTGGCCGAGACCGGGCTGTCGTACCTCGGCCTCGGCATCGCCGCGCCCGACACCTCGCTCGGCCTGCTCGTCTCGGAGGGCCAGGCGGCGTTCAAGACCCGGCCGCACCTCTTCTACTACCCGGGCCTGCTGATCATCCTGATCGCCCTCACCGTGAACTTCGTCGGCGACGGCCTGCGGGACGCGTTCGACCCCAAGCAGCGGAGGGTCCGGCAGTGAGCGACGCCACCGACACCGCGGATCGTCCCGATGCCGCCAAGGGCGACGTCCTCGAGATCGAGGGCCTCGACGTCGCCTTCCCGACCGACGACGGTCTCGTGGAGGCCGTCCGCGGCGTCCGCTGGACCCTCGGCTCCGGGCGCGTGCTCGGCATCGTCGGCGAGTCCGGGTCCGGCAAGTCCGTGACGGCGAACGCGCTCATGGGCCTGCTGCCCGAGACCGCCCGGATCTCCGGGTCGGCCCGGTACCGGGGCGACGAGCTGCTCACGAAGTCCGACAAGGAGCTGGGACGCATCCGTGGTTCGAGGATCGCGATGATCTTCCAGGACCCGATGACGTCGCTGAACCCCGTGTACAAGGTGGGCTGGCAGATCGCCGAGGCCATCCGGCTCCACCGGGACGTGTCCAGGGACGAGGCCCGGGCCCGCGCCGTCGAGCTGCTCGAGACCGTCGGCATCCCCAACGCCGAGCAGCGCGTCGACAACTACCCGCACGAGTTCTCCGGCGGCATGCGCCAGCGGGTCGTGATCGCCATCGCCATGGCCAACGACCCCGACGTGATCATCGCCGACGAGCCGACCACGGCCCTCGACGTCACCGTCCAGGCGCAGGTGCTCGAGGCGCTGAAGGCGGCCCGCGAGGCGACCGGCGCCGCCATGGTCCTCATCACCCACGACCTCGGCGTCGTCGCCGGGTCGGCCGACGACGTCGTCGTCATGTACGCCGGCCGCGTCGTCGAGTCCGGCACGGTGGACGACGTCTTCTACCAGCCCCGCCACCCCTACACCCTCGGGCTGCTCGGCTCGCTGCCCCGCATGGACCAGGCCGCACGGCGGCTCACGCCCATCGAGGGCGCGCCCCCGTCGATGATCGACCTGCCGACCCGCTGCCAGTTCGCGCCCCGCTGCCCGATGGCGGTCGAGGCCTGCTGGAGCGAGGACCCGCGCCTGCGGGACACCGACGTCGACGGCCACGTCTCGGCCTGCCTGCGCTGGGAGGACCTGGTCGAGGTGGCCGACCCCGCCGAGGTGTTCGGCACCGGCCGCGCCCTCGGCACCGTCCCCGACGCGGCCGACTTCGCGCCGGACCCGAGCGACACCGCCGCCAGCGGGGAGGAGTCCCGATGAGCGAGCACGGCACGCCGATCCTGCAGGTCGAGGGCCTGCGCAAGCACTTCGACGTCCGCTCCAAGGGCCTGCTGCGCCGCACGGTCGGCGCCGTGCAGGCGGTGGCCGGCGTCGACCTCGAGCTCCGGGCCGGCGAGACGCTCGGCGTCGTCGGCGAGTCCGGCTGCGGGAAGTCGACGCTCGGGCGGACCATCCTCCAGCTGCTCCCGGCCACCGAGGGCCGCGTCCTGTTCGACGGCCGCGACCTCACCGAGCTGTCCAAGCGCGAGATGCGGACCCTGCGCCAGGACCTGCAGATCGTGTTCCAGGACCCGTACGCGTCGCTCGACCCGCGCATGCCGATCAGCGAGATCGTCGGCGAGCCGCTCCGCATCCACGGCCGCTGGAAGGACGGCGGCCCCCAGCGGGTCAAGGAGCTCCTCCAGCTCGTCGGGCTCAAGCCCGAGCACGCCAACCGCTTCCCCCACGAGTTCTCCGGCGGCCAGCGCCAGCGCATCGGCATCGCCCGGGCCCTGGCCCTCGAGCCCAAGGTCCTCGTCCTCGACGAGCCCGTGTCGGCCCTCGACGTGTCCGTCCAGGCCGGCATCCTCAACCTCCTCGAGGACCTCCAGGACCGGCTCGGACTCGCGTACGTCTTCATCGCCCACGACCTCTCCGTCGTGCGGCACATCTCCGACCGGGTCGCGGTGATGTACCTCGGCAAGGTCGTCGAGATCGCCGACGCCGCCGACCTGTACGGCCGCCCGACGCACCCCTACACCCAGGCGCTGCTCTCGGCGGTGCCGGTGCCGGACCCCCGTCGCGAGCGGACGCGGGCGCGCATCGTCCTCGAGGGCGACGTGCCGAACCCCATCGACCCGCCCTCGGGCTGCCGGTTCCGGACCCGGTGCTGGAAGGCCACGGACCTGTGCGCGGAGGAGGAGCCCCAGCTCGTCGACCGCGGCCACGGGCACCCCTCGGCCTGCCACCACGCCGAGGTCAGCTCGGTCGTCTGACGATGGAGCCGGGGGAGCGCGGGGACCTGCCCACCCGCCCGGGGGTCCGTCGGCGCGCCGCGCTCGGCGCGCTCGTCGCCATCCTCGCCCTGGTGGCTGCGTGCACGTCCGACGCTGCCGAGGACGGCGGGACCTCGACGACGACCATCCCGCCGGCCGACACGGTGCTGCGGGTCGCGACACCCGAGTGGCCCACGTGCCTGGAGCCGCTGACCTGCGGGTCCGGCGCAGCCACCGACCTGGTGCTCCAGCACGTGCTCCCCGTGCTCATGGAGCCGACGCCCGACGGGACCGTCGTCCCGTCTCCCGTGCTGGTCGGTCGGCCCGAGGTGCTGGTCGACGAGGCCGGGGCGCAGACGATCACCTACCGCCTGGCGCCCGAGGCCCGCTGGCACGACGAGCGCCCGGTGACCTCCAGCGACGTCGTCGCCACGTGGCGGGCGGTCATGTCGACCACGGGCGCCGACCGGCGGGGATACGAGCACATCGTGTCCGTGGACGACCGCGACCCGCTCGTCGCCGTCGTCACCCTGGACCGCCCGTGGGCCGACTGGCCCCAGCTGTTCGGCGGCCACGACGGCTTCCTGCTGCCCGCCGACGACGTCGCCGTCGACCTCGACCTGGCGGGCAGGTTCGTCGACGAGGCCCCGACGGGCGCCGGCCCCTGGGAGCTGGTGTCCTTCGACGACGACGAGATCGTGCTCGCCGCTCGACCCGAGCACTGGGACGAGGACCGCCGCGCCGGGATCGACCGCGTCGAGATCGTGCGGCTCGACCCCGGCGAGCGCCCCGGGCCCGACGTCGACGTCGTCCTGTCCGTCGAGGACCCCGGTCGCGACGGCCTCTCGGCCCGCCGCACCCCGGCTGCCGAGGTGGTCGGCCTCCTCCTGGACCGCCGCACCCCGGCGCTGCAGTCCGCCGCGGTGCGCACCGCCCTCGACGACGCCCTCGACCGGGCCTCGCTCCTCGAGCTGGTCGTGCCCGAGGGCAGCGAGCGGCCCGAGCCGGTCCCGTGCCTCGGCTGGCTCCCCGCCGAGGAGGCCTGCGAGGACGTGCTCGCAGCCACCGGCACCGACCTCCCCGCCGCCGAGGCCGTGCTGGACGCGGACGGGTGGGTGCGGGGCGAGGACGGCGTCCGACGGCGCGGCGGCGAGGTGCTGACCGTGCCCGTCACCCACGACCCGGGCCTCGCCGGGGCCGATGCCGTCGCCGACGCCGTCCGGCTGTCGCTGCGGGCGCTGGGCATCGAGGCCGGCAGCGGCCAGGTCGACGCGTCCGCGTGGTCCGACCCGACCCGGACCACGGCGACCGGCCTGTCCGTCCAGTCGGTGCCGCTCGGGACGCCCGGGCGGGTGGAGCGCCTCTACCGGTGCCCGCCGGGTGCCGAGGGCCCGCTCGCCTGGTGCGACCCGGATGCGCAGGCGCTGCTCGACGCCCTGGTCGCCGGCGTGGACGGCGAGGAGGTCCTGGCCGTGTCCCGCACCCTCGGGGCGCTGGCCGCGGAGGTGCGCGCCTGGCTCCCGCTCGGCCAGCGGTCCGAGACGTGGTGGGTCGACGCCGCCGAGGTGTCGGTGCCGGACCGCCAGCCGCTCGGCCGCGGACCCCTCGGCGCGCTCCACGCGTTCGTGGTCGAGCGCTGAGCCGGGGTAGCCTCGGCGCTCCCTCGCCGTCGACCGGACCCGGACCGATGCTGAAGATCCTCGTCACCACCATCCACGTCTCGCAGGCCCTCGGCCTCATCGGCCTCGTGCTGCTGCACTCGGGCAAGGGCGGCGGTCTGTCCGACATGTTCGGTGGCGGCGCCGGCGCTGCCGCCTCGGGCTCCACGGTGATGGAGAAGAACCTCGACCGGATCACCATCGTGGTCGCCGTCGGGTTCGTGTTCACCACCATCGGCCTGGCCCTCATCCTCGACTGAGCTCGTCGGCGGTGCACGCCCCGGCGTCCACGCTCCGGCGGACCCTGCCGGCGCTGGTCGCCGCGCTCGTGCTGCTCGCCGGGTGCGGCGGATCCGACGACGACGACGGCCCCGACCGGTCGTCCGACGCCCCGACGACGACCGACGCCGACGGCCCTGCGGACGGTGACGGCGGCGGAGCCGGTGACGACGTCGACGCCGGTGCGGACGGGCTCGACGACGGGGTCCTGCGCCTCGCCGTGGTCGGCGTGGCCTCCCTCGACCCGGGCGACGCGTCGCCGGCGTCGGTCTCCCAGGTGCTCGTGGCCGACCTCGTCGCCGACACCCTGGTCGTCGTCGGTGACGACGGCACCGTCCAGCCCGGTCTCGCCGAGGTCACGGCCGACGCGGAGCGCCGCACCTGGCGCTTCCGGCTGCGGGAGGACGCCACCTTCGCCGACGGCACCGCGCTGACCGCGGAGGACGTGCGCACGTCGCTCGACCGGGTCCGGGCCCGGGGGAGCGGGTCGCTGGCCGCCCTCGCGCTGGAGGACGTGGTCGAGGTGCGGGCGGTCGCCGCCGACACCGTGGAGGTCGTGCTCGCCGCGCCGTCGGCGACCCTTCCCGAGCGGCTGACCTCGCCCGTGTACGGGATCGTGGACGCCGACGCACCCGGGTCGCCCGGCGCCGCCGCACCGGGCGGTCGAGGCGCACCCACCGCCCCGAACGCGTCCGGCGACCACGTCGTGTCCGTCACCGGACCGGCGTCGGTGGCGCTGGAGCGGCGACGGGGCGAGGGCCCGGCTCGCGTCGAGCTCCTCCTGGTCGACGACGTCGCCGCAGCGGCCGACGCCCTGGCCAGCGGGCGGGTCGACTGGGCCCCCGTGCCCGCCGACGGACTCGGCGCGTCGCTGGGGGAGGGGCTCGTCGCCGACCTCCAGCCCTTCCACGGGACCGTGCTCCTCGGCGTCTCCACGACCGTGTCGCCGCTCGAGGACGGCCGCCTTCGACGAGCCGTCGGCCTGGCCGTCGACCGCGGTCCCCTCGTCGACGCCGTGTTCGGACCTGCCGCCCTGCCCCTGGGGGGCCTCGTGCCGGCGGGGGTGCCCGGCGGCGGGCGCTGCCCCGACCCGTGCGGACCGGGCCAGGCCGAGGCCCGCACGCTCGTCGGCCAGGTGGAGGCCGACGGACGGTCGACGTCGCTGCGGCTGCTGACCGACGACAGCGAGGTGCAGGCCGCGGTGGCCGGCGTGCTGGTGGACCAGCTCGGCGCAGCCGGGATCGAGGTGACGGCGATGCCCACGCCGGTCAGCACCTACGAGAGCCTCGTCGCGGCCGGCCAGCAGCAGCTGGTGCTGTACGGGACGCTGGGCGTGTCCCGCACCCCGGCCGCCCACCTCGTGTCGTGGGCGTCGGACTCCCCGGACAACGTGACCCGCTACGGCGACGAGCTCGTCGACGCCGCCATCGCCGCAGCCCGGACCGAGCCTCTCGCCGCGACCCGCCTGGCCCGCTGGGCCGAGATCGAGGACGCGCTGATCGGCGCCGGCGCCGTGGTGCCGCTGGCCCAGCTCCGGACCGTGGCCGCGACGGCCGTCGGCGTCGAGGGGTTCGTGGTGCGGGCCGACGGCAGCGTCGACCTCTCGGGGGTCCGGATCAGCCGCTGAGCGCCACCGCCGTGCCGGATCGGGGAACCCGCCGGGACGATTCGGAGGCACCGATCGCGGTTGGGTATGGTATCGCCTCCACCCGGCCTGACCGGGTGCCACGTCGGAGTGGCGGAATTGGCAGACGCGCTAGCTTGAGGGGCTAGTGCCCGCAAGGGCGTGGGGGTTCAAGTCCCCCCTCCGACACCA
>CAZCEZ010000086.1:5801-15103 GCA_964497795.1 uncultured Acidimicrobiaceae bacterium | reverse complement strand
GTCCTCGAGGGTCGCCTTGCCCTCGATGCAGTACACGGCCTCGAGGTGGTTCTTGTACCACATGTGCGTCTCGGTGCCGGCCCGCAGGACGGTGTCGTGCATGGAGAACCCCATGCCGTCGTCGGCCAGGCAGAGCCGGCGGCTGGACCAGTTCCCGCCGTCGACGTCGCGGTCGGAGCCGACGATGTCGGCCAGGGTGCGGACGATCACGACGTCACCCCCTCGCCGTCGCGCTCGGCGCGCAGGTCCTCGACCATGGCCTCGTCGAAGTCGTCGACGCAGTCGGCGAGGATCTGCAGGCCGCGGTCGATGTCCTCGTCCGGGATGATCAGCGGCGGGAGCAGCTTGACGACCTCGTCCTCGGCGCCGGCGGTCTCGATGACGAGCTGGCGCTTGAAGGCCGCCTCGGCCAGGGCGGGCGCGATCTCGGGCACGGTGGTCTCCACGCCCAGGATCAGGCCTCGGCCGCGGACCTCGGTGAACAGGCCGGGGTGCGCCTCGGCGATCCGCTCGAGACCGGCGCGAGCGCGGGCCGACTTGGCCTCCACCGACCTCGTGAACTCGTCGTCGGTCCAGAAGGTCCGCAGCGCCACGGTCGCCGTGGCGAAGGCGAGGTTGTTGCCCCGGAAGGTGCCGTTGTGCTCACCGGGCGACCAGAGGTCGTGCTCGGGCTTCATCAGCACGAGGGCCATGGGCAGGCCGGACCCGGAGATCGACTTCGACAGGGTCACGATGTCGGGGTCGATCCCCATCCGCTCCCAGGAGAAGAAGGGGCCGGTGCGGCCGCAGCCGACCTGGATGTCGTCGACCACGAGCAGGATGCCGTGGGTCTTGCAGATCTGGTCCAGGCGCCGCATCCACTCGTGGCCGGCGGGGTTGATGCCCCCCTCGCCCTGGGTCGTCTCGACGATGACCGCAGCCGGGAGGTCCATCCCGGAGGAGTCGCCCACGAGCATGGCCTCGAGGTAGTCGAGGGTGTCGACGCCCTCGCCGAGGTAGCCGTCGAAGGGCACGGACTGGGCGTGCCCGAGCGGGACGCCGGCCCCCTCGCGCTTGGACGCGTTGCCGGTCACGGCGAGGCTGCCGAGCGTCATGCCGTGGTAGCCGTTGGTGAAGCCGAGCACCTTCTCGCGCCCGGTGACCTTGCGGGCCAGCTTGAGCGCGGCCTCGACCGCGTTCGTGCCGGTCGGGCCGGGGAACTGGACCTTGTAGTCCAGGTTCCGGGGCTTCAGCACGACGTCCTCGAAGGTCTCGAGGAACTCGGCCTTGGTCGTCGTGGAGATGTCGAGCGCGTGCACGAACCCACCCGAGGACAGGTGGCGCTGCATGGCGTCGATCATGGCGGGGTGGTTGTGGCCGTAGTTCAGGGCGCCGGCACCGGCGAAGAAGTCGAGGTACTCGGTGCCGTCCTCGGCGAACATCCGGTGCCCCTCGCCTCCCTTGAAGACGACGGGCCAGGAGCGGCAGTAGCCGCGGACCTCGGACTCGAGACGGTCGAAGATGCTCATGTGGATCGTTGATCCCTCGGTGTTGACGGACGGTCGTGCGGGCGCGCCGAAGCAGGCGCGCCGGGTGGGGAGCTCAGCCCCGGGCCTCCCCGTCCGGTGCGGTGCCGGTCCCGATGGGGCCGATGCGGAATCGCTCCTCCGCCTCGTGCCCCGGGGGGAACAGCTCCTCGCCGAACAGCGGCTCGATGCTGACCTCGGTGCCGTTCCGCTCGCCCAGGCGAGAGAACAGCGTGCGCGACGCCGTGTTGGACGGCGTCACGGTGGACTCCACGTAGGAGGCGCCGGTGCGCTCGACGAGGGTGTCGAGGATGCGGCCGGCGATGCCCTTGCGTCGGTGTGCTCGATCGACGCCGATCTGCCAGACGAAGACGGTCTCGGGGTCCTCGGGGGCGAGGAAGCCGATCACGAAGCCGACGGGGGTGTCGTCGTCGTTACCTGCGGTGGCGACGACGGTCGTCCCGGCGAAGTACTCGGTCCACAGCAGGTACGCGTAGGGCGAGTTCTCGTCGAGGCCGTTGTCCTTCGCGAGGGCCCACAGGGTGGGGCCGTCCGCCTTCCGGGGAGACCGGAAGGAGATGCTCGCGTCGGGATCGATGGTCGTGGAGGCCACGGCCCTTCCATACCTACCGGCGTTCACGCGCAGAACACAATTCGGAACACCGATGTCACACCTGGCGCGAACCGGGGCCGCACCGTGCGGCCCGGACCACCCGGGGTGGACCGGTCCGCGGACCTGCGGCCGGATGCCGGACGGGCTCCCGCCCCCTGCCAGGATCGGCCGACGTGATCGACGACCCGACCCCCGCGCACGGGTCGGCACCGGACCACCGGGGCCGCGAGCGTCGGGGCCGAGGGCATCGGGTCCCGCAGCGTCAGGTCCTCGACCGGGAGATCCTGCGGCTCGCAGTCCCCGCGCTGGGCGCGCTCGTCGCCGAGCCGCTGTACGTGCTGGCCGACACCGCGGTGGTCGGGCGCATCGGGACCGATGCCCTGGCCGGCCTCGCCGTCGCGTCGTCGGCCCTGCTCGGCGGCTTCGCCGTGTTCATCTTCCTGGCCTACGGCACGACCGCGGCCGTCTCCCGCCTGCTCGGCGCCGGGCGGGACGCGGAGGCGGCCGGCCAGGCCGTCCAGTCGCTGTGGCTCGCCACCGCGATCGGCGTGGTCGTCGGCGCGGCCGTCGCCGCCGGCGCCGGGCCCCTGGTGCGGTTGCTCGGGGCTTCCGGGGACGTGGAGGCACTGGCCACGACGTACCTGCGGATCTCGGCGATCGGGATCCCGTTCCAGCTGCTGGTGTTCGCGGGGACCGGCTACCTGCGCGGGCTGCAGGACACCCGGACGCCCCTGGTGGTCGCCGTCGCAGCCGCCGGCGGGAACCTCGTGCTCGAGCTGGTCCTGATCCCCGGGTTGGGCTTCGGCATCGGGGCGTCGGCGCTGTCGACGGTGGTGGCCCAGGTCGGCTCGGCGGGGGCGTACGTCGCCATGGTGGTGCGCGCCGGGCGGGCCCACCGGGTCCGACTGCGGCCGGCGCCCGACGTCGTGGGCCGTCTCGGACGGGCCGGAGGCGACCTGCTCGTGCGCACGGTGGCGCTGCGCGCCGCGGTCACGCTGACCACGGCCGTGGCGGCCCGGATCGGGGTGGTCGACGTCGCGGCCCACGAGATCGCCTTCGCGACGTGGAGCCTCCTCGCCCTCGCCCTCGATGCGCTGGCCATCGCCGGCCAGGCCCTCGTCGGACGCTTCCTCGGGGCGGGTGACGTGGCGCGGGCCCGGGCGGCCGGTCGGCGGATGCTGCAGCTCGGCGTCGGCGGCGGCGTCGCGCTGGGCGCGCTGACCCTGGCGGTGGCCCCGATCCTCCCGGCAGCGTTCTCGGACGACCCGGCGGTGACGGCCCTGGCCGGCTTCCTGCTGGTGTGGGTGGCGGTGCTGCAGCCCGTGAACGGTGCCGTGTTCGTGCTGGACGGGCTCCTGATCGGCGCCGGCGACCTCCGGTTCCTCGCCGTGGCGATGGTCGGCGCGCTCGCGGTGACCGCGCCGGCGGCCGGGGCGGTGCTCGCCGCGGACCTCGGCATCGGGTGGGTGTGGGCCACCGTCGCGCTGCTCATGGGCGCCCGCCTCGTCGCCCTCTCGCTGCGGTGGCGCAGCGGTGCGTGGGCCGTGACCGGTGCGGTGCGCTGACCGGCGCCGTCAGGACCTCGACCGGCGCGCGCCCCGGCGGAGTCGGGCCGCGACAACGACGGCGGCGATGGCGGCGTACGCCGCCCACAGGATGAGCACCGATGCGGCGTAGTCCCGGGACAGGAACGACGGCTCGCCCGGCGTGACCCCGAACCCTCGGACGAAGGGGTAGGCGACCAGCGCCGTGGCGCCGCCGGCGACGAGCGCTCCCTGGACCGGCCCGACGGCGACGCGCGGGAGCCGGGTGGCCACGACCCAGCCGACGGCGCAGACGGCGGGCCCGACCACGAGGTCGTGGACGACGGCGGCGCCGAGGAACCAGCGGAGGAACGACGTGAGCTGCACGCCCGGCAGGTCGGCGAGCACGCCCCGGATGCCGTGGACCATCGGGAGGATCCCGAGTCCCAACCCGATCCACAGGCCCACCCGTCGGGCAGGGGGCGGGGCGAGGTCCTCCGGTCGACGTCCGCTCACGACACCCGCACCTCGGTGACCCACTTGGTCTGGTCGACGCCCGGGCGGTTCGGGGCGATGAGGCGGACCGGGTAGCCGTGGTCGAGGTGCAGGACCTCGCCGTTCAGCTCCAGGGCGAGGAGCGTGTCCCGGTCGCCGGCGTGGTTGCGGTTGACGGTGCTGGTCCGGAAGGCGCCGCGCTGCTGGAGCGAGCGCACCGTGCACTCGGCCCCCTCGCCCGCCCCGGCGATGGCGAGGAGGTCGCGGAGGCGTACGCCACGCCAGTGGGCCGACTTCGACCAGCCCTCGACGCAGGCGATCGGGAGCGTCGCCTCGTGCTGGTCGAGGGCCCGCAGCTCGTCGAGGGTCAGGACGAGGTCCTGAGGCACGGCCCCGGTGACGGTGAGCCGGTAGTCGGGGGACGTCGCCGCCTCCACGACGCGGCGCCGCCGGGCCGAGGAGTTGACGGGCAGACCCTGCACGCCGAGGTCGAGGTCGCGGGGTGACAGGAACCCGATGGGCGCGAGCGGGGCGATCGACTGCGAGCCCACCGAACCGCCGAGCAGCGCGCCGGTGCCGCCCACGACGCCGAGGAAGCCCCGCCTCGTCAGCCCGGCGCGCACCGGACCGTCGGAGGCGGGTGCAGGGCCGTCGGAGGCGGGTGCCGGGCCGTCGGAAGCGGGGTCGTCGCCGTCCGGGGCGGCGAGCGCGTGGCGGGTGGCGGTGAGCTTGGCGCCGACGTGGGCGACGAGGCCGCCGATGGCGATCCAGGAGGCGTGGTGGTGGGCGGCGACGAAGTCGAACTCCCACGGGTACCAGGCGGCGACGTTGGCGACGCCGGTGGTGAGGAGGAACAGGCTGCCGCCGACGAGCGGGAGGAGGGCGAGGCGCTCCACGGCGTGGGTCGCCGACCGGACCGGGGGCACCTCGAAGAACCGGGGCAGGACGGTCCACAGCTTGGCCAGCAGCAGCGGGATCGAGGCCACGCCGGTGGTGACGTGCACGGCCTGGGTGATCCGGTACAGACCGGCGGGACGGCTCGGGAAGGCGATCCAGGGGTCGCCGCTCTGGGCCCAGTGCGAGTACAGGCCGGTGGCGAAGCAGGCGGTGAACGCGAGCCCGAGCGCGATCCCGAGGATGGCGGCGGTGCGCTCGTCGCGGAGCGGGCTCCCCGGACCGCCGGCGGGGCCCGGCGCCCGGCGGATCCAGGTGGGCCAGGTGATCGCCGCCGGTCGCATGCCCCGGACCGTAGGACCGCCCGGGGGTCCGGGGTCGTCGGCGGCGGTGCCCTTCACCGATCGTTCACACCTGCGCCGGGCCGTGGACGACGGATCAGGGGCCCTCGCACACCTGCGACTGGTAGGCGGCGAGGCGGTCGGCGACCGGGGCGAGGCGCGGGTCGTCGAAGGCGGCCGGGTCCACCCCGGCCTCGGCGAGGGCGGCGAAGTCGAAGTCCGCGGCCTCCAGCGCAGCGCGGAACTCGTCGAACACCTCGACGAGGAGGGCGAGGTCGTCCTCCAGCGCGTCGGGGGCGGCCTCGGCGAGGCGGTCGAAGCGGCGGGTCAGGGCACCGAAGCGGAGCTCGACCTCCTCGGGTCGGAGCCCGGCGGCGAAGGGATCGGCGACCGGGTCGGCTGCCGCCTCGCGGCTCCGGCGGCAGAACTCGCTGTTGGGGTCGCCGGTGAAGGTCGCGACGGGCTCGGTGGTGGAGGTCGCCCCGAACTCGCCGACGGCGTCGTCGCGGACGAGGGCGCGCCCGCCGCCGTCGCCGCCGCAGGCCCCGAGGAGGATCGCACCGGCGATCGCGGCGCAGGCCGCGCGTCGCCCCGCGGCCGTCATCCGTCGCGTCGGGCGGCGAGGAGCCGGGCCACGGCCTTGCCGTCGGCCTGCCCCCGGGTCTCCTTCATGACCTGCCCGGTGAAGAAGCCGGCGACCTTGCCGTCGCCGTCGCAGAACCGGGCCCAGGCGTCGGGGTTGTCGCCGATGAGCCGGTCGACGATGCCCTCGAGCTCGGAGGTGTCCATGGCCTCGAAGCCGTGGGCCGCCGCGATGTCGGCCGGCGCGCCACCGGTCTCGCCCATCTCGGCCAGCACGGTCTTGGCCTGGCTGGAGGTGAGCTCGCCGGCGGTCTCCATGGCGACCAGGGCGGCGAGGTGCGGGGCCGTGACGGTGGTCGCCGCGGTGGGCTCGAGGTCGTGCTGGAGGTGGTTCAGGACCTTGTCGGCGTCGACGCCCTCGGCGAGGGCGCCCACGGCGAGGTCGTCGAGGCCTCGGTCGACGACGATCGTGACCGTCTCGTCCGGGAGGGATCGGCGGGCGGCGTCGGCGAGCCGCGACCGGCGGGCGGCCGGGAGGAGCGGCATGCCGGCGTCGACGGCGGCGAGCTCCTCCTCGGTGGGCACGAGGGGCACGAGGTCCGGCTCGGGGAAGTAGCGGTAGTCCTCGGCCTCCTCCTTGGAGCGCAGGGTGTGGGTGCGCCCGTCGTCCTCGTCCCAGTGGCGGGTCTGCTGCACGACGCGCTCCCCCGCCGTCAGCAGGTCGACCTGGCGGCGGGCCTCGTACTCGATGGCCCGGCCGAGCGAGCGGATCGAGTTGATGTTCTTGATCTCGCAGCGCGTCCCGAGCGGCTCGCCCGGGAGGTGGACGCTGACGTTGGCGTCGACCCGCAGGGAGCCCTCCTCCATCTTGGCGTCGGACACGCCGGTGGCCACGAGGATGGCCCGCAGCTCGGAGACGTAGGCCCGGGCCTGGTCGGGAGTCCGGAAGTCGGGCCGGGAGACGATCTCGACGAGCGGGACGCCGCAGCGGTTGTAGTCCACGAGGGAGTAGGCGGCGTCGTGGATGCGGACCGAGCCGCCCGAGGTGCCGCGGTTCGCCCCGACGTGGGTCGACTTGCCGGTGTCCTCCTCGATGTGGGCCCGCTCGATGCCGATGCGGGTGCCGTCGGGCAGGTCCAGGTGGCCGTCGACGTTGGTCGGCTCGTCGTACTGGGACACCTGGTAGTCCTTCGGCATGTCCGGGTAGAAGTAGTTCTTCCGGGCGAAGGAGCTGGGACGGACCTCGCAGCCGAGCGCCCGTCCGAGGACGGTGGCGAGGCGGAGCGCCTCGGCGTTGAGCACGGGCAGCGAGCCGGGCAGCCCGAGGCAGGTCGGGCAGACGTTGGTGTTGGGCTCGTCCCCGAAGCGGTTCGGGCAGCCGCAGAACAGCTTGGTGGCGGTGTGGAGCTCGACGTGGCACTCCAGGCCGACCACGAGCTCGTAGCCACCCGGCAGGTCGAGGCGGCCGGTGGCGGTCGCGTCGGTCACGAGGCGCTCCCCGAGGCGGCGAGGGTCGGGGTGGGGGCCGGTGGCGCCGCGGCCTCGAGCGCGCCGGCGACGGCGAGCATGACCGCCTCGCCCAGCGCAGGCGCCATGACCTGGACGCCGACGGGCAGCCCGTGGGCGCCCGTGCCGAAGGGGACGGACAGGGCGGGGTGCCCGGCGAGGCTGGACGGGATGGTGCACACGTCGTTCAGGTACATCTGGAGCGGGTCGGCGGTCTTGTCGCCCAGCGGGAACGCGACGCACGGAGACGCCGGGCTGAGCAGCGCGTCGACGTCGGCGTAGGCCGCGTCGAGGTCCCGCAGGATCGTCGTGCGCACCCGCTGGGCCTTGCCGTAGTAGGCGTCGTAGTAGCCCGAGGACAGGGCGTAGGTGCCGAGCATGATGCGGCGCTTCACCTCTGCGCCGAAGCCGGCGGTCCGGGTGGCGTCGTAGGTCTCCCCCATCGTCGGGCGCTCCTCGCGCAGCCCGAAGCGGACGCCGTCGAAGCGCGCCAGGTTCGAGGAGGCCTCGGCCGGGGCGATCAGGTAGTAGGCCGACAGCCCGTAGGCAGCCGCGGGCACCGAGACCGGCACGACGGTCGCTCCCGCCGCCTCGAGCGCGGCGGCGGCCTCCCGGACCCTGGCCGCGACCTCGGCCTCGAGCCCGCCCTCGGCGCCCTCGAGCAGCTCGGTGACGAGCCCGATGCGCAGCCCCTGGACGCCACGACCGGCGGACGGCACGAGGGGCTCGAGCGGCTCGGGGATGGACGTCGCGTCGCGGGGGTCGTGGCCCCCGATGACCTCGGTGACGAGGGCGGCGTCGGCGACGGTCCGGGTGAAGGGCCCGATCTGGTCGAGGCTGGACGCGAAGGCGATGAGCCCGTGGCGCGACACGCGCCCGTAGGTCGGCTTGACCCCGACGGTGCCGCACAGCGCGGCGGGCTGGCGGATGGACCCGCCGGTGTCCGAGCCGAGCGCCACGGCCGCGAAGCCCGCGGCGACGGCGGCCGCCGACCCGCCCGAGGAGCCGCCCGGGACCCGGGACGTGTCGTGCGGGTTCCGGGTCGGGCCGAACGCCGAGTTCTCGGTGGAGGAGCCCATGGCGAACTCGTCGAGGTTCGTCTTGCCCACCACGACGGCGCCGGCCGCGGCCAGGCGCTCGACCACGGTGGCGTCGTAGGGCGGCCGCCAGCCGTCGAGGATCCGCGACGAGCACGTGGTCGCCACGCCCCGCGTGCACAGGTTGTCCTTGAGCGCCACGGGGACGCCGGCGAGCGGCCCGGGGTCCTCGCCGGCGGCGACCCGGGCGTCGACCCGGTCGGCGGCGGCGCGTGCGTCGTCGGCGAGGACGAGGTTGAAGGCGTGGACGTCGGCCTCGTGGGCGGCGATCCGGTCCAGGTGGGCGTCGACGACGTCGCGGGCCCGGACCTCGCCGGCGCGCACGGCGGCCGCGATGGCGGTCGCCTCGCGGAGGTCGGTGGGGTCGGTCACGGCGCCTCCCCGAGCACGGGCGGGACCCGGAACATGCCCGCCTCGGCGGCGGGCGCCTCGGCGAGGACCTCGTCGCGGTCGAGGCCGGGGCGGACCACGTCGGGGCGGACCACGTTGCGCAGCGGGTACGGGTGGGCCGTCGGCGGCACGTCGTCGAGGTCGAGGGCCTCGACGTCGCGGGCGTGGGCGAGGACGGAAGCGAGCTGGCCGGTGAAGGTGTCCAGCTCGTCGTCGGTCAGCGTGAGGCGGGCCAGCCGGGCCACGTGGGCGACGTCGTCGCGCGTGATCGGGGCGTCGCGGGCGTCGTCGGGCACGGGCCGAGACTAGGAGTCCTGGTCCGCGCCGGCGAAGCGCTCCCCGGGCGGGGTCGGGAC
>CAZCEZ010000086.1:0-5701 GCA_964497795.1 uncultured Acidimicrobiaceae bacterium | reverse complement strand
GCGCCGAGGGCACCGCCCACGACCTGGGCGCCGACGACGAGCTCGGGGCTCCACTTCTTGTCCAGGTCGGCGACGCGGAGCGTGTGGGCCGTGGAGTCGAGGATCCCGTGGGGCATGAAGCGCCCGAGCCGGCGGGACAGGCCCTCGGCGATCGGCTGCAGGACGCGCTCGCCGAAGGAGCCCTCCAGCTCGAGCTCACGCGAGGTGGGGGCGACGTCCTCGGGGTCGACGCCGATGGCCACCATCCTCGGCTCCGGCTTGATGGCCCACAGGGCCAGGCCGACGCCGGCGACGACGAAGAAGGCGGCGAGGTAGACGATCAGCACGGCGGGCCTCCGGGGATCGGGCGGTGGAGGAGCGGACGGGGCACGGTCAGAACTCCGGGTTCACGAGCTTGCGGAGCCAGAGGCCGCCGCAGCCCATCATGAAGACCGCGGCGCCCAGCATCACCTGACCCATCCCGGAGGAGAACATCGGGGTGATGTAGTCCGGGTTCGAGGCGAAGATGAACCCGAACAGGCCGAGCGGCAGCGTGAACAGGACGAGGGCGGAGATCTTGCCCTCGGCGGTGAGGGCGTCGACCTGGCGCCGGATCCGGGTCCGGGCCCGGATCGTGTCGCCGACCTGGGCGATGATCTCGGACAGGTTGCCGCCCACGGAGGCCTGGATCTTGATGGCGTCGACGACCCAGTCGAAGTCCTTGGCCCCGATGCGGTACGACATGGCGTCGAGGGCATCCTCCAGGCTGCGGCCGAGGCGGGTCTCCATCACGACCCGCTGGAACTCCTCGCAGGTCGGGGCGTCGGTCTCCCGGGCCACCGAGTCGAGGGTCTGGCCCAGGCCGTAGCCCGCGGTGAGCGAGCCGGCCATGAGCTGGAGCGTGTCGCCCAGCTGCTCGACGAACTTCTTGCGCCGGCGGCCGATCTTGAACTTCAGGAACAGGGGGATGCCGAGAGCGGGGAGGATCCCGGCGAGCAGGAAGTAGGGGATGCCGAACAGCAGGATGCCGACGACGAGCGAGCCGACGACGACGCCGAGGCACACGACCACGAACTCGTTGGAGCGCATGGCCAGGCCGGCCCGGTCCAGGGTGTCGTCGAGGCTGCGGTCCTTGCCCCGGGACTCGAGCACCTGGGCCGACAGGTCGTTGAGCTTGTCGGTCACGCCGCCCATGCGCCGCTTGCGGTCCTCCTTCACCGACGACCGCGCCGCCCGACGCTCCTCCCGGCGCTCGGTCGCCCCCTCGGAGCTGCGGAGGAGGAAGACGAGCAGGACGGCCCCGGCCGACAGGGCCAGGGCGCCGACCAGGGGCACCCAGGAGGCGGCCAGCGGGCCGCCGTCGGGCACGACCCGGACGTCGTCGGCGATGTCGGGGACGAACTGGCGCACGGCGGCGTGCTCGAAGCTGGTCGTGACCGCGGCTCCGGGGGCCGAGGCGAGGGCGATGGACAGCTCGGCGCTCTCGCCCTCGGAGGCCGAGGTCCAGCGGAGCTCGTAGAGGCCCGACAGGCTGGCGGCGATCGAGGAGAAGATCCGTCCGAGCTCGCTGGCCTGCTCGGTGGTGACGACGTCGCCGCCCGCCGCCTCGGCCAGGGACTGGAACGTGGCCGGGTTCAGGTCGCCGGTCTGGAGGGCGACGAAGGACGCCGAGACCGGAGCCTCGATCAGGCGGAGCAGGGTGGTGTCGAGGGTGCCGACCGAGGCCGAGTCGTCGCCGTCGGCGAGCACGATGAGGGCACCGGTCCCCTGGCGTCCGGCGAGCTCGCCGAGGCCCCGGTCGATGGCGTCGAACAGGGCGCTGCCCCCGCCGGCGGCCAGGCTGTTGACCGCGGTGAGGATGCTCTCGCGGTCCGTGGAGAAGCCGTGGACCTGCACCGGGGCGTCGCCGACGGCGATGACCGAGACGGGGACGTCGTCGGGCAGGTTGGCGAGCAGGTCGGCGACCGCGCCCTTGGCCCGCTCGATCGGTTCGCCGGCCATGGAGCCGGAGGTGTCGATGGCGAGGAGCACGTTGAGCTGGTCGGTCCGGAGCCGCTGGACGTCGGCGGTCCGCTCCTCGCCGTCCTCGACCACCACGAAGGCACCGGCGGGGTCGCCCTCGACGGCGGGACCGGAGACGACGGCGCGCACCAGCGGGAAGCCGGTCGAGTCGACGTTCTGGATCTCGAGCGGGGCGTCCTCCTGCGCACCGGCCGGCGCCAGGCCGAGGCAGAGCGCGGGGACGGCCACGACGGCGGCCAGGAGCAGCCGGAGCGCCCGGGTCGGTGCGGTGCGGGTCGGGCTCATGCGTGTGCACCTCCGAAGATGCGCTCCTCGAACTCGATGCCCAGGTCCTTGATGTGGTCCACGAAGTGCGGGCGGTAGCCCGTGGGCTTGAGCGAGCCGAGGACGCGGCCGGACTCGTCGAGCCCGGCGGAGTAGTCGAAGTCGAAGATCGGGATCACCTCGACGTGGTCGCCCTTCACCTCGCCGATCTCGCAGATCTGGGTGACGCGGCGGGTGCCGTCCCGCAGGCGCCCGATCTGGACGACGAGGTCGACGGCACCGGCGATCTGCTGGCGGATGGCCTGGATCGGGAACTCGATGCCGGCCATGAGCACCATCGTCTCGAGGCGGGTCATGGCGTCGCGCGGGCTGTTGGCGTGGAGCGTCGACAGCGAGCCGGCGTGGCCGGTGTTCATGGCCTGGAGCATGTCGAGGGCCTCGCCGCCACGGCACTCGCCGACCACGATGCGGTCGGGGCGCATGCGCAGCGCGTTCTTGACCAGGTCGCGGATCGAGATCTCGCCCTTGCCCTCGGAGTTGCCCGGACGGGTCTCGAGGCGGACCACGTGGTGCTGGCGCATCTGCAGCTCGACGACGTCCTCGATGGTGAGGATGCGGTCGCCGTCGGGGATGAAGCTCGACAGCACGTTGAGCAGCGTCGTCTTGCCCGAGCCTGTGCCGCCCGAGACGAGGATGTTCATCTTGGCGTGCACGCAGGCCGCGATCATGTAGAGCGACTCGACCGAGGCCGAGCCCTTCTCGATCAGGTCCTCGGCCGTGAACTTCTTCGCCGCGAACTTGCGGATGGTGAGGCTGGAGCCGTCGACGGCGAGGGGCGGGATCACCGCGCAGACGCGGGAGCCGTCGGGCAGGCGGGCGTCGACCATCGGCGAGGACTCGTCGATGCGGCGGCCGAGCGGGGCCACGATGCGGTTGATGACCTTCCGCAGGCTGGGCTCGTCGGCGAAGTTGATGTCGGCGACCTGGAGCTTGCCGTTCTTCTCGATGTAGATCGACTTGGTGCCGTTGACCATGATCTCGGACACGGCCTCGTCGACCAGCAGCGGCTGGATGCAGCCGTAGCCGAGGAGGTCGGCGGCGATGACGTCGACCAGCCGCTCCCGCTCGTCCTCGGAGAGCGGGATGCCCTCGTCCTCGAGGACCCGCTGCATCTCGATGACGGCCATCTTCTTGAGCTCGTCGTCGTCGACGTCGGGGTCGCCGATGCGGTTGCCGAGGTGGAGCAGGAGGGCGTCCTGGACCTTCTGGCGGAGGTGGGTGAACCCCTCGGACTCCAGGAGGGCGGCCGCCATCTTGACGTCGGCCAGGCGCTTCTCGTTCACCGCCTCCTGGACGGTCTCGGAGACGACGGCCTCGACCTCGTCGGGCGAGGTCGCCTGCTTGACGCGATCGCCGAGCTTCATCGCTCCACCTTCCGCTTGAACAGGCGCAGCCCGCCCTTGTCGACGTCGACCGGCCGGTCGTCGTCGAAGCGGTCCACCAGCTGCTCGAAGGCCTTCTGGATCGCCGGATTGCGGCCCGACTCGATGATCGGAACGCCGTCGTTGGTGGCCAGGACCATGTCGACCGACGACGGGATGGCGACGTCGACGCGCTGGCCGACCATCTTCTCGATGTCCTCGACCTCGATCCCCACCCGGGCATCGGCCCGGTTCAGCAGGAACAGCCGCCGGGCGCCGGTGAGCCCGACGAGGTCGAGCGCCTCCAGCGCCTTGCGCAGCCCCTTGATGGAGGGGACCTCGGTGGCGCAGATGTGGATGATGTCGGTGGACAGGTCCAGGGCGGACAGCACCCGCTCGGAGAGCCCGGGGTCGGTGTCGATCACCACGTACCGGAAGGACCGGTGCAGCGAGGAGATGACGCCGGCCACGACCTCGGAGGGGATCTCGTCGGCCTCGGCCGGGTTGAGCGGCGCACACAGCGTGTAGAGCCCCGAGTGGTGGCCGGTGAGGGCCAGCTTGAGCTGGGCCGAGTCCACCGGCCACTTGCGGGCCAGGTCCACGATCGTGGCCTTGGGCGTGAGCCGGAGGTTGCTGGCCACGTCGCCGAACTGCAGGTCGAGGTCGACCAGCACCACCTGCCGGGGGTGGCGCTTGGCCAGACCCACGGCGAGGTTGGTCGAGGCCGACGTCTTCCCTGCACCCCCCTTCGGGGACAGGATCGTGATGACCCTGCTCGGCGCAGCGGACGCCTCCTCGGAGGGCGCGCCCCCGTCGGTGTCGGCGGTCAACGTCGGAGCCTCCACCGGCTACTCGAAGATCTGGTCGGTCGTCCGGATCTGGGTGCCCGACTCGTCGGCGTCGGCGGGCTCGATGGCCAGCCAGAGGTCGCCGTAGCTCGAGGCGAACACGATCCGCTCGGCGGAGGCGGCGTCGACGGCCAGGGTCACGTACATCTGACCCGTGGGCGTCGGGGTGCGGGCCTCGGTGCTGCCGGCGGCGGCCTGGGCCGCCTCGGGGACGGCGGCGCCCTGGACGTTGGTGACCAGGATCTTGTGCATGAGGAACCCGGTCACCTCCTGGACGGCGGCGCCATCGGGGCCGGCGGGGCCGCCGGCGGCGGGGTAGTCGACGAAGTTGGCGATCACGCCCACCAGGTCACCGGGTCGGACGGTGCCGCCCACGGTGCGGATGGGGTCGAGCGGGATCGTCACCTCGAGCAGCCCCTCGGGGACGGCGACGTTGCCGCCGCCACGACCGAGGCGGGCCTGGAGGGCGTTGAACTCGGTGGCGTCGATGAGCCGGCCGGCGGTGAGCTGCTCGCCCTGCACCAGGTCGACGGCCACGACGAGGCCGTCGGCCTCGGACAGGGAGGCCAGCGCACCCGCGGCCTGCACCTTGGTGGGCACCGACTCGATGCGCAGGAAGCGCTGGAGCTCGGTCGCCGTGGTGCCGGCCGGGACGTTGGCGTCGAGGACGAGCACGTCGACGAGCTCCTCCCCGGCCAGGGCCCGGTCCTCCGCGGTGCTGACGTACTTGACCAGTGCCACCGTTCCCAGTGCCACCAGCAGGATCGCTGCGATCAGGCTGACGCGCTTCTTCTTCACCGTCTCTCCCCTTCAGGGTCTCTGGCCGCTCTCACGGGTACATCGGCCGAAGATCCGGAATCTGAAGAGGAAATCGGAAGGGATCCGGTGGGCGACCCCGGAGGAACCGGAAGCACCGGCGTCCGCGCCGGCCCGTCGCCCGGTGCCGGGCCCTCAGCGGTAGGGGTCGTCCACCTCGGGTGCCTCCCACCAGTCGGCCGGGGCCTCGGCGTCGGCGGGGGCCTCGTGGATGCAGTCCACGGGACAGGGGTCGACGCACTTGCCGCAGCCCGAGCACAGCTCGGGGATGATCACGACGTCGATGCCGTGGTTGAAGATCGCGCCGAACTGGGGCGGGCAGTGCCGGATGCAGGTGTCGCAGTTGATGCA
>CAZCEZ010000085.1:0-15118 GCA_964497795.1 uncultured Acidimicrobiaceae bacterium | reverse complement strand
CCAGCCGTGCCGGCCTGACCACCCAGCCGTGCCGGCCTGACCACCCAGCCGTGCCTGCCCGTCAGCCCGGGCCGAGGTGCTCGGGCAGCCGGTCGAGCACGACCTGCCACGCCGGGTGCCCGGGGTCGATGACGGCGAAGTGGTCGGCCCCGTCGACGACGACCACCTCGGCCTCGTCGCCGGCCGCCGTCGCCGCCGCCACGAACGCCTCCGACTGCGAGAGCGGGACGATCCGGTCCGCCGAGCCGTGGACGCACACCGTCGGGACGCCGGTCGGGACCAGCTCGGCCGGCGAGGCCGTCGCGTAGCGCTCGGGCAGCTCGTCGGGACCACCGCCGAGCAGGTCGGGGCACGCCGAGCCGCCCACGCCCTCCCGGGCGCAGCGCACGAGGTCGAGCACACCGGCCTGGGGCAGGCACACCACGGGACGGATCGTCGGGGCCGCGCCGGGTGCGTCGGCGGGCAGCCGGTGGCGGGCCGCGACCCAACCGGCCAGGTGGCCGCCCGCCGAGTGGCCGACGACGGCGATGCGGTCCGGGTCGGGGACGGCCACGGCGTCCGCGCCGGGGAACGGGTCGGCGAGGTGGTCGACGGCCGCGGCGACGTCGAGGAAGGTCTCCGGCCACCCGCCCCGCCCGCCGACGCGGCGGTACTCGACGTTCCAGGCGCCGTACCCGGCGGCCACGAGGCTCTCGGCCAGGCCGTCCATCAGGTCGAGGCCGAAGTCCTGGCGCCAGAACCCCCCGTGGACGAGCACGACCGTGGGCACGAGCCCCTCGGCACCGGCGGGCAGCCACAGGTCGCCGAAGGCCTCGTCGTGGTCGCCGTAGGCGAGCCGCTGGCGCCGGGCCTCGCCCGACCCGCCGTCGACGGGGACGGTCTGCGCCGGGGCGCCGACCTCGGGGGCGTCGTCGGAACGGCAGGCGGCGAGCACGGCCGCCCCGGCGAGGGCGGCCAGGCCGCCGGTGAGGAGGGTGCGTCGGTCCAGCGTCACCCCGGCAGTCTGGCCCCGGTCCGCGCCAGCCCGGTCGTCGCTGCCGGCGGTACCGTCCGATCCGTGAGCGACCCGATCCTCGACGTCGACCTCCTCGCCTTCGAGAACGGCGACGGCGCCGCCCGGCGGGCCGTCGTCGACGGGGTGATGCGCAGCCTGGCGACCGGCTTCGTGTACACGGCCACGGACCTGTCCGAGGACATGCTCGACGAGGCCTACGGGATGCTCGAGTCCTTCTTCCGGCTGCCCCAGGAGGCCAAGGAGCGCTGGGTCGTGCCCGGCACCCACGGGCAGACGGGCTACACGGGCCTGCTGGTCGAGACGGCGGCGAGCTCGGACGTGCCGGACTGGAAGGAGATGCTGAACTGGGGTCCGACGGTGCCCGAGGGCCACCCGCTGCGCCGCCGCTACCCGCACCGGTTCCACGACCCGGTGCTGCCCGAGGCCGACGTGCCCGGCATCACCGAGGTGCTCACCGAGTTCCACGACCGGGTGCTCGACACGCAGCGCCGGTTCCTGCGGATCATCGCCACCGGCCTCGGCGCCCACGAGCGCTACTTCGACGACCTGCTCGTCGACGGGCCCGTGCTGAACCGGGCCATCCGCTACCCGCCGATGTCGGCCGTGGCCGACGCCGACGGCGGCCGCACCGGGCACGTGTGGGCCGGCGCCCACGCCGACATCAACCTCACCACCGTCCTGCCCCGGGCCACCACGAAGGGCCTGCAGGTCCGCACGAAGACGGCCGACGGCGGGGGCGACGAGGTGTGGGTCGACGCCGCCCCGCCCGAGGGCCACGTGATCCTCAACACCGGGATCATGCTCGAGCGGATGTCCAACGGGATCATCCCCTCGGGGTGGCACCGGGTGGTGTCCGACCCCGAGTTCGACGGCGAGCGCTACTCCGTCGTGCAGTTCTGCCACCCCACGCCGTGGACGGTGCTGGCCCCCATCCCCTCCACGGTCACCCCCGAGACCCCGGCCCGCTACGCCGGGATCCCGGCCGCCGACCTCCTCGACCAGGTGCTCTACGAGATCAACCTGGTCGAGGACGCCCGGCGGGTCGACGGCTGAGCCGGCGGCACGGGTCCGCCGGCGCAGCCGCCCGGATCAGCTGTTGACGGCGTCCTTGAAGGACTTGCCGACCTTGACCTTGGGCACGTCGGCCGCGGCGATGGTCAGCGGCTCGCCCGTCTGGGGGTTCTTGCCCTGACGAGCGGCCCGGTGGCCCTTCTCGAAGGTCAGGAAGCCGGGCAGCTGGACCTTGTTGCCGGCCTTGACCTCGGACACGATCGTGTCCTCGAGGGCGCTGAGCAGCGACGAGACGTCGGTCTTGGCCAGCCCGGTGTCGGCGGCCAGCTTGTCGGTGAGCTCGGACTTGTTCATGGTTCTCGTTCTCCTGTCCGGGCCGCCTCGGCGGGGCCCGTGTCCTGGGGTGTGCGTCCATGTTCGTACGGATCCGGGCGGATCCGGTGGACCCCACGCCGGTACTGGCAATGCTGTTGCCACATCCAGGGCAGGGGCGCGACGCCGCTGCGGCGAAGACCTCCCCGATGGCAACCGTGCCGACCGACCTCCCCACCGCAGCTCGACCCCACCCCGACGATCCGGCCGGCCGGCGGGCGCGCACGCCCGAGGCCCGACGCATCCGCCGCCTCCGGCGCGCCGCCGTCGTCCTCGGCGTGGTCGGCGTCGTGGTCGCCGCCCGGCGCTCCGGCCTGGTCGACCTCGTCTCCGACGAGCAGCGCCTCCGGGACCTCAACGACGACCTCGGCCTGCTCGGCCCGATCGCCTTCACCGCGCTGTTCAGCCTGCTGGTCCCCGTCGGCGTGCCCGGGCTCGTGTTCGTCCTCCCCGCCGCCCTCGTGTTCCCCGCCCCGGTGGCCGTCGCCGTGTGCCTCGTCGGCGGCTACGTCTCGTCGGCCTTCGGCATGTGGGCCGCCCGCACGGTGGCCCGCGACCGCCTCGCCGACCGGCTCCCCGCCCGCTTCAGGGCGTGGGACGAGCGCATCGCCCGCCGGGGCCTGCCCGCCGTGATCGGCCTCCGCGTCGTGACCTACCTGGCCGCCCCGGCCGACTGGCTCCTCGGCCTCACCGCCATCCCCGCCCGCCAGCTGGTGCTCGGCACGGCCCTCGGCCTGATCCCACCGACGCTGATGTACGTCTACGCGGGCGGCGGCCTCCTCGACCTGTTCCTCGGCTGATCGGTCCCGGCGCCGACCGGCGCAGGGATCGGACCGGCGCCACGCCCTAGCCTCCCGGCCATGGCAGACACCCCCGACGCCGTCGGTTCCGAGAAGCCCCACGTCTACGTCCCCCCGGGCGAGATGCCGCCCATCAAGCTGATGACCGAGGACCTGGTCGAGGGCGACGGGCCCACCGCCACGTCGGGCGACACCGTCGACGTCCACTACGTCGGCGTGTCGTGGAAGACGCGCAAGCAGTTCGACGCCTCCTGGGACCGCGGCGACACCTTCCAGTTCCGCCTCGGCGCCGGCATGGTCATCGCCGGCTGGGACGAGGGCGTCCAGGGCATGAAGGTCGGCGGCCGCCGCAGGCTGGTCATCCCGCCGGACAAGGCCTACGGCAAGCGGGGCGCCGGCGGCGTCATCGGCCCGAACGAGACGCTCGTCTTCGTGGTCGACCTCCTCGGCGTCAGCTGAGCGGAGCCCGCGCCCGGGTCCCGGCGCTCAGCGCCCGTCGACCGACCAGTGCCACGGCTCGCTGGGCAGGGCCTGCCCGACTCGCCCTTCGGACCGGTGGCTCAGCGCCCGTCGACCGACCAGTGCCAGGGCTCGCTGGGCAGGTTGAACAGGCCGTAGGCGGCGGCGTGCTCGGCCAGCCAGACGAAGGCGGGCTGCGACCGTGACGTGATGCCGGCGAAGTCGACGGCCAGCCCGACCTCGTGCTGGGAGGTGCCGGGGACGGCCGTCGGCGGCCGGCACTGCGACGGCGGCGTCAGCCAGATCTCGACGTCCGTCGGCCCGCAGTGGGCGATGCGGAGCTCGATCTGGCGCTGGTGGGACCGGTGGCCCCACCCGGTCAGCTCGACCCCGTCGGCCCGGGCGTCGGCGAGCAGCGACTGCAGCCGAGGGGCGATGGCGGCGTGGACCGTGATGCCCTCGACGGTCACGAGCGGCACGTCGGGTCGGTTCCGACCGGCCTCGGGCCCGCCGACGGCGGCGATGGCCTCGTCGAGGACCTCGTCCACCGCGCCCTGCACCAGGAACAGCCCGACCCCGAGCGACTCGGCCTGCGCCGTCCCGACGGCCACGGCCTCCTCGTGGGCCGCGAGGACCCCGGCCGCCTCGGCGCGCGCCGCCTCGGCGCGCGCCCGGGCGGCACGGGCCCGGTCGCGCTCGTCCAGGAGCCCGGGCAGCCGCTCGGCGAGCATGGCCAGCTCCACCTCGAGCTGGGCCTCGACGACGAGGTCGTTGTCGATCCGGGACTCGAACAGCTCGGCGGCCGCCACCTCGTCGGTGGTCTCGCCCCGGAGCACGGCGCCCATCGAGTCCATGCCGGGCGGCCGGACGTAGGCGGCGACGGCGGCCTCCGCCAGCAGGCGGCGCCGGTGCTCGAGGGCCGCCTCGCGGTCCTCGATGGCCGACTCGGCCCGGACCACCGCGTCCTCGGCGCGCTCGGCGCGGGCCAGCGCCGAGCCGGCGGCCGCCTCCGCCGTCGCCACGACGGGGCCGAGCCGGGTCACCTCGGCCTCGAGGACCGCCACGGCCTCCACCAGGCCGTCGTGCACGGTGCGGGCCTCGACGATCCAGGCGGCGCCGGTCGTGGCCCGTCCCACCGGGTCGGCGGGCAGGTCGGGGCCGGCGAGCAGGACGTCGTCCAGGACGAAGAGGTCGGGACCCTCGTAGCCGAGTGCGGCGAGGTCGATGCCGGGCACCCCGAGGAACCCGTCGAGCACCTCGGGCCCGACGGCCGGGTCGGCGGACGGGTCGACGGCCGGGTCGGGGGCACCGGCCGGCTCGACCGACGCGCCGACGAGGCTGCCGGCGGCCGTCCACGAGACGGCGGCGACGGCGAGGACGGCCCAGAGCGGACGACGGCGGAGGGAGCGGACGAGGAGGGGCATGACGGGAACCCAGCACTGATCGGCAGATCACCCCCGGTTCTGGAGGGATCGGCGGAACCGGCACCCCCGCCCGAGGTCCGGCGGCGAGACTCTAGGGATGGACCAGGCCGACGACGGCGCGCGGAGACCCACCCGCACGGGTGGACCGCGGCGCCGGCGCGCCGCCGGCTCGCTGGTCGCGGCCGGGCTCCTGCTCGCCGGCTGCCTCGACGCCGGCGCCCGCACCGCCGTCGCCCCGGACGGGTCGGCGCTCAGCGTCCTGGAGGTGTCCCTCGACCTGGCCGCGTTCGACGAGGCCTTCGACGACGCCACGGGCGGCCGGGCGCCCGGGACCCTGGCCGGCGACCTCGCCGCCCAGGTCGCCGACGTCGAGGCCCGCCTGGCCGCGGCGCGCCGCGACTGCCCCGAGCTGGCCGGCCGGCTCGACGTGGCCGCCGAGCTCGACGACGACCGCCTCGACGTCGTCGTGACGGCACGGACGTCGACGCCGGCCCAGCTCGCCGCCCTCTACGGGACCGTCCTCGGCGACGACCAGGTCGACCTCGGCGAGCTCGTGGGCGTCGGGTGCACCGCGTTCGGGGACGACCCGGCTGCGCTGCTGGTCGGCGCCGGGCTCCTCGGCCGGGTCGAGGTCACCGCCGACGACGGGACCTTCTCCCTGCTGGCCGCCCCGCCGGAGGGACGGACCTACGGCGACGCCGTGGAGGTCGAGACCGAGCGCCTCGGGCTGCCCGTCGACGTCCGCATCGCCGTCACCGCACCGGGACCGGTGCGGGCCACCGACGGCGACCTCGACGGCCGGACCGTGACCTGGCACCTCGACCCCGACGGCACCGACCCCATCGTCCTGGTCTCCGACGTCGACGACGGCACGGGCGCCGAGCCGAGCCTGGCCGACCTCCCCCCGCTCCCCACCGGGAGCCGTGCCGCCGTCCCGACCGTGGTCGTGACGGCGGCCGCCGGGCTCGCCGCACTCGCCGGGCTCGCCGCGCTGGCCCGCCACCGCCGGGCACGCCGCACGACCGGCGGCTGACGGCCTCCGGACGACCCCGACGACGGGTGGCCGGGGCGGCGTGCCCCGGTACCGTCGTCCGGATGCGCATCGCGCCGTCCACCGAGGCCACGTTCGTGGCCGGCTCCCACGGCCGGGACGGCGCCCTGGTGCTGTGGGACCCGCCCGGCGCCGAGGGCGCGCCCGAGCGAGGCGCGACGGCCACCCTCGTGCTGGCCGACGGCCCCGCCGAGGTGCCCGCGGACCGCGTCCCGATCGGGCGCGCCGTGGCCCGCCTCGCCGCCCTCCCCGCCGCCGAGGACGTGCGGCCCTCGGTCCGGGCCTGGTCGGTGGCGGTGCGCCTCGCCCTCGACGCGATCGCCCGTGGCCGCCTGCTGCCGACGGCCGCCCCCGACGGGGCCGACACGTGGCGCCTGGGCCCGCTCGACGGCGCCGACCGGGCCCGGATCGACACCCTCGTCGACGCGCTGCCCGCGGCCGCCCACTGCGCCCCGGCCCCCGGCGGCGACAGCCGGCTGGTGCACCCGCGCCCGACCGCCCAGGCCTTCCTCGACGCCGTGGCCGACGCCTTCGTCCGGACCGCGGCCGCCGTGGCCACCGCGGGATCCGAGGCCTTCGCCGCCGACCACCCGACCGACGTCACCTCGGTCGAGTCGTGGCTGCAGTCCGTCGTGGCCGGCACCGCCAGCGACACCGCGCCCGGCCTGCGCATCGTGCTCCCGGACGACCCGGAGGACCCGGTGCGCGGCATCCTCCAGGTCCAGTCCCGGGTCGACCCGAGCCTGGTCCTGGACGCCGAGGAGCTCTGGCAGGCCCCGGCCGCCGTGCTCGGCCGGTTCGGCACCGACGTCGAGACCGACGTGCTGCTCGCCCTCCGGGCCGCGTCCCGGGCCTGGTCGCCCGTCGAGCGGCTGCTGGCCGAGGCGACGCCGACCGAGCTCGACCTGGCCGACGCCGAGGTCGAGGAGCTGTTCGGCCCCGTGGCCGACGACCTCGCCGCCGCCGGCCTCCCCGTGCTCTGGCCCGCCGAGGTCTTCCGGCCGGTCGAGCTCCGCCCGGTGGTCGGCACGCCGGCGCCGACGGCGCCGGAGGAGGGCGGGGGCGCGGGCCTCGACCTCACCTCGCTCGGCGAGATGCGCTGGCACGCCACCGTGGACGGCACCGACCTCACCGAGTCCGAGCTGCTCCAGCTGGCGGAGGCCAAGCGCCCGGTCGTCCGGCTCCGGGGCCGGTGGGTCCGGGCCGACCCGGACCGCCTGAAGCGCCTGTCGGAGCGGACCCGCCTCGACCCGGGCGACGTCCTCGCCGCCGCCCTGTCCGGGTCGGTGACCGTGGACGGCGAGGCCGTGGAGGCCGACGTCGAGCCGCCCCTGCGGGCCCTGGCCGAGCGCCTCGAGCGCGTCGACCACGTCGAGGAGCTCGAACCGCCCGCCACGCTCGTGGCCGAGCTCCGCCCGTACCAGCGGCGCGGCCTCTCCTGGCTGGCCGAGATGGCCGAGCTGGGCCTGGGCGGCGTGCTGGCCGACGACATGGGCCTCGGCAAGACGATCCAGGTCCTCGCCCTCCACCTCGTCCGGCGCAGCCGGCGCGGTCGGGGCCCGACCCTGATCGTGTGCCCCGCCTCCCTGATGGGCAACTGGCAGCGGGAGGCGAACCGCTTCGCGCCGTCCGTGCCCGTGCGCCGGTACCACGGCCCGGACCGGTCCCTGGACGAGGTCGGGGACGACGAGCTCGTGGTGTGCACCTACGGCATCGTGCGCCGCGACGCCGAGCGCCTGGCCGAGGTCGGGTGGGACCTGGTCGTGGCCGACGAGGCCCAGGCGGTGAAGAACCCGATGTCGCGCACGGCACGGGCGCTCCGCGCCGTGCCGGCCAAGGCCCGCTTCGCGCTGACCGGCACGCCGGTCGAGAACCGGCTCTCGGACCTGTGGGCGCTGCTCGACTGGACGACGCCCGGGCTGCTCGGGTCCCTCGACGGCTTCCAGCGCAGCGTGGCCACGCCGATCGAGCGGGAGCGCGACGAGGAGGCCACCGCCCGGCTCGCCTCGCTCGTCCGCCCCTTCCTGCTGCGCCGGCGCAAGGCCGACCCCGAGATCGCCCCCGACCTGCCACCCAAGACCGAGACCGACCGCTTCGTCGGCCTCACCGTCGAGCAGGCGACCCTCTACAAGGCCGTGGTCGCCGAGCTGCTCGACGACGTCGCCGAGGCCGAGGGGATCTCGCGGCGGGGCCTGGTCCTCAAGCTGCTGACGGCGCTGAAGCAGATCTGCAACCACCCGGCCCAGTACCTGGGCCAGGACGGGCCGATCCCGGGCCGGTCGGGCAAGCTCGAGGCGGCCACCGAGCTGGTCGAGACCGTGCTCGACGAGGGCGCGTCGGTGCTCGTGTTCACCCAGTACGTGGCGATGGGCCACCTGCTCCAGGCCCACCTCGACCGGCTGGGCATGCCCACCCGGTTCCTGCACGGGGGCACGCCGGTCAAGGCCCGCGAGGCCATGGTCGACGACTTCCAGGCCGGTGGGCCGTCGGCCTTCGTGATCTCGCTGCAGGCCGGGGGGACCGGGCTCAACCTCACCCGGGCGACCCACGTCGTCCACTACGACCGCTGGTGGAACCCCGCCGTCGAGGACCAGGCATCCGACCGCGCCTGGCGGATCGGCCAGGACCAGCCCGTGCAGGTCCACCGGATGGTGTGCGAGGGGACGCTCGAGGAGCGCATCGCCGCGCTGCTGGACGCGAAGCGGGGCCTGGCCGAGTCCGTCGTGGGCGGCGGCGAGTCGTGGGTGTCGGAGCTCTCCGACGACGAGCTGACCCAGCTCGTCGCGCTCGGCATGGACCCGGAGTGGTCGTGACCGGCTTCGGGACGACGTGGTGGGGCGAGGCCTGGACCGAGGCGGTCGAGGGCATCGCCGGCGGCCGGGGCGGGCGCCTGGCGCGGGGCCGGCGCTGGGCGAAGGCGCTGCGCCCCGACGACCTCGAGATCGGCCCCGGCGGGGCGTCGGCGACGGTGGCCACCGACCGGGGCGACCCGGGCCGGGCCCACGTGGCCATCCGGGCCTTCCGCGACGACGAGTGGGACGCCGTGCACGACGCCATCGCGGCCCGGGCCGCCCACGCCGCCGCCCTCCTCGACGGCGAGCTCGACCCGGCCGTGGTCGAGGACGCCCGGGCCGTGGAGGTCGAGCTGCTCCCCCGCCCCCGGGACCTGTCCACCACCTGCACCTGCCCCGACGACGCCGAGCCCTGCGAGCACGCCGCGACCGTCTGCTACCTCCTGGCCGCCGCCCTCGACGCCGACCCGTTCGTGCTCCTCCTGCTGCGGGGCCGACGGCGCGAGCAGGTCCTCGACGAGGTGCGCGCCCGGCGCTCCGGCGGGTCGGCCGGCGGCGCCGGCGTCGGCGTCGGCGCCGAGGACGCGTCCGAGCCCGACCCGATCCGGGACGGCGTGCCCGCCGAGGTGGCCTGGTCCGCCGAGCCCGGGCCCCTGCCCGCGGTGCCGACCCTGGCCAACGCGCCGAGCCGGCCGGCGGCCTGGCCCAGCGATCCACCCTCGCACGCCCCCTTCGACGGGCACGGCCTGCGCGCCCTGGTCGCCGACGCCGCCCGCCGGGCCTGGGAGCTGGCCGCCGGCACCACCGAGACCGGGCTCGAGCTGGACGAGCGGTCCGACCTGGCCCGACGGGCCGTCGGCGCACCGCCGCTGCTCAAGGAGCAGCTCGCGCTGCGGGCCGGCGTCGCCGCCGTCGACCTCGACGTGCTCGCCGCGGCCTGGTCCTTCGGCGGCCCCGACGGCGTCCGGGCCAACGACGAGCCCCGCTGGACCCCGCCGCCGCTGGAGATGGCACGGGCCCGGGACCTGCTGATCGAGGCGGGCATGACGCCCCGCCGGGTGCACGCCTCCGGCAACCGGATCACGGCCGAGGGGCGGCTCCAGCTGCGCCGCAGCCGGGACGGCCGCTGGTACCTGTTCACCAAGGACACGGGCCGCTGGGCCATGGCCGCGCCGCCCGAGGCCGACGTGGACGACCTGCTCGACCACGACCCGGACCGCTGAGCGGCCGAGGGCCGCTGCGGCGGGCTCAGTCCCGGCCGAGCAGCCGGGCGCAGTTGCCCCGGTAGAACAGGTCGCGGTCCTCGGCCGACACCCCGTCCATGGTCTCCTCGAACCGGGCGATCGGGTCCTTGGTGCCCTCGGGGTGCGGGTAGTCCGAGGAGAACAGGAACAGCTCGGGGCCGCACTCCTCGATCATCCAGCCGACCGGCTCGCGCGGGAAGGGCGTGAACGTGAGCTGCTCCCGCACGTAGTCCGAGGCGCGCTCGGGCAGGTTCCCCAACGTCGGCTCGCCCCGCCCGAAGGTCGCCTGGCACAGGTCGAGGCGGCGCAGCCAGGGCACGACCCACATCGCCCCCTGCTCGATGCAGCCGCCCCGGAGCCCCGGGTGGTCGGCGAGGACGCCGTCGAGGACGAGGGCCGACAGGAACTGCTCGGGCACCTGGTGGATGGCCATGTAGTCCTTGGCCCGGATGTTCTCGCCCCCGCCGAGGAAGTCCGACACCGGCCGGCCGTTGTCGTGGAACGCGGGCTTGAGGCTCCGTCCCGCACCGCCGATGTGGATCAGGAACGGGACGCCCCGCTCCTCGAGCGTGGACCAGAGGGCGTCGTGGTCGGGGTGGGTCGGGCTGATGCCCTTGCCGGGGTGGCTCGGCACCATCACGGCGCCGGCGCCGTCGTCGACGGCCTCGGTCGCGAGGGCGAGCACGTCCTCGGGGTCGATCCAGGGGACCGACGCCACGCTGATCAGCCGGTCGTCGTCGGCGCAGAAGGCGTTCATGGCCCGGTTCAGCGCCCGGGTCCCGCCGAGCACGAGGTCGCGGTCGCCGCCGAGGAACTGCGTGGCCGCGAAGGTCGGGAAGACCAGCTGGGCCTCGAAGCCGAGCAGGTCGAGGCTGCGGCTGCGCTCCGCGGGGTCGAAGGCGCCGAGCGCGTGCCAGCCCTTGGCGGTGAGGATCTCCTCCTCGAGGGCCCGCGCCGCGGCTGCGTCGCCCGCTCGGGCCTCGGCGTCGGCGATCGCCCGGTCGGCGAGCTTGCCTGCGCCACCCAGCGCCAGGGGCCGGATGCGGTCCCGCACGTCGGGGTCGGCGTGGGCCTCGAGCCAGCCGGGCAGCTCCATCACGTGGCTGTCGGCGTCGAGGATCGGCCGCGTTCCGGCGTAGGGCGCGTCGGCGGTCGGCGTGGCGAGCGTGGTCATCGGTGTCCCCCCGGATCCGAGTCGTGTGCCCGGCCGACCGTACCCGGGGCGCGGACCCGCCCGCTCGGGGACCGCCCCCCGGCGCAGCTCAGCCGTCGCCGGGCAGGAGCGTGGCGGTCGGGTCGCCGGGCTGGCTGGTCGACGTCGTCGAGGAGCCGAGCACCGGCGTCGTGGTGGTGGTGCTCGGCACCGGTGCCGTCGGCCCCGGCGCGGTCGTCGTCGTGGTGCGGTCGCCCTCGAAGCGGTAGCCGGGAGGCCCCCAGGGAGCGGGCGGATCGGTGAGCACGGCGTCGTCGGCGACGTCGGCGAAGGTGGCCCGCGCCCCGTCGTCGAGGAACACGACCGAGCGGCCCTCGGCACGACCCACGGTGCCGGAGGCCACGACGTTGGCCATGCGGCGGGGATCGGTGCGCCGGGCCGTGGCCGCCAGGCGCAGCAGGTCCCCCGCCGGCAGGTCGAGGGAGACGTGGCGGCGGAGCGCGCCGAGCCAGCGCTCCAGCCCGCCGTCGTCGCCGATCTCGGCCCGCATCTTGGCCAGCGTCGACAGCATCACCAGCCCGTGGTTCTCCGAGCGGGAGAAGTCGCCCAGGGCGGTGTCCTTCCGGTTGCGCGAGTACGCGAGGGCCTCGGCGCCGGTGAAGCGGTGCCAGCCGCGCTCGAAGCGGGCGCCGGAGAAGCGGTCGTCCATCCGACGGTCGAGGTGGACGTCGACGCCGCCGAGGTCGTCGACCAGGGCGGCGAAGCCCTCGAAGCCCGTGACCACGTAGTAGCCGACGGGGGCACCGGTCACCTCGGCCACGGTGCGGGCGAACAGCTGGGGACCGCCGAGGGCCAGGGACGAGTTGATCTTCCCCCGCCCGTGCCCGGGGATGTCGACCCACGCATCCCGGGGGATGCCGACGATCGTGCCCGCACCGGTGGCCGGGTCGATGGCGAGCAGGTGGACCGAGTCCGCCCGGGTCCGGGTCACGTCCTCGCCGGGTCGGGCGTCCGAACCGGCCACCGCCACGAACACCAGCCCGCGGGCGTCGGGGGTGTCGGACCGGAACGGGATCGGCGGCGGTGGCGGAGCGCCGTCGGGCGGGGCCAGCCCGGGCCTCGACGGCGACTCGGCCTGGGGCCGCAGCGTGACGCCGTCGGCCGCCGCGGCCACGCCCGGTCCCTGCTCGGCCGGGTCCTCCTCCGCCGAGGAGCCCTCGGGCAGGGACACGGCGCCGACGACGATCGAGGCGTCCTCGGTCGTCGCGGTCGGGGCGGGCGATGCGCCGTCGTCCCCGTCGCGCCCGCCGGCCGCCACGACGACCCCCATGGCCACGAGGGCGAGGGCGACGACGCCCGCGAGCACGGCGCGGCGGCGGTCGGCGAGCAGGTCGGTGAGGCGTCCCATCGGTGTCGGGCGACCGTACCGACCACCCCGGGACCGCGGGCAGCCGAGCGGACCGGACCTCGAGGTGCCCGGGGCCGCTCGGGTCAGAGGAAGGCGGCGAGCGGGTCGCCCTTCGACTCCTCCGCCACGGTGGCGATGTCGTCCTCGATGGTGGTGGCGCCGCGGGCCATGAGCCAGCCGCCGACGACCCCGGTCGGGGCGAGGGACGCGAGGCCCCAGCGGATGTCGGTCGCCTCCGTGATCGCACCGACGATCACCCCGCCGGCGATGCCGCCCATGACGGCGACCATCAGGCCGAGGAGGGAGAACATCAGGGGCCGCAGCCGCGGCGGGCTGATGGCCGAGAGCGCCGTGTACAGGGGGGCGATGCCGACCTGGAGGGCGAACAGGCCGACCCACGCGGCCGGTACGAACAGCCACACCGTGGGCAGGAACACCGCGCCCGCCAGCAGCACGGAGAACCCGGCGATGGCGGCGCCGACGATGCGCACCGCGCGCGACGGCGACGCGGCGAAGATCCGCTCGCCGACGTTGCCGCCGACCAGCGTCCCGAGCAGCGACGCCGTCGCCGTGATCATCCCGATCACGGCCCGGCCGTCGGCGTCGATGCCGTAGCGGCGCTCGAGGAAGATGTTCACGAACGCGACCACGCCGACCAGGCCGAAGCCGAGGACGCCGATGCCCAGGATCTGGCGGCGGAAGGTGGGGATGGTCAGCAGGCGGGTCGCCGCCTCGCGGAACCCCATGCCCGACGGCGCGCCGGTGACGGTCAGGGTGGCGCCGGCGAGGCCGCGCACCATCTGCTGCTCGGGCTCGCGCAGCTTCCACGACGCGAACACGGCGATGACCGACGGCACGGTCAGCACCGGGAAGGCCCACCGCCAGATGTCGTCGCCGTCACCGGCGATCGCGGCGATGACGAAGGCGAGGGCCGGGCCGAGCAGGGCGCCGAGCGGGTTGGCCGCGCCGTGGATGGCCAGGATCCGGTTCCAGGCGTTGGGCGGGTAGTAGTCGGTCAGCAGCGACTTGCCGACCGGCTCCACGCCCGACTTGCCGATGCCGACCCCGAACCGGGCCAGGAAGAACAGCGGCAGCCGCAGGGCGAACGTCGTCGCGAAGGACATGATCGACCAGGCCACCGCCGACCACCGCAGGATGCGACCGCGGTCGATCTTCGTGCCCAGGTAGCCGATGGGCACGGCGAGCAGGACGAGGGCGGTGACCTGGACGCCGACGAGGAGCCCGAAGGTCGCGTCGCTCATCCCGAAGTACCGCTGCACGTTCGGCCCGAACACGCCGAGCACGGCCCGGTCGAGCTCGTCGACGACGTTCAGCGACGTGATGACGACCAGCGGGTACCAGCCCCCCGCCGAGGCGATCTGGCGCAGCGGCGGCCCCTCCCCCGGCGACAGCAGGGCGGCGGCGCGCGCCCGGACCGACCGCGGCGCGGGGTCGGGGCCGGTCGTCGCAGCGGTCCGGTCGGTCGTGGTCACGGCTCCCCCTCGCACCGGGGCCCGGGCGGGTCCCCGCGACCGGCAGCCCGGCCGGTCCGTCGGAGGGGGATTCGACCGCGGCCGCCCCCGCTCCTGCCCGGACCGCGACCGGGCGCCTCAGAGCGCGTCGAGGAAGGCCCGGATGTGGGGGTTCACCGCATCGGGGTGGGTCAGGTTGGCGGCGTGCCCGGCGCCCTCGACGGGGACGAGGTCGCGGCAGTCGGGCAGGTCGCTCCGGAGCCGCTCGGCCTTGTCGATGCCGATGGCCGCGTCCGCGGTGCCGTGGACGACGAGGGCCGGGCAGGCGATCTCCCCGAGCCGGTCGGTGACGTCGTCACGCCCGAGGAGGCACCGGCCGGGGGCGAGGATCGACTCGGGCTCGCGGCCGAGCCACCGCTCGATCCAGGCGGGCGCCAGCTCGTCGTCGGCCAGGATCAGCGACGCCACGATCTCGGCCACCCCGCGCCGCGTCGCGTCGTCCCCGTAGGCCATGGCGTCGAGCATCCCCTGGTAGGACTCCAGCGTCTCGGGGTCCTCCGGGCCGGCCTGGGTGTCGATGAGGACCAGGCCGGCGACCCGGTCGGGGTGGGCCAGCGCGGCCCGCAGCGACAGGAAGCCGCCCTGGGACATCCCGGCCAGCACGGCGCGCTCGACGCCGAGGTGGTCGAGGAGGGCGACGGCGTCGTCGGCGGAGTCCCAGTAGGTGAAGTCGCCCGGGGCGTCGGTCGCCCCGAAGCCGCGCTCGTCCCAGCGGACGTGGCGGACCCCGTCGAGCGCCTCGACCTGGGGGTCGAACATGGTGTGGTCCATGAGGAAGCCGTGGCTCCACAGCACGACGGGATCCCCGGTGCCGGTGTCCTCGTAGTGGATGGTGGCCGGCTCCTGGCCGGGCAGGG
>CAZCEZ010000084.1:0-15502 GCA_964497795.1 uncultured Acidimicrobiaceae bacterium | reverse complement strand
GCATCGGCTGGGGCGAGTAGCCGGCACGGCTCCGGCGGAGCCGGAGACCCTGAGCACGCCCCGGCGTCGGAGCTAGCGCGAGACGTACCGGACCTGGCCCCGCCCGCGCTCGATCGACCCGATCCGCACGGCCCGGTGGCCGGCGGTGCGCAGCACGTCCAGGGAGTGGTGGACCTCGTCCTCGGGCACGACGGCGACCATGCCGATGCCCATGTTGAACACCTTGGCCATCTCGGCGTCCTCGACCTCGCCGAGGCGCTGGATCTCGCCGAAGATGCGGGGCGGCTCCCAGGTGGAGGCGTCGACGATTGCGTCGGCGCCCTCGGGCAGCACCCGGTTCAGGTTGCCCGGGATCCCGCCACCGGTGATGTGGGCCACGGCCCGGACGTCGACGACCCGGAGCAGGGCGGCGACGGCGGGGCTGTAGATGACCGACGGGGCCAGGAGCTCGTCGGCGAGGCTGTGGTGGGCGCCGTCGTACGCGGGGTCCTCGAGGGAGCGGCCGGCCCGCTCGAGCAGCACGCGGCGGGCCAGCGAGTAGCCGTTGGAGCGGAGGTTGGGCGAGGGGATGCCGATCAGGGCGTCGCCGAGGGCGACCCGGCTGCCGTCGAGGAGCCGGTCCCGCTCGGCCACGCCGACCGCGAAGCCGACGAGGTCGAACTCGCCGTCCTCCATGGCGCCGGGGTGCTCGGCCATCTCGCCGCCGATCAGGGCGCAGCCGGCCTGGCGGCAGCCCTTGGCGACGCCGGCGACGAGCTGCTCGATCTCGTCGGGGTCGAGGCGGCCGACGGAGATGTAGTCGAGGAAGAACAGCGGCTCGGCACCGGCGCAGGCGATGTCGTCGACGCACATGGCGACGAGGTCGATGCCGATCGTCTCCAGGCGACCGGCCTGCTGGGCGACCATCGCCTTGGTGCCCACGCCGTCGGTGGACGACACCAGGACCGGGTGCGTGAAGCGGTGCTGCGGGAAGGCGAAGAGCCCGCCGAAGCCGCCGATGTCGCCGATGACCTCGGGCCGGAACGTGGAGCGCACCGCGTCCTTGATCCGGGCCACGGCCTGCTCGCCGGCGTCGATGTCGACACCGGATGACTCGTAGGTCTCACCCACGTCGCTGCTGCTCCCCTGCTCGATCCGGTCCGGGCACGCTCAGTCGCCGAAGAGCCGTGCGTCGGCATCCGCGGCCTGGGCGGACCCGGCCCGGGCGCCGGCCCGCGACGCCAGCGTCGCGGCGATGTCGGTCCGGGCCACGACCCGCTCGGGTGCCGCCGGCGACTCGAGCACGCCCTTGGACAGCGACACCGGGATCTCGACGGGGTAGTCGCCGGTGAAGCAGGCGGTGCAGAAGCCGCTGGAGGGCGTGCCGGTCGCGGTGACCAGCCGGTCCAGCGACAGGTAGGCGATCGAGTCGACGGCCAGGTACTGGCGGATGTCCTCGAGGTCCATGTTCGCGGCGAGCAGCTCGGAGCGGACGCCGGTGTCGATGCCGTAGAAGCAGGACCACATGACCGGCGGGGACGTGATGCGGAGGTGGACCTCGGTGACGCCGGCCTCGCGCAGCATCTGGGTCAGCGTCCGCTGGGTCGTGCCCCGCACGATGGAGTCGTCGACGACCACGACCCGCTTGCCGGCGAGGTTGTCCTTGAGCGGGTTGAGCTTCATCCGCACCGCGGCGGCCCGGGCGTCCTGGGTCGGGGCGATGAAGGAGCGGCCGATGTAGCGGTTCTTGACCAGGCCCTGGCCGGCGGTGATGCCCGAGCGCCGGGCGAAGCCCTCGGCGGCGGGGACGCCGGACTCGGGCACGCCCATGACCATGTCGGCGTCGACGGGGGCCTGCTCGGCGAGCTGCTCGCCCATGCGGACGCGGGCTGCGTGGACGTTCTTGCCGTACAGCGTCGAGTCGGGACGGGCGAAGTACACGAACTCGAACAGGCACAGGCTCGGCTCGATGGCCGACTCCGGGAAGGCGCGCATGGAGCGGAGACCCGTGGCGTCGATGACGACCATCTCGCCCGGCTCGAGCTCGCGCACGAAGTGGGCGCCGATGAGGTCGAGGGCCGGGGTCTCGGAGGCGAGCACCCAGCCGGTCTCGAGGCGCCCGAGGCACAGCGGGCGGAACCCGTTCGGGTCCCGGACGCCGACGACGTGGGCCTCGTCCATGCAGACGATCGAGAAGGCGCCCTTGAGGCGGGGCAGCACCTCGAGGAGGGCCTGCTCCAGGTTCCGGCCGTCGGACCGGTCGTGCTCGTGGCGCTCGATCTCGCGGGCGACGAGCTCGGCGACGAGGTCGGAGTCGGAGGTCACGGCGCCCGAGCCGGGCAGCATGCCGAGCTCGGCGGCCAGCTCGGCGGTGTTGACCAGGTTCCCGTTGTGGCCGAGGGCGATCTGGTGGCCTGCGGCCTCCCGGGTGACGGGCTGGGCGTTCTGCCAGGTGCTCGCCCCGGTCGTCGAGTAGCGGTCGTGACCGATGGCCAGGTGGCCGGGGAGCCCGGCGAGCACGTTCTCGTCGAAGACCGAGCTGACGAGGCCGTTGTCCTTGACGGTGATGACCTCGGAGCCGTCGGAGACGGACATGCCGGCGGCCTCCTGGCCCCGGTGCTGGAGGGCGAACAGGCCCAGGTAGGTCAGGTGCGCGACCGGCTGGCCCGGCGCGTAGATGCCGAAGACCCCGCAGGCCTCCTTCAGCTCGTCGTCCGGGCTCCCGGCCACCTCCCCACTCGGGGTGGGGACGGCGGCGTGATCGCCGGCGTCTCGGCCGTGGACGGGGTGCTGGCTCACGTGGTGCCTCGGCTCCGCTGGGGTGACGGGACTGCAGCTGTCGGGAGGGATCCGACGTCCCGCACGGTACCGCCCGCCGACGGGCCCGACGAAGGTGGGGTCGCCGGGCTCAGTCGCGACCGAGCCGCTCGGCGACGGCGTCGGCGATCTGGGCGAGCTGGGCGTCGTCGAGGACCTTCTCCTGGGCCTTGACCGCGATCCTGCGCCGGAGCGCCTTCAGCTCCTCGCGCAGCGCGTCGACCACCTGGTCCGAGACGCCCCCGGCGGCCCGGATCTCGTCGCGCAGGTCGGCGAGGTCCTCGGCGTCGATCCCGCCGCCTGCGGGCACGTCGCCCGCCGCGGCGCGGATCTCGGCCCGCAGGAGGTCGATCGTGTCGGGGTCGATGGTGGCCACGACCTCGGCCGGCGCCGCGACCTCGTCGGGCTCGCCGTCGTCGGCGAGCACCAGGCCCTCGTCGAGGCGGGCCTGGACCCCGGCCACGGCGTCGCGCAGCTCGGCGACGCCGGCGAGCCCGTCGCGCACGGCGCCGAGCTCGGCTCGGAGCGCCTCGATGGTGGCCACGAGGTCCTCGGCCGGCTCGACGACGAGGCCCTCCTGCAGCTCGCGCCGCAGGGTGGCGAGCGTGTCGGCGACCTCGTCGAGGCGGTCGCTGCCGACCTCGCCGAGCCCGTCGGCGGGCTCCGGGTCGCCGTCGTCGATCTCGGCGGCGTCGAGCAGGGCCCGGACCTCGTCCAGGAGCTCGCCGACGCGGCCGGTGAGCGCGGCGGCCGCCGGGTCGGGCTCCGGGGCGCGACCCACGGCCGCATCCAGGGCGGCCCGGAGGTCGGCCACGTCCTGGGACGTGGCGGCGCCGGTGGCCTCGGCCACGGCCTCGGCCAGCGCGTCGAGGTCGGGACCGGCGGTCGGGGCGGCGGCGGCGAGCTCGGCCACCTCGGCCCGCAGGGCGGCGAGGTCGCCGGCCACGGCGGCGACGGCGTCCCCGGTGGGCGACGCCTCGAGGCGCTCCCCGAGGGCGGCCACGTCGGCCCGGAGGCCGTCGACGGCGGCGAGCGTCGGGGCGGTCCCGTCGTCGCCCGCCGCGGCAGCCAGGGCGTCCACGCCCGTGCGCAGCTCGCGGAGCTCGTCCCACAGCGCCCCGACCACCTCGCCGGACGCGACGTCGAGCAGGGTCTCGCGCAGCTGGTCGACGGCGCCGGCGACGTCGGCCCGGCTGCCGTCGGCGGCCTCGCGCACACCGGCCAGCGCGGCCCGCACCTCGGCCACGTCGGCGGCGATGCCCGGGCCGTCGAAGCCCGCGATGGCGTCGGCCAGGTGGGCGCGCAGGTCGGCGGCGATGCCCCGGACCTGGGCGGACTCGGCGGTGCCGGCGACCCGGTCCTCGATCCGGCCGAGCGCGTCGAGCACCTGGGACCGCAGGTCGTCCGACGCGGCCCGGACGTCGTCGCCCGTGGCCAGACCGTCGAGGCGGCCGACGAGGCCGTCGAGCGCGGACTGCACCGGGGCGAGCTCGGCCACGACGGTGGCGGCCGGGTCGGCGGCGCGCAGCTCGTCGACCGCGGCCTGGAGGGCGGTCAGCTCGGTCCGGACCGACTCGGCCACCCGGGCGGGGACGTCGACGGCACCGAGGGCGTCGACGCCGGCCTCGACCCGGCCGAGGGCGACGGCCACGGCCTCGCCGTCGTCGCCGTCCGCGAGGGCCGTGACCCGGTCGGCGACCTGGTCGACGGAGGAGCGGATGGCGGCGAGCGAGGCGGTGTGGTCGCGCTCGGCGACGGTGCTGGTGATGGCCCGGATCTGGGCCAGGTCCTCCCGCAGCCCGGCGGCGGGGTCCCGCGTCGCGGCGCGGTCGAGGTCCTGGCGCACGGCCTGGACCGCGGCGGCCGTGGCCTGCTCGGACTCGTCGACCCGGGCCAGCACCCGGTCGGCGAAGCGGTCGAGGGCCTCGGTCAGGAAGCTCGAGAGTCGGTCCTGCGCGTCGAGGACCGAGCGCACCTCGGCCACGACCCGTCGGTCGCCCTCGCCGCCGCCGTCGCCGCCGGTCGTGACCACGCCGTCGCCGTCGACCCGGTCGGCCAGGGACCGCAGCGCCTCCTCGGCGGCGGCCATGGAGCCCCGGACCTCGGCGATGGTCCGCTCGGTCGTGCGGCGGTACTCCTCGAGGTCGGCGGCCTGGTTCCGCGCCGTCTTCGTGACGAGCTCGGCGTACTCGGCCAGCCGGTCGGTGAGGGCCGAGCGGTAGCTGGTGGTCGACGTGACCAGCGCATCGACGCGCATGCCCAGCGTGGACAGCGTCCCGTGGATCGCGTCGAGCCTGCCGGCGAGCCCGGACTCGGCGTCGGGGTCGGGCGCGTCGCCGCCCTCGCCGCCTCCGGTCAGGTTCGCGAGGCTGGCCTCGAACTCGGCGTCGCCCGTCTCGTCGCTCATGGTTCCTCCGGGATCTGAGCGGTCTCCAGCGGGCCATCCTGCCCCATGGCCACCACCTCCCGGGCCATCCCGGACCGCCGTCGGGGCGCCCGGGGCACCGTCGTGCGCGACCGGTCGCCCGGCCGGCGGGACCGGGCGGCGGCGCACTCGGGGCGCAGCGGTACTGTCGGAGGATGCCGTCCCGCATCGACGCCGTGCTGGAGCGTCGCCTCGGCCACCGTCCGAAGGTCGCCAAGCTGTTCCGCTACTCGGCCGCCTCGGTCGCCGGCGTCGTGACCTCCCAGGTCGTGCTGATCGGCCTGGTGCTCGGCGCCGGGGTCGACGCCGCCCCCGCCAACGTCGTCGCCGTCGTGGCCGGTGCGCTGCCGAACTACCTGATCAACCGGGCGTGGACGTTCAACAAGACCGGGGCGCACTCGCTGAGCCGCGAGATCCTCCCGTTCTGGGGGATGGCCATCCTCGGGCTGCTGCTGTCGACGGTGGCCGTGGGCTGGGCCGACGAGGCCTTCGACGGGAACTTCCTCGCCCTGAGCGCGGCGAACATCGGCTCCTTCGGGGTGCTGTGGATCGCCCGCTTCTTCATCCTGGACCGGCTCGTGTTCGCGCCCCTGGCCGAGCTGGTCGAGGAGCACGTGGACGACGAGGGCCACCTCCACCTCCACGAGGTCCACCACGACCACGCCGATGCCGATGCCGATGCCGACGCCGGCGACGGCGACGGCGCGCCGGTCGACGAGACCACCGGCTGAGGCGGCGCACCGCCCGGGGGCGGGCGTCAGGTCGCCTCGAAGGCCTCCGCCCGCAGCACGGGCACGGCGTCGGTGACGTCGTGGGCGCCGGCGAGGAGCACGTCGGCGCCGAAGCCCGCCTCGAGCAGCTCGCGCCCCGACGCGGTCTGGGCGATCCGGTCGTAGAGGTCGTCGCGCGCGTCCCGGAACGCGGCGGCCGCCGCGGCCGCCTCGCCCGAGCGTCGCAGCGGCTCGGGGAGGGCGTCGACGACGGCGCCGGCGCCGAGGAGGTCCTCGAGGGCGACCCGCATCGGCCCGGTCGCCCCCCGCCACCGCTCGCCCGCGGCCACGATCCCGACGGCGCCGGTGCGGTCCCCGTCGTCGCCGCGGTCCCCGACCGCGAGCCGGCGGGCCACCCAGCCGGCGACGGCGGTCGCGTTGCGCAGGCAGGCGGCGACCACCACGGCGTCGTGGTCGTCGCGGGCGGCGAAGGCGAGCGCGGAGCCGTTGGCCGAGGGGAGCACGATCCGCTCCCCCGGTCCGATCCCCTGCAGCGACGAGGGCGACAGGCTGGGCACGTCCAGGCGCCGCGGGCTGCCGGCGAGCAGGGCCCGCCGGGAGGCGGCGAAGTCGGCGGCGCTCGGCGGGCCGGAGCCGGGATCGTCGGGGTCCCGGCGGGCGGTGGCGTCGGCGTGCCAGCGGTAGGGCAGCACCGCCGCCCCCTGCTCGACGGCCACGGTCACGGCCGTGGAGAACGACAGCACGTCGACCAGCACGACGACGTCCACGACCGGCCCGAGGGTGCGGAGGCCGTGGGGGCCCCAGTCGAGGCGGACCTCGAAGGGCGCCTGCTGCTGGGTGCGGAGGCGGGTGGCGTCGTCCACGGTCGTGCCGGGGGTGGGCTCAGGCGCCGCCGGGCCAGTCGTCGAGCGACCGGCCGCAGATGCGCTCGTAGGCCTCGCGGTAGCGGGCCGAGGTCGCCTCGACCACCTCGTCGGGGAGCGCGGGCGGCGGCGGCGTGCGGTCCCAGCCCTCGACGGCGGCGAGCCAGTCGCGCACGGGCTGCTTGTCGAAGCTCGGCGGGGTCGTGCCCGGCTCCCAGCGGGCCGCGGGCCAGAACCGGGACGAGTCCGGGGTCATGACCTCGTCGCAGATGGCGAGCTCGCCGTCGATCCAGCCGAGCTCGAACTTGGTGTCGGCGATGATGATGCCGCGCTCGCGGGCCCAGGCCGCGCCCCGCTCGTAGGCCTCGAGGGACAGGGCGCGGGCGCGCTCGGCCACGTCCTGCCCGACGATGGCGGCGGCCTCGGCGAAGGAGATGTTGACGTCGTGCTCGCCGGCCTCGGCCTTGGTGGCCGGGGTGAAGGCGGGTTCGGGGAGGCGGGCCGACTCGAGCAGCCCGGCGGGCATCGGCTCGCCGTGCATCGTCCCCTCGGCCTCGTACTCCTTCCAGGCCGAGCCGGTGACGTAGCCCCGGACGACGCACTCGATGGGCAGCATCTCGGCGCGCCGCACGAGCATGGACCGACCGGCCAGCTCGGAGTCGCGCCCGCCCTCGGGGAGGTCGGCGAGGTCCGTGGAGACCAGGTGGTTGGGGGCGACGTCGGCGAGCAGCTCGAACCAGAACGCCGACATCGCGGTCAGGACCCGCCCCTTGTCGGGGATCGGCTCCTCCATGACGACGTCGAACGCGGAGATCCGGTCCGAGGCGACCATGAGGAGGTGCTCGGGTCCGGCGTCGTAGATGGCCCGGACCTTGCCGGTCGCCACGAGGGGGAGGTCGACGGTCACGGGCGCGACTCTGCCACTAGAGGATGTCGCCGGGCGCGTAGCCGGCGGCGTCGGGGTGGCGCTCCACGATGCGGGCCACGGCCTGGGCGAAGTCGGCGACCTGGGCCGGCGCCCGCCCCGCGACCTCCATGGGATCGGCGATCGCGGCGGCGAGGCCGTCGGCGTCCAGGGGGAGCCGGGGGTCGGCGCCCAGGCGGGCGAGCAGGTCGTTGTCGGCCCGGCCCCGCTCGCGCATCTCGAGCGCCACGGCCACGGCGTGGGTCTTGATGGCCTCGTGGGCCTCCTCCCGACCGGCGCCGGCCCGGACCGCGGCCATCAGCACCTTGGTCGTGGTGAGGAACGGGAGGTAGCGGTCGAGCTCGGCCTGGATGACGGCCGGGTAGGCGCCGAAGCCGCCGAGCACGGTGAGGAACGTCTCGAACAGCCCGTCGGCGGCCAGGAAGGCGTCCGGCAGGGCCACCCGCCGCACGACCGAGCACGACACGTCGCCCTCGTTCCACTGGTCGCCGGCCAGGCTCGTGACCATGGCCTGGTGGCCGGCGAGCACGTGCTTGAGCCCGCACACCCGCTCGCAGGACCTGGAGTTCATCTTGTGCGGCATCGCGGAGGAGCCGACCTGGCCGGGCAGGAAGCCCTCGGTGGCCAGCTCGTGGCCGGCCATGAGGCGGATCGTGGTGGCCAGCGACGACGGCGCCGAGGCCAGCTGCACCAGCGACGACACGACGTCGAGGTCCAGGCTGCGCGGGTACACCTGCCCGACGTTGGTGAGGGTGCGGGCGAAGCCGAGGTGGTGGGCGACGGCGGCCTCGACGGCCTCGACCGCCTCCTCGGAGCCGAGCAGGTCGAGCTGGTCGGTCTGGGTGCCGACGGGACCCTTGATGCCGCGCAGCGGGTAGCGGGCGAGCAGCTCCTCGACGCGCTCGAAGGCCACGAGGAGCTCCTCGCCGGCCACGGCGAAGCGCTTGCCGAGGGTGGTGACCTGGGCGGCGACGTTGTGGCTGCGGGCCGCCATCGGCACCGACGTGTGCTCCAGCGCGAGGCGGGCGAGCGCGGCCAGCGCCGCCACGGCCCGGTCCCGGACGATGACCAGGGCGTCGCGGACCTGGAGCTGCTCGACGTTCTCGGTCAGGTCCCGCGAGGTCATCCCGGCGTGGATCACCTCGAAGCCGGCCAGGTCGCAGAACTCCTCGATGCGGGCCTTCACGTCGTGCTTGGTGACGCGCTCGCGGGCCTCGATCGAGGCGAGGTCGACGTCGTCGAGGACCTTCCGGTACGCCTCGACCGCACCGTCGGGCACGGCGAGGCCGACCTGGGCCTGGGCCTCGAGCACGGCCAGCCACAGGCGCCGCTCCAGCACGACCTTGTGCTCGGGGGACCAGAGGCGGGCCATGTCGGCGCTCGCGTACCGGGCGGCCAGGACGTTGGGCAGGGGGGCGTCGGGGGTTCCGCTCACCGTCGCAGTCTCGCAGGACGACCCTCGGGGGGACCACCGGCGGACCGGCACCACCTCCGCCCTCAAGTCGGACCCGGTCCGTGCCGAAGGGGTGCCGGGAGGGAACCTGATGGTCACGACGTTCGACACCTGCACCGAGCACCCGGCGGACACCGCGACGGACCTGTGCGTCGAGTGCGCCAGCCCGTTCTGCGGGACCTGCCTCGTCTACGTGCGAGGACCGGCCAAGCCGCCGATGTGCCGGCGCTGCGCCCTGGACCGCTCCGGGCTGCGACCCGGCGCCGGCCGACCCCGGGTCGGCTGGCGGGAGCGGCGCCGTCGGGAGCGGATCCACGGCGAGATCCGGCGGGCCCGGCTCGACGCCGCCGAGGCCCGGGCCGCGACCGCACCGGGCGAGGAGCCCCACCACCGACCCGCCGAGGCGTTCGGGATCGAGGGCCTCGACGGTCACCGCTTCGGCTCCTGGAGCGACCCCTCCAGCTGAGCGGCCCGGCCCCGGTGGCGGCCTCCGGGCCGCCCGGGACGCCCGTCTAGGGTTCCCGCCCGTGACGACGGGCCCCGAGCGACGCGACGCCGACGTGGACCGAGCCGGCGGGGCCTTCCCCGTCGTCGGCGTCGTCGGCGGCGGCCAGCTGGCCCGCATGTGCCAGCCGCCGGCCGTGGCCCTCTCGCTGACGCTGGCCGTGCTCGCCCGCTCCACCGGCGAGTCCGCCGCGCTCGTCGTGCCCGCCGCGCTGGAGGGCGAGCCCGACGACCTCGAGGCGCTCCGGGCGCTGGCCGAGGTCGCCGACGTGGTCACCTTCGACCACGAGCACGTCCCCCAGGACGTGCTCGCCTCCCTCGCCGCCGACGGCGTGCCGCTCCACCCGTCACCCGCCGCGCTCGTCCACGCCCAGGACAAGGTCGTCATGCGGCGCCGCCTCACCGAGATCGGCGTGCCCTGCCCCCGCTGGACGGTCGCCGGGACCGCGGCCGACGTCGACGCCTTCGCCGCCGAGGTGGGCTGGCCGGTCGTGGCCAAGACCCCGAGGGGCGGCTACGACGGCAAGGGCGTGCGGGTCGTCGACGACGCCGACGGGCTGGCCGACTGGCTGGCCGCCGTGGGCGAGCCCGGCCCGCTGGCCGACGGGGTGCTGCTCGAGGAGGCCGTGACGTTCACCCGCGAGCTGGCCGCCCTCGTCGCCCGACGACCGAGCGGCGAGGCCCGGGCCTGGCCGCTGGTCGAGACCGTCCAGACCGACGGGATCTGCACCGAGGTCCTCGCGCCCGCCCCCTACGTCGCCCCGGGTGCCGCAGCCCGGGCCACCGACCTGGCGCTGCGGATCGCGGAGGAGCTCGACGTCACCGGCGTGCTGGCCGTGGAGCTGTTCGAGGTGACCGGCCCCGACGGCGAGCCCGCCGTGCTCGTCAACGAGCTGGCCATGCGTCCCCACAACAGCGGCCACTGGACCATCGACGGGTCCGTGACCAGCCAGTTCGAGCAGCACCTCCGCGCCGTGCTCGACCTGCCCCTCGGGGCGACCGACGTCCGGGCGCCCTGGACCGTGATGGCCAACGTGCTGGGCGGACCGGCCGGCGACCTCCACCCCGGCCTGCCCGCCCTGCTCGCCGAGGACCCGTCGCTGCGCGTCCACCTCTACGGCAAGGACGTCCGCCCCGGCCGCAAGGTCGGCCACGTGACCGTGTGCGGCGACGACCTGGACGACCTCAGGACCCGGGCCCGCCGGGCCGCCGACGCACTGCAGGGAGCCCCTTCGTGAGCGACGACCCGACCACCCCCACCGTCGCCGGGCCGGACGGCGGCCCCGTCGTCGGCCTGGTCATGGGCAGCGACAGCGACTGGCCGACGATGGAGGCCGCAGCCGACGCCCTCGACGAGCTCGGCGTGGCCTACGAGGCCGACGTCGTCTCGGCCCACCGGATGCCCGAGGACATGATCGCCTACGGGAAGGCGGCGTCCGAGCGGGGCCTGCGGGTGCTGATCGCCGGTGCGGGCGGCGCCGCCCACCTGCCCGGCATGCTCGCGTCGGTGACCCCGCTGCCCGTCGTGGGCGTGCCCGTGCCGCTGAAGCACCTCGACGGCATGGACTCGCTGCTGTCGATCGTGCAGATGCCCGCCGGCATCCCGGTGGCGACGGTGTCGATCGGCGGCGCCCGCAACGCCGGCCTGCTCGCGGCCCGGATCCTGGCCTCGGGCACCGACGGCGCGTCGCTCGCGCTGCGGGGTCGACTCGAGGCCTTCGCCGGGGAGCTCCGAGACCTGGCCCACGCCAAGGGCGAGCGGCTCCGGGCGCGACGCTCGGGCGAGGGCTGAGCGGCCACCCGGCTCGCCGGGCCGGCACCCCACCGATGCGGGCGCTGCTCTTCACCGACATCGAGGGGTCGACCGCGCTGTGGGAGCGGGCGCCCGAGGCGATGGCCGGGTCGCTGGCCCGCCACGACCGCATCCTGCGGGACGAGATCGAGGCCAGGGACGGCCAGGTGTTCACCACGGCCGGCGACTCCTTCGCCGCCGCCTTCGACGAGGTCGCCGCCGCGCTCGACACCGCCGTCGCGGTCCAGCGGGCCCTGGCGGGCACGGCGTGGGATCCGTCGGCGGCGGTGCGGGTGCGCATCGGCGTGCACGTGGGCGACACGGTGGCCCGCGACGGCGACCACTTCGGTCCGGCCGTGAACCGGGCGGCCCGGGTGTGCGACGCCGGCCACGGCGGGCAGATCGTCGTCAGCGAGGACGTGGCCCGCCTCGCCCCGACCCTCGACCTGCGGCCGCTCGGCACGCACGTCCTGAAGGGCGTGTCGGAGCCCGTGGTCCTCCACCAGGTCGTCGTCGACGGCCTCCCGCAGGACTTCCCGCCCCCGCGCTCGACCGGGACGGCCCGCAGCTCGCTCCCGCACCGGCGCACCCGCCTCCTCGGCCGGGACGCCGAGCTGGCCACGGTGCGCGCCGCGCTCGCCGAGCACCGCCTCGTCACCGTCACCGGCGCCGGCGGCGTGGGCAAGACCCAGCTCGCCCTGGCCGCCGTCGACGGCCTGGCGTCCGACCGGGTCGACGGCGTCGTCTTCGTCGACCTCTCCCCCGTCACCGACGAGGACGCGGTGCCGGGCGCGGTGGCGTCGCGGCTCCACCGGGGCGGGGAGGGGCCGCTCGCCGCGCAACTCGTCGACTCCGACGTGCTCCTCGTGCTCGACAACTGCGAGCACCTCGTCGACGCCGTCGCCGACCTGGTGGAGGAGGTGCTCCTCGCCGCGCCGGCCGTCGCCGTGCTGGCGACGAGCCGGGAGGCCCTGGACGTGCCGGGCGAGCGGGCGATCCGGCTGCGCGGGCTCGCGCCCGACGCGGCCGCGGCCCTGTTCGAGGTCGCCGCCGTCGCCGGGGCCGTCCGCGACGCCGACGACCGGGCGGCGGTCGCCGCCGTGTGCGAGCGGCTGGACCGGATCCCCCTCGCCGTCGAGCTGGCCGCGGCCCGGACCCGGTCGATCGCCGTGCGGCAGCTCCCGAACCTGCTCGAGGACCGGTTCCGGCTGCTGACGGGCGGGCGGCGCCGCACCCGGGGCCGGCAGCAGACCCTGGAGACCGCGATCGCCTGGTCCGTCGACCTCCTCGACCCGGCGGAGGCGGCCACCCTGCAGGCCGTCGCCGTGTTCGCCGGCGGGTTCGAGCTCGAGGTCGCCGCCGAGCTGCTCGGCCTGGACGCCGTGACAGCGCTCGAGCGCCTCGACGCCCTGGTGGCGAAGTCGCTGGTCGAGGCCGTCACCGAGGACGGCGCCGTCGTCTACGCGCTGCTCGAGTCGATCCGGGTCTTCGCGCTCGGCCGCCTCGTGGCCGCTGGCCGGGCCGACGACGTCCGCCGCCGCCTCGCCCGCATCGTCGCCGCCGACGTGTCCAGCATCCTGTGGGGCACCCGGGGCTTCTACCTGCGCCGGCCCGACGTGTTCGAGTCGGTCGCCTGGGCCGAGCGGGCCGGCGACGCCGCGCTCCGCCGCGACCTGCAGCTCGCGCACGGCGCGGCGCTCTACCTCGACGGTCGGGGCCAGGAGGCCGAGGCGGTGCTGCGCGGGCTGCTCGCCGACGAGCAGGACCCGTCGCAGGCCTCGATGGCCCGGGCCGCCCTCGCCGCGGTCGCGGCCTACGACGGTGACGTCGTGGCCGCCCGGGCCGAGCTCGACGCGGCCCTCGACCTCGACCCCGCCCACCCGGTGGCGCTGGTCACGACGGTCCTGCTCGCCGCGCCGACCGCCGCCCTGGACCGGGCCCGCGCCGAGGCCGACCTCGCCCTCCTGGACGCGACCACGGAGCAGCGCCTCGCCGGCCTGGCGCCGGCGATGCGGGCGATGCTCGCGTCCTGGGACGGCGAGTGGGACGCCGCCGCGTCCTGGGCTGCCAGCTCGCTGCAGTCGCTGCAGGGCAGTCCCCTGACCGGGGTGCGCTACGCCGTCGTCGAGCTCCGCCTGCTCGCCCTCGCCCACGGGTCGACGCCCGGGCGCTCCCTGGACTGGCTCGACGAGAAGCCGGGCCCGCTCTCGATGCCCTCGTGGTACGCGGACACCGAGTCAGGCTGGTCGTACCGCATCGACCTGCACGCCGCGGCGTCGATCGCCGCCCTCCGGGCCGGCGACCGGACCCGGGCCCACCGGCACCTCGCCGACGCCGTCGCCCTCCACGACCAGCGGGCCCCGCAGCCGCTGCGGAGCCGGATCGCCCTGAGCGCGGCAGCCGCCGCCATCGTGCACGACGACGGCGACGTGGCGGGCGCCCGGGCCCTGCTCGCCACCATCGACGCCCCGTCGGGCGGCCTGGTGCCGGGGACCGTCCACCTGCTGGCTGACCTCAAGGACGTGGCCGACGACGAGCGCCCGACCTACGTGCGGACCGAGCCGTTCCGCCGGCTCCTGCTCGCCGACGACGTCGGTCGGGCCGAGCGCGACCGGCGCCTCGAGGAGACCATCGCCCGGTACGGGCTGCGGTCCTGACCGGGGGGGCCCGGCCCGTCCCGTCAGGTCGTGGGGGTCGCGGCGATGTCGGTGCGGTGGTGGGCGCCCGGCCAGCCGATGGCGGCCACGCCCGCGTAGGCCCGGGCCCGGGCCTCGGCGATGGTCGGGGCGCTCCCGAGCACGTAGAGGACGCGACCGCCCGCGGTGACGAGCACCTGCTCGCCGGACGGGCCCTGCTCGGCGGCCACGCCGGCGAAGAGCACGTCGACGCCGTCGATGGCTCGCGCCGCGTCGACCCCGTCGATCGGGTCGCCGGTGCGGGGCGTGGCCGGGTAGCCCTCGGCGGCCACGGCCACGGCCACGCAGGCGTCCTCCGAGAAGGCGGGGGTCGAGACGAGGGCGCCGTCGGCGGCCTCGGCGAGCAGGACCCCGAGGTCGGAGGTGAGCCGGGGCAGGACGACCTGGGCCTCGGGGTCGCCGAAGCGGACGTTGTACTCGACCAGGCGGGGACCGTCGGGCGTGAGCATCAGGCCGGCGTAGAGGACCCCGCGGTAGTCGATGCCCCGGCGGCGCAGCTCGGCGAGCGTCGGGCGGACGAAGTCGTCGAGCACGGTGGCGAGCACGTCGTCGCCCGCCGCGGGCACCGGCGAGTAGCAGCCCATGCCCCCCGTGTTCGGCCCGGTGTCGCCGTCGCCGACCCGCTTGAAGTCCTGGGCCGGGGCGAGGCACACGGCGTCGGCGCCGTCGCACACCGCGAGCACGGACAGCTCGGGGCCCGTCATGCGCTCCTCGATCACGACCCGCAGGCCGGCGTCGCCGAAGGCGTCGCCGGCCAGCTTGGCCCGGACGTCGGCCTCGGCCTCGGCCCGGTCGTCGGTGACGAGCACGCCCTTGCCGGCCGCGAGCCCGTCGGTCTTGACCACGTACCCGCCGCCGGTCTCGCAGTCGAGGACGTCGAGGAAGGCGAGGGCCGCGTCGACGTCGTCGAACTCGCCGTGGCGGGCGGTCGGCACGCCGGCGGCGGCGACGACCTCCTTCATCCACGCCTTCGAGCCCTCGAGGCGGGCGCCGTCGGCGCCGGGGCCGAAGACGAGGCGGCCGGCGGCCCGCAGGCGGTCGGCGAGGCCGTCGACGAGGGGCGCCTCGGGCCCGATCACGTACAGGTCGGCGACGAGGTCCTCGGGGGCGTCGGCCACCGACCCGGGGATGCCCGGGTTGCCGGGCGTGACCACGACCTCGTGGTGGCGGGCGAGCACCGAGGCCAGGGCGTGCTCCCGCCCTCCGGATCCGACGACGACGATGCGCATCAGCCGACGAGCTGGACGTACTGGTCCCGGCTCGGACCCACGCCGAGCAGCGAGATGGGCACGCCGCACTGCGCCTCGAGGAACTCGA
>CAZCEZ010000083.1:7329-15962 GCA_964497795.1 uncultured Acidimicrobiaceae bacterium | reverse complement strand
CCGGTCGACAACCTCATCACCGAGGAGAACGCCGGCTTCTCGGCCATCGTCAACAACTTCAACGCCGAGCGGATCGACCTCGCCGTCCAGTCGACGGCCTTCGCCCGGGTGTGCTTCGACGAGGCCCTGGCCTGGGCCCGCGAGCGCGAGACCTTCGGGAAGCGCCTCGCCGACCACCAGGTGATCCGCCACAAGCTCGCCGAGATGGACCGGATGATCAACGCGTCGCAGGCGTGGCTCGAGCTGCTGTCGTGGCGGCTCAACCAGGGCGACGACCCGGTCGCCGAGATCGCCGAGGCCAAGGTGAACGCCACCCTGTGCTTCGAGGCCTGCGCCCGCGAGGCGGCCCAGATCCTGGGCGGCGCCTCCTACCTGCGGGGCGACACGGTCGAGCGCCTGTACCGCGAGGTGCGGGTCCAGGCCATCGGCGGGGGCAGCGAGGAGATCATGCGGGACCTCGCGTCCCGCCAGCTCGGGATCTGATCAGACCCGCTCGACGGCGGTGCCGGACCCGTGCCAGCGCAGCGCGGCGCGCGCCCGGGCGGTGAGGTCGTCGGGGTCGAAGGGCTTGGACACGAAGTCGTCCGAGCCGATGGCACGAGCCCGCGCCTCGGCCTGGGGCTCGGCGGAGACGACGATGACGGCGCAGTCGTCGTTGCCCTCCTGGGCCCGGATCTCGGTCGTGGCGGTGATGCCGTCCTTGTTGGGCATCATCACGTCCATGACGACGGCGTCGGGATGGAAGTCCTGGGCCAGGGCCACGGCCTCCTCGCCGTCGGCGGCCTCGAGCACGTCCCAGCCGTCGAGGCGGAGCATCGACGCGATCAGCTTCCGGATCCCCGGGTCGTCCTCGGCGACGAGGGCACGGAGGAGGCGGCGCTCGGACTCGGACTCGATCTGCACCTTTTCGTCATCGGCACCGCCCCACGGACCTTGAGGACCGGTCGCGCCCGATCCGACCGGACGCTCAGCGACCGGCCGCGACGAGCGTCGCCCAGGCGTCGCCGATCGCGGCGTGCAGGGCGCGGGGTTCGGCCACGGCCCCGCTGTCGACGACCATGCCGACGTCGAGCTGCCCGGCGTAGGACAGCGTCGAGATGTTCACCGCCGTGCCCGAGATCGGGCCCATCGGGAACACGGCGTCGCAGCGGGCACCGGCGATGTAGAGCGGGACGGGGGCGCCGCGGACGTTGGACACGGTGAGGTCGACCGTGGCGGCGGTGTCCTTGGCGAACGTGGTCAGCACCGAGGTCGGCAGCAGGTTGATGACCATCGACAGGTTGCCGACGATGTCGAGCGACGCCCCGGACTTGGCCCGGGCCAGGCCCTCCCGGACCGCCTCGAGGGCCACGAGCGGGTCCGGCTCGGCCAGCAGGTCCGACGTGGTCAGGGAGAACGAGTTCCCACCCGCCGCCCCGCCCTTCCGGGTCGACACCGGCATCGCCACCCGGAGGCGGTGCGGCAGGGCGTCCCGCTCGGCGTGGTAGGCGGCCGCGCCGGCCAGGGCACCGGCCACGAACACGTCGTTGATGGTGCCGCCCAGGGCCTTGGCCGCCCGCTTCACGTCGTCGAAGTCCAGCTCGTGGGTGCCGTACCAGCGGCGCAGCGTCCGGGGGTGCCACAGCGTCGACCCGTGCTGCTCGTCGGGATCGTCGGAGGTGAGCAGCGTGCGGCGGAGCTCCTCGACGGCCGAGCCGACGCCGGACAGGGCGGCGCCCGGGTCGCGCACGACACCGCCGACCACCCGCTGGGCGAGGCCGCCCACCCGCCGCAGGTTGTGGCCGACGACGCCGCGGGCCGCGTCGGCGAAGGTCTCCCGGACCGGGGTCGGCATGGGCACCACGGGCGGGTCGCCGTCGGGCGCGTCGCGCTCGAGGTCGACGAACCGCTCGGCCAGGCGGACCCCGCCCTCGCCGTCGGTGATGGTGTGGTGCATCTTCTGGAACAGGGCGGCCCGGCCGCCGGACAGGCCCTCGATCACCGTGAACTGCCACAGCGGCCGGGACCGCTCGAAGGGGTCGAGCAGCAGCTTGACGGCCACCTCGTGCAGCTCGTCGTCGCTGCCCGGCGCGGGCAGCGCCAGCCGGCGCACGTGGAAGTCCAGGTCGAAGTCGGTGTCGTCCACCCAGCGGGGCGGGGCGAGGCGCCCGACGCCGGGCGCGACCCGCTGGCGGAGCCGCGGGATCTCGGCCACGGCGGTGGCCAGCCGGGCGCGCAGGCGCTCGAGCGAGGGGACGGTGTCGAGCACGGTGATGGAGGCGAACCACGACGACAGCGCCGGATCCTTCTCCAGGTTCCACATGAGCGCCTCGTAGTCGCTCATGTGCCGCTCGAAGGAGAGGGGACGATCGGCCATCGTCGGGGACCATAGCCACGGTGGCGCTCCCGAGGGGCCGGTGAGCCCGGTCGGCGACGCCCGTCCCCGGATCAGTCGAGGCGGTACAGGTAGCCGGAGCGGGTGCCGACGTAGACCGACCCGTCCCACACGGCGGGCGTCGCCTCGATGCAGCCGCCGAGCTCGATGGACCACCGCTCGGTCGGCGCCCCGCCCCCGGGGGCGAGGGTGAAGGCGTGCAGCGTGCCGTCGCAGTCGCCGAGCAGCAGCACCCCGTCGACCACGACGGGCGAGCCCCACAGGGGACCGGGCAGGGACACCGACCACCGCTCCTCCCCGGTCTCGGCGTCGATCCCGAGCAGGCGGCCCCCGTCGGTGGCGGCGTAGACCATGCCGTCGACGACGGCCGGTGTGGCCCACATGCCCCCGGGGCGCACCTCGTCGTCGAAGAACGACCAGATCAGCGGGTCCTCGCCGGCGGCGACGTCGGCGGTCGGGTCCAGCTTGACGAGCTGGCCGACCTCGGCCGAGCGGGCCGCGGTGGAGACCCGCTCGTACTCGGCGGCCACGTACAGCATCCCCTCGGCGTCGGCCACGATCGTGGCGTCGGTGTCGTCGCCCATCCAGAACCGGAACACCCGCGTCGGGGCCGCGCCCTGGCGCAGGCCGGACACGTCCCAGCCCTGGACCAGGCCGCCGGAGTTCGAGAAGTAGACGACGTCGCCGACCACCGTGGGCGACACCTCGATCGACACGGTCTCGTCCCCGAGGTCGGCGAGCAGCCGGGCGTCCCAGCCGGGCGCGTGCCACGCGAGCTCGGGCGCGACCACGACCCGACCGGCCGCGTCGGTGCGCCGGTTGAGCTCGACCACGAAGAACTGGGAGTTCTCGCCGCCGACGAAGAGGTGGTCGTCGATCACCACGCCCGAGGAGTCCCAGTCGTCGTTCCACAGGGTGGGCGACACGTCGTCGGCGTGCATCGACCACAGCTCGACGGGCTCGTCGCCCTCGACCGACAGGATGCGGTACCGGTCGTCGCGCGACCCGACGTAGACGAGCGGGTAGCCGTCCGGGTCGATGGTGACCGAGCCCTTGACCAGGTCGCCGGTCGGGAAGTCGGGCAGGATCCGCTCGCCGGTGTCGGCGTCGACGAAGTGGACGGCGCCGTCGTAGGCCCCGAAGACGACCCAGGTGCGGGCCTGCTCGTCCCACGGCGGGGCCTCGACGACGGCGGGCTGTCCGGTCCAGCCCATCCCGCACCAGAGCTTCGTCTCGCCGAGGTTGGTGGACTCCCCACACATCCCGTCGCCGTCCGGGAACCGCCAGCCGACCTCGACCTCGTCGCGGACGGGCCCGGTCCCGTGGAAGGTGCGGGTCGGGTTGCCGCGGAAGGTGAGCAGCCCGGCCACCGACGCACCCGGGTAGGGCTGGCCGACGAGGGCGGGGTCGGACCACCCCGCCGAGGGCGCCGCCGCCGGCGTCGTCGTGCTCGGGGCGGTCGACGTGGTGACCGCGGCGGCGAGGTCGTCGGCCGCGGAGGCGTCGCCGCGGTCGTCCACCCACCAGGTCACGGCGATGACGAGGGCGGCGACCAGCGCGATCGGCAGGAGGGGCGGGCGCCGGTCCATCAGGGCCACGAGCGTACGACCGCACCGGCCGCGAGGGCACGGCGGTCGTGCACGACCCGCCCGTGCGGTCCGGGCGTCCCGACCCCTCGGCGGTGCTCCCGTAGCCTCCGGACCGTGCCCGCCGGCGTCCCCGACTCCCTGCGCTACGTGTCCCGCGTGGCCCGCCTGCCCCTCGTCGACGGCGACGGCGAGACCATCGGCCAGGTCGCGGACGTCGTCCTCGCCCCGTCGGGTCGCCTCGCTCCCCGGGTCCTCGGCTTCGTCACCCAGGTGCAGCGCCGCCGCATCTTCGTCAACGCCGGCCGGGTCGACGACGTCGACGCCACCGGCGTGCGGATGCGGACCGGGACCATCGACGTCCGGCCCTTCACCAAGCGCGAGGGCGAGCTGCTCGCCCTCGGCGACCTGGTCAACACCGTGGTGACCCTGGACGGCACCGAGCAGCAGGTGCGGGACCTCGGCATCGCCCGGGCCGACGGCCCGGGCGCCACCTGGGAGCTGGCCACGGTCGCGCTCGGCGGCCGCGGGCCGCTGGCCCGGCGCCGCACGCCCGTGATCGTCGGCTGGCGGGAGGTGTCGGCGCTGTTCCACGTCGGGGCCGACGCCGAGGAGGTCGCCCGTCTCCGCGAGCTGCGGCCTGCGGACGTGGCCGCCCGCATCCGCGCCCTGCCGATGGCCAAGCGCCAGCGCCTCGCCGAGATCATGGAGGACGACCGGCTGGCCGACCTGCTCGAGGAGCTGCCCGAGGACGAGCAGGTCCGCATCATCGAGGGCCTCGACCTCGAGCGGGCCGCCGACGTCCTCGAGGCCATGGACCCCGACGACGCCGCCGACCTCCTCGGCGAGCTGCCGGCCGAGGACCGGGCCCGGCTGCTCGAGGCGATGGAGCCGGACGAGGCGACGCCGGTCCGCCGGCTGCTCACCTACGAGTCGGCCACGGCCGGCGGCCTCATGACGCCCGAGCCGATCATCATGCCGCCCGACGCCACCGTGGCCGAGGCCCTCGCCCGGCTCCGCGTCGCGTCCCTGCCGGTGGCCCTGGCCGCGCAGGTGTTCGTGGTGAACCCGCCCCTGTCGGTGCCCACGGGCACCTTCCTCGGGACCGTCGGCTTCCAGCGCCTCCTCCGGCACCCGCCCTCGGAGACCCTCCGGGACATCATCCCCGAGCGGACCGAGGTCCTGTCCCCCGACACCCCGCAGCTCGACGTGGCCGGCCGCCTCGCCGCCTACGACATGGTGGCCGTCGCCGTGTGCGACGGGTCCCGCCGCTTCGTCGGCGCCGTCACCATCGACGACGTCATGGACCACCTCCTGCCCAGCGGGTGGCGCCGACGGATCATCCCCCGGGCCGCCGCCGAGGCGCTGGCGGCCACGGGCGCGCCCGACGGGGCACCCGCGACGCCCGACGACGACGGCGGAGGCGGCTAGGTGCTCGGCTTCCTCCGACGACGGGACGCCCTGGACCGCCCGGCGGCGGGCGGCCTGCTCGGCATCCACTTCGACCCGGACGCGTTCGGCCGGTTCTCCGAGGGCATCGCCCGGTTCCTCGGCACGGGGCGGTTCCTCGCGTTCCAGACCGTCCTGGTGGCCGTGTGGATCGCCTTCAACGCGGTGGCGGTCCGGTACCGGTGGGACCCGTACCCCTTCATCCTCCTGAACCTGGCCTTCTCCACCCAGGCCGCGTACGCCGCACCGCTGATCCTGCTCGCCCAGAACCGCCAGGACGAGCGGGACCGGGCCCAGGCCGAGCAGGACCGCGAGGTGAACGCCCGGACCCAGGCCGAGGCCGAGTTCCTCGCCCGCGAGCTGGCCTCGGTCCGCCTGACCCTCGCCGACGTCGCCACCGTCGAGGAGCTGCACGACGCCGTCGGCTCCCTGGTCGGTGCGGTCGAGCGCCTCGAGGCCAAGCTCGACCGGAGCCTCGCCGGCGACCGGGACGCCGGCGGCTCCGGCGCACCGTGACGCGGGACGGGCGGCCGGACCACCCGCCGCCCCGGCGCGCCCGGCCGTCGGGAGCTCCCGGCCGGCGCGGCGCGGCGCTGGCCGTGGCCGTCGCGCTGGTGCTGGCGGCCTGCGGCGGCACCGGCGGGTCCGAGCGGGCCGGGCCCGACCGCGCCGCGGACCCGACGACCTCGAGCGACACGATCGGCGCCGACGCGCCGCCGGCCGGCGGGGGCGCCGAGGTCGCGCCGATCCCGTGGCGCGACTGCGGCGGGGCCGAGTGCGCCACCGTCGCCGTCCCCCTGGACCACGACGTCCCCGACGGCCCCACGATCGACCTCGCCGTCCTGCGCCGCCCCGCGACCGGCGACCGGATCGGCTCGCTGTTCTTCAACTTCGGCGGCCCCGGCTCGGGCACCGTGTCGATCCTGCGGGGCTTCCCCGTGCCCGCCGAGGTCTCGTCCCGCTTCGACCTGGTGGCCGTCGACCCCCGGGGCGTGGGCGGGTCCGCCCCGCTGTCCTGCGGCGTCGACCCCACCGAGCTGTACGGCGTCGACCCGACCGTGGAGGACGAGGGCGACGCCGTCGCCCTCGAGGAGGTGTCGCGCCGCTACGCCGAGGACTGCGCGGCGCGGCGCGGCGACCTCCTCCCCCACGTCGGCACCCGCGACGTGGCCCGCGACCTCGACCTCGTCCGGGCCGCGATGGGCGACGACCAGCTCTCCTTCGTCGGCTACTCCTACGGCACCTCGATCGGCCAGGCGTACCTCGACCTGTTCCCCGATCGGGCCCGCGCCGTGATCCTGGACGGCGTGGTCGACCCGGCCCAGACCGGCCTCGAGCTCGCCGTCGAGCAGGCCGAGGGGTTCGAGACCGCCCTGTCCCGCTGGGCGGCGGCCTGCCCGTCACGGGCGTCGTGCGGGTTCGCCGACCCGATCGCCGCCGTCGAGTCGATGCTGGCCGCAGCCGAGGGTGGGGTCCCCTCGAGCGGGGGGCTCCGGACGCTCGGCCCGGGCGAGGCGGCCGTCGGCCTCGCGCTGCCGCTGTACTCCTCGGCGCTGTGGCCCAGCCTCGACGAGGCCGTGGCCGCCGCGCTCGACGGCGACGGGTCGGGGATGGTCGGGCTCGCCGATCGCTACGTCTCCCTCGTCGACTTCTCGTCGTACTTCGCCGTGTCGTGCCTGGACCAGGCCTGGCCCGACGACGTCGCCACGATGCTCGCCGCCGCCGACGCGGCCGCCGAGGTCGCCCCCCGCTTCGGGGAGGCGATCGTGACCGACTACCTCCGCTGCGCCGTCTGGCCCGTCCCCCCGGATCCGCTGGGCGCGATCACGGCCCCCGGGTCGGGACCGACGCTGGTCGTGTCGACCACGGGCGATCCGGCGACCCCCTACGGCAACGGGGTCGACGTGGCCGAGCGCCTCGACGGGGCCGCCCTGCTCACGGTGGAGGGCGACGGCCACACGATCGTGTTCCAGGGCAGCGGCTGCGTCGACGCCGTCGCCGTCGACCTGCTCGTGGACCTCGCGCTCCCCGGACCGGGCGCCACCTGCTGACCCGCTCGGCTCAGCCGACCGCGTCCCGCACCCACCACCGCAGCAGGTCGCGCAGGTCGCCGTCGCCGGGCTGGGACACGGCGATGCCACCGATGCTCCGGTCGTCCTCGGTCCAGAACACGACGTTCTGGCCCGACGAGTTCACGAAGCAGAGCACCCGACCCGAGCGTCCGTCGCCCTCCCACCGGGCGTAGCCCGCCTCGGGGGCCGGTCGGTCGTCCTCGTCGTCGCCCTTGCGCGCCTTCCCGGGGTCCTCGGTGCACGGCTCGGTCGACTCGGCGAAGACGAGGTCGTCGAGGCCGGCGCGGCGGGCGGCGATCCAGTCGTCCATCGTGGCGCCGTCCGCGAAGCGGACCCAGGACACGACCCGGGCCGCACCCTTCTCGCCGCCGTCCTCGGGCTCGCACACGATGGCGGCCACGCCCGGTGCCTGGTCGGTGAGGTCGATGTCCCGACGGCAGCCGTCGGGCGCGGCGTCGGGCAGCGCGGCGTCGGGCAGGTCGTCGAGCAGCGCCTGCTCGACGGGGAGGGGGAAGGCGGCGTCGCTGCGACCGACGAGCGCGGACCACCACCGGTAGCCGTCGCCGTAGAAGCCGGGCCCGCCGGCGGTGGCGAGGACGGGACCGCCGGCCTCGGTCCACGCGAGGTCGACGCGGGAGCCCTGCCCGCGGCAGGCGAGGCGACCCGGGCCGCGCTCGCCCTCCCACGTGTGGACGACGTCGTCGGCGAGGGCGCACTCACCGGACCGGGCCGGGTCGAGCTCCAGGGTGCCGACCACGTCGGCGAAGGCGTCGTCCCGGGCGTCGTCGTCGGTGAACAGCGCGTAGGTCACGAGCTCGGGCGTCCCGTCCCGCGGGCACACCAGGCGTGCGACGAGCGGGTCGCCGTCGTCGTCGGCCGGCGGCACGCAGGTCTGGGCGAGGCCGGCGGGGAGCAGGGCCCGGAGGTCCTCGACGCGGGGCGGCTCGGGCGGGGCCTCGGTCGTCGGCGGCGCGGTCGTGGTCGTGGCCGCGGCGGCGTCGAGGTCGGCGTCGGTGTTCACGGCGCGCACCACCAGCGCGGCGACCAGGAGCACGGCCACGGCCAGCGCGGCGCCGACGATCCACGGCGTCCGGGACCGGGGCGCACCCTCCTCGTCCCAGCCGTCCCAGTCGACCTCCACGACGCCCCGGG
>CAZCEZ010000083.1:0-7229 GCA_964497795.1 uncultured Acidimicrobiaceae bacterium | reverse complement strand
GGGTGGGCGGGGCCGGGACGATCCCGGCGGGGGGCGGGTCGAAGACCGAGCGCGTCGGGGGCGGGGCGTCGCCGTCGCCTGCGGGTGCGACCCGGGTGGCGCCGGCGTCGGTTTGCGTCGCGTCACCGACCCGCTCGGGGTCGTCCCCGACGACGGTCGTGTCCGCATGGGGGGTCGCCACGTCGACGGCCCTGGTCGCGTCGCCGTCGTCGGGGCCGGCCGCGGGGGGCACGACACCCGGGCGCCCCGAGGTGCCGGCCGCGACAGCGGCCAGTGCCTCGGCCAGCTCGCCGGCCGTGGCGTACCGGTCGGCCGGGTCGACGGCCATGCCGCGGGCCAGGACGTCGTCGATGCCCGCCGGCAGGTCGGGCCGGTGGCGGGTCACGGCCGGGCGCGACGCGTGGAGGTGCTGGTGGGAGACGTCCACGTGGTTCGCGCCCGGGAACGGGACCCGTCCGGTCAGGCACTCGAAGGCGGTGCAGGCGAGGGCGTACACGTCGGTGGCCGGGCCGAGGGCGGCACCCGGCACGAGCTGCTCGGGCGCGGCGTAGTGGGGCGAGGCCGGCACGGCGCCGGTGGTGGTGAGGCCGAGGTCGGCGGACTGCTCCATGGCCCGGGAGATCCCGAAGTCGCCGAGGTACACGTCGTCGGAGTCGGCGGCGCACAGCACGTTGGCGGGCTTGACGTCCCGGTGGACGAGCCCGCTGCGGTGGGCGCGGTCGAGCGCGTCCGCGACCTGGGAGACGACGGCGGTGGTCCGGGCCGTGCCGAGCGGGCCGTCGCGCAGCGCGGCCCGCAGATCGCCGCCGTCGACGTAGCGCATCACGATGTAGGGGATGCCGGGTCGGTCGGGGTGCTCGGGGTCGACGTGCTCGGCGGCGGCGTGGATCGGGACGATGCGGGGGTGGTCCAGCCCGGCGGCGAGGCGGGACTCCCGCAGGAAGCGCTCGCGGGTGACGTCGTCGACGACCATGCCGTCGCGGTGCAGCACCTTGATGGCGACGCGCCGCTCGAGGTCCGGGTCCCAGGCCGCGAAGACGCGCCCGTAGCCGCCCTCTCCGATCTGGGCCTCGATGCGGTAGCCGGCCCAGGTCTCGCCGATGCGGGGTCCGCCAGCCATGGTGCGAGGCTAGGGGGCGTCGCGCCGGTGCCGTGGGCGGCGCTCAGCCGGCGAGGCCCTCGGCCACGAGCGGCTCGAGCATCCAGTCGGGGTGGTCGGACTCGATCCGCTGGAGCCAGTACACCGACTCGAACAGGGCGAGCAGGGTGCCGTCGGAGCGCTCGAGGACCCGCACGCCCGACATGCCCCGGAGGTTGGCCATCGTCTCCTCGTCGGTGACCCGGGCGATGTTGTACCGGGTCATCGAGATCTCGGCCGGGGCCCCGAACTCGTCGGCGAGGCGGGCGGACGCGACCTCGAACTGCATCTGGCCGACGGCGGCGAGCACGGGCTCCTGGTCGCCGAGGTCGCGGTCGCGCAGCACCTGCACGACGCCCTCCTCGTCGAGCTGGGCGACGCCCTTGCGGAACTGCTTGAAGCGGCCGACGTCCTTGGGCCGGGCGATGGCGAACAGCTCGGGGGCGAAGGCGGGGATGCCGGGGAACTCGACGGGGTCGTCCAGGTAGAGCGTGTCGCCGACCCGGACGTCGGTGGCGTTGACGAGGCCGACGACGTCGCCGGGGAAGGCCTCCTCGACGGTCTCGCGGTCCTGGCCGAACACGGAGGTGGCGTACTTGGTGGAGAACGGCTTGCCGGTCCGGGCGTGGGTCACGACCATGCCCCGCTCGAAGCGGCCGGAGCAGACCCGCACGAACGCGATCCGGTCGCGGTGGGCCTTGTCCATGTTCGCCTGGACCTTGAAGGCGAACGCGGAGAACGGGGCGTCGAGGTCGCGCTCGTCGCCCCCGGCGTCGGGGCGGGGCCGGGGCGAGGGGGCGAGGTCGGCGACGGCGTCGAGCAGGATCCGCACGCCGTAGTTGGTGAGGGCCGAGCCGAAGAAGACCGGCGTGGCCTCGGCCATCTCGAACAGCTCCTGGTCGAAGTCGGAGCCGACGGCCTCGAGCAGCTCGACCTGCTCGACGGCCGCGGCGTAGGCCTCGCCCTCGACCTCGAGGGCGGCGTCGGGATCGAGCACCTCCTCGCCGGCAGCGGTGGCGCCGTGGGCGGTGCGGCTGAACTTGGTGTACTCGCCGGTGCGACGGTCGATCAGGCCGCGGAAGTCACCGGCGATCCCGACCGGCCAGGCGATGGGCATCGTGGCCAGCTCGAGGGTCTCCTCGATCTCGTCGGTGAGCTCGAGGGCCTCCTTGCCCGGACGGTCCCACTTGTTCACGAAGGTGAGGAGGGGGATGCGCCGCTCCCGGCACACCTCGAACAGCTTGAGCGTCTGGGGCTCGATGCCCGAGGAGGCGTCGAGGACCATGATCGCCGCGTCGGCGGCGGCGAGCACCCGGTAGGTGTCCTCGGAGAAGTCGCGGTGGCCGGGCGTGTCGAGCAGGTTGAGCACCCGCTCCCGGTAGGGGAACTGCAGCACGGTGGAGGTGATGGAGATGCCGCGCTCCTGCTCCATCTCCATCCAGTCGGAGCGGACCTTGCGCCGCTCGCCCCGGGCCTTGACCTGGCCGGCGTCCTGGACGGCGCCGCCGTAGAGCAGGAACTTCTCGGTGAGCGTGGTCTTGCCCGCGTCGGGGTGCGAGATGATGGCGAAGGTTCGCCGGCGCTCGGCTTCGGAGACGGGGTCCACGGCGGTCAAGTGAACCGGTGGGACCTCCGCACGGCCAACTCGCGCTCGACGAGGCGCAGGGCCTCGCGCCGCATGCGGCGCTCGGTGGACGGCGTCGACGAGCCGTACCGGTAGCGACCCCGGCCCGTCCGCACGGCGCGACCCCGGACCTGCTCGGTGCGCAGCAGGTCGGACACCACCTTGCTCGGCCGCCCCGGGACCCGGACGCCGACGGCGTCGAGGCGCCGGACGAGCTCGGCGACGGTGACCTCCCGACCGGCGTCCTTCAGCCAGGTGGCCAGCAGGTACCGGACGTGCAGCGTGCGCCAGTGGAGCAGCGGCGCCGGCTGGGACGGGTGATCGGTCATCGCCCCAGTCGAGCGGCGGGGTCCGACGGGAACAGCGTCGGCTCTCGGTGACGGCGGTGCCGTGCGCGCCATCGCAGCCACGTCGGACCGGACCCACGGACCGGCCCGCCGAGCGTCCGGCCTCCCGTTGCGCCACGTAGGTGCGACAACGGAGCGCGCCGGCCGACCGCTGCCGGCGCGCAGCAGCCCGGCGCGCCCACGTCGTTGCGACACCCGACCACAGCACCCGACCTCCACCAGCCCGGAGCAGCCCGGCGCGCCCACGTCGTTGCGACGACCGACCGGCCGGTCGACGGGCTCGCCGCAGCGGATCGGGGTTGCTCGCCCCCGTGGGACTCCGGTTCCGGTCGCCTGTCCGTCGTCGACCGCAACCGGCCGCGTCCCGTCGAGCGCCTCGGCGATGCTGGTCGCATCGCCCCGACCCGGTCGCTCGACGGCCGCACGTGGAGGTGCGCACGACGACACGAGCCCACCCTCATCCGCACCGACATCGCCCGGGCTGTCGCACCTACGTGGCGCACCACGCACTCGGACGGTCGAGACCAGCCGGCCCGAGCTGCTCGACCGGAGAGCCGTCGCCTCGGGACCGACGTCGCACCTGTCGCACCGACGTGGCGCGACGGGGCACCCGGGATCCGGGATGCGGGGCCCCGGGGCCCTCGGCGAGCCCGGCGGGCGGCCCGGCGCAGCGCAGCGCGGCGGCGTGGTGGTGCGGTCCCATCGGGCAGGCTCGCCGCGTGCACCCCCTCGCCACCGTCCTCGCCGCCCTCGTCGGCGGCTTCGTCTGCGACCGCCTCCAGGTCCCGGCCGGGTCGTTCCTCGGCGCGGTCGCCGGCGTGGCCGTCGTGAACCTGGCGCTCGCCGAGGGTGCGACCGCCATCCCGGGCTGGGGCCGCTTCCTCGCCTTCGTCGCGCTCGGGTGGGCGGTGGGCGAGTCGGTGACCCGGGAGACGCTCGGCCAGCTGCGCGAGGCGCTGCCCGCCGTGGTCACGATCGTCGTCGTGCTCCTCGTCGTCGGCGGGCTGCTCGCCCTCGTCCTCACCCGCACCGGCGTCCTCGACGCCCACACCGCCTACCTGGCCACGTCCCCCGGTGCGCTGTCCCAGATGGTGGCCCTGGCCGACGACACGCGGGCCGACGTCCTGCTCGTGGTCACCGTCCACACGATCCGGGTGCTGGCCGTCGTGCTCGTCGCCCCGATCGTCGTGCGGCTCCTCTAGCGCCGCACCCGGCGGCGAACGGTGCGACGGCCACGGGCGGCACGCTGGGCCCGGACCCGCGGCGGACTCAGGCGCCGGGCGCGACGAGCAGGCGGCGCAGCTCGGCCAGGGTGGCGTCGTCGGCCAGCCGGGCGTCCACGCAGCCCCCGACCGGGCCGCCGGCCTCGGTCACCTCGAAGGCGGGCAGGTGGGCCACGAAACCTGCGGTCACATCGACCGCGCCCTCGCCCTCCCCCAGCCACACCGACTCGACGGCGTGGGTGCCCGTGCGCAGCACCGGGACGGCGACCACGGCGATGCCGTCCGGACCGACCACCGCGGTGCCGATCGCGTCCGATCCCGACAGGCGGAGGGCGACCGCGACCCCGGCCGGGGCACCTCCGCCGTCGTCAGCGGTCACGAGGGAGACCAGGACGTGGGCGGGTGCGTCGGGGTGGTCGGGGTGCGGTGCGTGGACGACGACCGGGCACGGGAACCCGGCGGCGGCGGGGCGGGCCACGGCGGCTGCCGGCCCCTCGTCGGTCGGCGCGGGTGCGGGCTCCGCCGCTCGCACCGGGGGTGGCGTGCCCGCGGTCCCGGACGACGGGGTCGGTGGCGAGGGTGGGCGGACCAGGTCGAGGACCTCGATCGTCGGGGCGCTCGGGCCTCCCGTCTCCACGACCGACCGGGCGGCGGCGACGCCGAGGACCGGGAGGACGACGGCGGCGGCAGCGGCCGCAGCGAACCGGCGGCGCCGCGACGTGCCGTCGGTCCGGGTCGCCACGACCGCGGGCGGGGTGCCGCCACCGGCGCGCAGGTGGCGCAGGAGCCCGTCGGCCGGGAGCGCGGGGACGGACCGCCCGAGGTCCTGGAGGACCCGCTGGAGCAGGGCCGACTCGACGGCGGTGCAGGCCACGGGATCCGTGGGGAGCGAGCGCAGGCCGTCCGGTGCGCCCCGGCCGACGACGGCGGCGATGGCGGGGAGCGCCCGGGCCGTGGACCGTCGGGCACCGGCCCGGACCGCTCGTTCGCCGGTGGCGATCGCGGTCCGGAGCCGCTCGCCCTCGTCGGCGGCCCACGCCTCCGACTGGGCCCGCCGTGGCTGGACCTGGTCCTCGGCGAGCCGGACCGCCTCGTTGCCGAGCCGGACGAGGTCGCGCTGGCGGGCGGCGACGTCCGCCAGCGCCGCCACGAGCGCCTCCCGGGCGTCGGCATCGATGCCGGCCGCGCCGCCACCGGCGACGTAGGCGGTCCACGCCTCCTCCACGGCCGCGCCCACGGGATCCCCGGCCGGATCGACGGCCGGGTCCCCAGCCGGATCGACGGCCGGATCGACGGCCGGGCCCGGTGCCTCGACGAGCACGGGCTGCGGCCCGAGGGGCGCGGTCGTGCGGACGACGGCGACGGTCCCGTGCTCCTGGTGGTCGATGGACGTCACGGCACCTCCCCGAGCTGCTCGAACCGGACATCGCACCATCGGCGGGACGGATGGGATCCTTGAGCGGAACCGGAGGATCCGGCCGTGCCGGTGTGCCCGTGAGGTGAGGAGACCGCCCGTGGGTCAGGGGACCCGGGTCAGAAGGAGACGGGGGCGACGTACATCCGTCGCTCGCCGCAGGAGTAGTCGAAGCAGCCCGACGGCCAGGCGTGGTAGCTCATCCACCAGCGGCCGTCCGCGCCCCGGGCCAGGGTCCCGCCGCCCGGTCCGGCCACGTCGCCGGGGTGCGAGGCGGTGGTGAGGATCGGCTGGGCGCGCGTCGTGCAGGGCCCGGTGGGGCCGTCGCAGACGGCGACGCCGACGGCGTAGGTGTCGTCGCCCACGTAGTTCCCGCCGGTGTGCAGCAGCAGGTACCGGCCGTCGACGAGGACCATCTGGGGGTTGTCGACCGTGGTCTGCCACGGGTAGCGGGTCGTGTCCTTGACGAGCACCTCGTGGTACCGCCCGATGGGCGTGGTGCCGTCGGCGGCGAGGCGGGTGGCGAGCACGCGGGACACCGCGCTGGCGTCGTTGGTCGGCGTCCCGAACCCGTCGTTGGTCTTGAAGTGCAGCCACGGGGTGCCGTCGGCGTCGACGAAGGGGTGCGGGTCGATGACGCCGTCCTCGTGGTCGGCGCACACGATCGGCCCCGAGGTGCGGTCGCGGAACGGCCCGGTCGGCGCGGTGGCCGTGGCCACGCTCAGGCACCACTCGAGCGTCGAGGCCCGCTGGGCGGCGTAGAAGAGGACGTAGCGGCCGGCGAAGCGGTAGACGGCCGGCGCCCACTGGGTGTCGCGCACCTGCCAGGACGGGTACCCGTCCAGCGCCGTCGACCCGTAGGGCTGCCCCGTCGTGGTCCGCCACCCGCCGTCGGGCCGGTCCGACACCAGGACCCCGATGTGGTTCCCCCACGTCGTGCCCGTCGTGTACGCGTACCAGGTGTCGCCGAAGCGGACGACGTGGGGGTCGGGGCCGTCGTCGTCCCAGGCCGGCGTGGCCGAGGGCGACACGGTCGGCACCGGGGCCGGCCGGTTCCGGTCGGGGCAGCGGGCCAGGTCCTCGACGCCCCGGCCGAGCGCGGCCTCGCCGCCGACGAGCACGACCTCCGCGCCCCCGGGGCCGGCCCCCAGGCGGGACAGCTCGGCCAGCACGACGCCGGGCACGCAGTTGGTGCGGACCAGGAGCAGCGGCCCGTCGCCCGCAGCCACGACCGGTCCGGCGGCCAGGGCGTCGGCGTAGGCGGAGCCGGTCGCCAGGTGGACCGGGGCGCCGGCGGTCGCGCTCCGTGCCGACACGGCGACGGCGGTGGCGTACCGGTCGGCGCCCTGGATGCGCTCGACGGCCACGCCCCGGGCCCGGAGCGCGTCGACGACGGACGGACCGACCGACGCCGGGCCGCCGAGGACGACGGCGCGGGTGGCGCCGAGGCGGTCGACCTCGGCGGCGGTGTCGGCCGGGAGGG
>CAZCEZ010000082.1:4570-16147 GCA_964497795.1 uncultured Acidimicrobiaceae bacterium | reverse complement strand
CGATGAGGGTGTCGACCTTCTCCTTCAGGCGCTGGATGCCCTGCTCGGCCTGGACCGAGCGGCGGCGTCCCTCGAAGGCGAAGGGTCGGGTGACCACGCCGATGGTGAGGCTGCCCAGGCTCTTGGCGATCTCGGCCACCACGGCGGCGCCGCCGGTGCCCGTGCCGCCGCCCTCGCCGGCGGTGATGAAGACCATGTCGGCGCCCTTGAGCACCTCCTCGATCTCCTCGCGGTGCTCCTCGGCGGCCTGGCGGCCGACCTCGGGGTCCGACCCGGCGCCGAGGCCCCGGGTCAGCTCGCGCCCGATGTCGAGCTTCACGTCCGCATCGGACATGAGCAGCGCCTGCGCATCGGTGTTGACGGCGATGAACTCGACGCCCTTCAGCCCGGCGTCGATCATCCGGTTGACGGCGTTGACGCCACCACCGCCGATGCCGACGACCTTGATGACGGCCAGGTAGTTCTGCGGGTTCGCAGCCATGGATCGGGGTTCCTTCGTTCTCAGGTCACTCGGCTCGGGGCACTCGGAGGGTCGCTCCGCCGGCGAGGAGCTCGCCACGGTCCGGGTCGCCGGTGGCGAGCCGCACCGTCGCCAGGGTACGTCGGGCCCGTGCGGGCGGTGGGTGATGGGTCGGGCCCGGGGTCGATCTCGGGTGGAGGTCGAGGTGGAGGGTCGACCTCCACCTCGTGTCGAAGCCGAGCACGCTACGAACAGCCGTCTCGGCGGGTCAACACCGGATGGGTCGGGACCCGCAGGTCGAGGGTGGCGAGGCAGGACAGGTCGACGCGGGCGTGCACGGTGCGGAGCGCCTCCACCTTGGCGTCGAGGGCGGTCGCGTCGCCGAGCTCGACCCGGCCGCCGCCCACGAGCTGGAGCCACAGGTCGGGTTCGAGGTGGACGGCGGCGACGGCACCCGCCGGATCGCGCCGCACGGCGCCGGCGAGGTCGACGGCGGCGGCGAGGAGACCCCCACCGGGCCCGGCGGTCGGATCCCCGGTGGTCGCGCCGCCGGCGGTCGCGTCGCGGGTCGTCGCGTCGGGCCCGACGGGGGCGGCGAGGTCGAGCTGCTCGCCCACGGCGGGCGGGGCGTCGGGCACGAGCACGTGGACGAAGGGCGGCACGGCCGAGGGCGGCGCCTCGCCGAGCACGCGACCGACGTCGTCGACCAGCACGGCCCGCCCCGCACCCGAGACCACGGCCACGGGCACCCGCTCGGTCACCCGGACCACGACGGTGCCGGGGAGCTCCCGCTCGACGACGACGTCGCCGACCCAGGGCAGGTCGCGCACGCGGGCCTCGGCGCCGTCGAGGTCGGCCAGCAGGATCGGGGACCCCAGGTCCAGGCCGGCGGCGGCGGTCACGGCGTCCGGACCGGTGGTGGCCGCGCCCACGACCCGGACCTCGTCCACGTCGAGGATCGGCGACCGGAGCACGACCACGGCGGCCAGGGAGGTCGCGGCGACGGCCACGAGCACGAGCAGCCGCTTGAGGCGCCGCAGCCCGGCGTCGCGCCGCACGGCGATGCGGCGGGCCCTGAACCGGGGGTGGGGCGCACCGGCCGGCGGCTCGGCGACCTCGATCACGGTCGGGGCGCCGTCGCCGTCCCTCGGCCCGGAGGGCTGCGGGGCGCCGGCGGGCCGGCGGGCCGGGCCCAGCGCGTCGGGGTCCGGGGCGTCGGGGCCCGGGACGTCGGGACCCGGGACGTCGGGACCCTCCGGGTGCGGGGCGCCGGCCCGGGGGGCCCCGGGCTGGTCGGTGGTCGTGGTCACGCGAGCACCTCCGGGGGGAAGCCGACCAGTCGGGTCTCGGGGTGGAGGACGACGCCGTGCACGTCGGCGACGAGGTCGCGCACGGCCCGCATCAGGGCCACGACGTCGTCGGCGGAGCCGCCCGGGTCGGCCTGGATGAAGTTGGCGTGCTTCTCCGAGACCGCCGCGGTGCCGACCCGGAGGCCGCGACCGCCGGCGGTGTCGATGAGGCGCCCGGCGCTGTCGCCCTCGGGGTTGGTGAACACGGACCCGGCGTTCGGGCCGCCGGGCTGGTTGGCCCGCCGCCACCTGACGATCTCCGAGAGCTCGTCGGCGCCCGTCCCGGCCTCGTCGGGGGCCAGGGACAGCGTGGCCTCGACCACCACCTGGCCGGGGGTGATCGACGAGTGCCGGTACCCGAGGTCGAGGTCGTCGGCGGCCACCGTCGCATCCTCCCCCGTCGCGCAGTCCACGACGCGGACCCCCGCGAGCGACGCGGCCATGTCGGAGCCGTGGCCGCCGGCGTTCATGCGGACCGCGCCGCCCACGGTCCCCGGCACGCCCACGGCCCACGCGAAGCCGGTGAGCCCGGCGGCCACGGACCGGCGTGCGACGACCGGCAGCAGGGCCGCACCGCCGGCGACGACGGTCGAACCCTCGACCTCGACCTGGGTGAACCTCTCCCCGAGGTGGAGGGTGAGACCGGGGAAGCCGGCGTCGGCGACCAGCAGGTTGGAGCCGTTGCCCACGACGAGGACGTCGACGCCGGTGTCGGCCGCGACCCGGGCCGCGGCGGCGAGCGCCGCGACGTCGGACACCTCGAGGAACAGCGCGCTCGGCCCGCCGACCCGGTAGGTGCAGCGGGGTCCGAGGGGTTCGTCCTCGGTCGTGGCCGGGCCGAGGCCGGCCGCCTCGAGGCCGGCCCGGGTCGCGGCGAGCACCTCGGCGCCGCTCACGGCGCGCCCGTCCCGGCTCGGGGGTCGGATCCGGCATCGGATCCACCGGTGGCCGCCCCGGCGGACCCGTCGCGCTCGGCGAGGGCGGCGAGGACGCGGTCGGGCACCGCGGTCAGGTCGCCGGCGTTCAGCGTCAGGCAGAGGTCGCCGGGGCGCAGGACCTCGAGCAGCCACGCCTCGGCGGCGTCGAGGTCGGGGAGGTAGGCGACGTCGGCGTCGGGGTGGGCGGCGACGACGGCGTCGACGACGAGCCGGCCGGAGACGCCCTCGATGGGGGCCTCGCCCGCCGGGTACAGGTCGGTGACGGCGAGCAGGTCGGCGTCGACGAACGCGTCGGCGAAGGTGTGGGCGAGGTCCCGGGTCCGGGTGTAGCGGTGGGGTTGGAAGGCGCACACGACGCGGGCGAAGCCGGCGCCGGCCGCGGCGGCGAGCGCGGCGGCGACCTCGGTGGGCAGGTGGTCGTAGGAGTCCACGAAGGTCACGCCCCCGGCCCGGCCCCGGGCCTCGAAGCGCCGGGCGACGCCGGCGAACGCGGTCAGCGCCCGGGCCGCCTCGTGCGGGTCGGTCCCGGCCACGACGGCGGCGGTGACGGCGGCGGCGGCGTTGCGGGCGTTGTGGATCCCCGGTGCGGCCGGCACGGACAGCGCCACGACCGCGTCCCGGCCACCGGTGACCTCGGCCGGCAGGTGCAGCGTGGCGGTGACCCCGAGCCCGCTGGGGGCGACGTCGGCGAGGACGACGTGGGGCGCGCCCGGCACGCCCTCGCCCGTCCCGTAGGTGACCACGCGGGTGCCGGCGGCCACGGCGGGGCCGACGAGCGCGGCGCTGCCCGGGTCGTCGGCGCAGATGGTGGCCGTGCCCGGGAGGGCGGCCAGGAAGGCCTCGAAGCCGGCGACGAGGGCGGCCTCGGTCCCCCAGAAGGCGAGGTGGTCGGCCTCGAGGTTGGTGACGACGGCGTCGGTCGCGCCGAGGCGGAGGAAGGTGCCGTCGGACTCGTCGGCCTCGATCACGAAGCCGGGACCGTCCCGCCAGTCGGCGTTGGCGCCCAGTCCGGTGACCCGGGTGCCGACGAGGTACCCGTCGCCGCCGGTGCGGGCCGCGATCGTGGCCAGCAGCCCGGCCGTCGTGGACTTCCCGTGGGTGCCGGCGACGGCGGTGGTGCGACGGGTCGCGCACACGGCGGCGAGCGCGTCCCGGCGGTGGGCCACGGGGACGCCGGCGCTGCGGGCCAGGACGACGTCGGGGTGGTCCTCGGGCGTGGCCGTGGACACGACGACGGCGTCGGGCCAGGCCGCCGGGTAGTCCGCGGGGCGGTCCGGGTGCAGCCCGACGGAGCCGACGACGACGGTGACGCCGAGGTCGCGCAGCGGGGCCAGGAACGGCGTCTCCCGGTCGTCGACCCCGGACACGACGTGGCCCATCTGGGCGAGCACGGTGGCCAGGGCGCTCATGCCGGCGCCGCCGACGTTGACGACGTGGAGCCTCCTCGGCGCGGACAGGTCCGGCAGCGGCACCGGGTCGATCGCCGGGGGGACCGCCCGGGGGGCCTCGCGGTCCCCGGCGCTCACCGGCCGCCCTCCCCCGGGTCGCCGGGGTCGCCCGTGCGGCCGCCTCGGGCGTGGGTCTCGACCAGGGCCGCGACCCGGTCGGCGGCGTCGGGGGCGGCGAGGGCGGCGACGGCGTCGGACATCGCGGCGAGGCGGGCCGGGTCGGCCACGAGGGCGTCCACCTCGGCCACGAGCCGGTCGGCGTCGAGCTCGTCGTCGCGGACCACCACGGCACCCCCGGTGGCGGCGAGGCGCTCGGCGTTCGCGACCTGCTGGCCGCCCGTGGTCACGAGCGACGGGACCACGACGGCGGGCCGGCCGGTCGCGGCCAGCTCGAAGCAGGTCCCCGACCCGGCCCGGCAGACGACCAGGTCGGCCTCGGCGAGGCGGGCCGGCATGTCGTCCTCGTACTCGACCGCGGTGTAGGCGAGGGCGCCGGTGTCGTCGGGTCGGTCCAGGCGTGGCCAGTCCCGGCGACCGATCACGTGGTGGACGGCCAGGTCGGACCGGTCGCGCCAGGCCTCGACCGCGCCGAGGGTGGCGCGGTTGATCGAGAGCGCACCGAGGGAGCCACCGAAGACGAGGACCTGCGTCCGCCCGTCGGACCGGGCCACGTGGGGACGGGCGAAGAGCTCGGCCCGCACCGGGTTGCCCACGACCTCGGCTCGGGGCAGGGGCGTGTCGGGGAACGACGTCGCCGTGGCCCGGGCGAAGCGGGCCAGGAGCCGGTTGGCGGCCCCGGGCACGGCGTTCTGCTCGTGGACCACGACGGGCACCCGCCGGACCACGGCGGCCAGGCCGCAGGCGACCGAGGCGTACCCGCCGACCGCCACCACGGCGGCGGGCCGGAACCGGCCGACGAGGCGCAGGGCGAGGAGGCCGGCCCGGAGCAGGCCGACGACGGCACCGACGTTGGCCCGAAGCGCCGAGGGCGAGAGCGAGCGCGCGATGCCCCGGCCGGGAAGGAGGGTCTGCTCGAAGCCGGCCTCGGGGACGAGGCGCGCCTCCAGCCCCCGTGACGACCCGACGAGGTGGACGTCGTGGCCCCGCTCCCGGAGCGCGGTGGCGATGGCCAGGGCGGGCAGGACGTGGCCGGCGGTGCCGCCGCCGGTGACGAGGACCCTCACCGTCGGCGGGGCGTCGACGGACCGGTCCGGCGGTCGGCGCCGTTCGCGGCCCGGCGCGCCGCGATGCGGTCGCGGACCGGGTCGACGGGCACGACCCCCTGGCTGGCCACGTTCACGAGGATGCCGGCGGCGAACATCGTGGCCAGGAGGCTGGAGCCGCCGAAGGACACGAAGGGCAGCGGCACCCCGGTGACGGGGAGCAGGGAGAGCACGGCGCCCACGTTCACGAAGGCCTGGAAGGCGAACCAGGTGGTGATGCCCACGGCGAGGGTGGCGCCGAAGGCGTCCCGGGCCCGGTGGGCGACGCGGAACCCGACCGCGGCGAGGGCGACGAAGAGGCCGACGACGAACAGGCACCCGATGAGGCCGAGCTCCTCCCCGACGACGGCGAACACGAAGTCGGTGTGCGCTTCGGGCAGGAAGCCCCACTTGGCCCGGCTCGCACCCAGGCCGACACCGGACACGCCGCCCGAGGCGACGCCGATCAGCGACTGGATCGTCTGGTAGCCGGTGTCGCCGGGGTCGGCCCACGGGTCGAGGAAGGCCGTGACCCGGGCCCGCCGGTACGGGGCGGAGAGGGCGAAGCCGACGGCGGCGACGGTGGCCGCCGCCCCGAGCCCGGCCAGGATCCGCATCGGCAGGCCGGCGTGGAGGAGCATCGCCCCGACGATCACGCACAGGACGATCGTCGTGCCCAGGTTCGGCTGGAGCATCAGCAGGGTGGCGAAGCCCCCCAGGACGACGAGGGCCGGGCGCAGGACCACGTCGAGCTCGCCGACGCGGTGCTCGTTGCGGGCCACGAGGGCGGCGCAGAACACGATGACGGCCAGCTTGGCCGGCTCGGCCGGCTGCAGCTGGACGAAGCCGACGCCGATCCAGCGCTGGGCCCCGTTCACCTCGACGCCGAGGCCGGGGACGAGCACGGCGAGGAGCAGCCCGAAGGCGCCGATCACCAGGACCGGCACGGCCCGGGCCCAGCGGTGGTGGTCCACCTTGGCCCCGACCCCGAGGGCGATGCAGCCGAGGACGAGCCAGAGGCACTGGCGGACGAACACGGCGAAGGAGGAGCCGGCGTCCTCGAGGGCGGCCACCGAGGAGGCCGAGAGGATCATCACCGAGCCGAGCAGGGCGAGCACGAGCACCAGGCCGGCCACGGCCAGCCCGAGCCCGCCCTGGGGCGATACCACCGGCTCGACGGCCGCGTCGGCTCGCGCGTCGCGGCGCCGGTCGCGGGCGGCCCGACCGGCGCGGGCCGCGGTCCAGTCGATGACGGTCACGGTGCCTCCCCTGCGGGCATCAGTCGATGCCCCCGATGGCGATGAAGTCTGCGTAGAACATGCCCAGGGCGAGGGCGGTGCCCAGCCCGGCCAGGATCCAGAACCGGATGATGACCGTGGTCTCCGGCCAGCCCCCGAGCTCGAAGTGGTGGTGGATCGGGGCCATGCGGAACACCCGCTTGCCGGTCAGCTTGAAGCGGCCGACCTGCAGGATCACCGACACGGTCTCGAGGACGAACAGGAAGCCGACCACGGGCAGCAGGAGCTGGGTGTTGGTGGTGAGGGCGAGGGCGGCCAGGGCCGCCCCGATGGCCAGCGAGCCGGTGTCCCCCATGAAGATCCGGGCCGGGTTCGCGTTCCACCACAGGAACCCGGTCACGCCGCCGAGCATGGCGGCGGCGATGACGGCCAGGTCGAGGGCGTGCTCGACGTCGTAGGTGCCGGGGTGGCGGAAGGCCCAGAAGCCCATGAAGACGAAGGCCATGAAGGCGAAGATGGACGAGCCGGCGGCGAGGCCGTCGAGGCCGTCGGTGAGGTTGACCGCGTTCGTGGTGCCGGCGATGAGCAGCACGGCCCAGATCGCCCACACCGGGTTGGCCAGGTCGATCCCGGGCGAGTCGAACCGGGTGAACGAGATGGTCGTGTGGACCTCGGTCAGGGTGAGCGTCGCCACGGCGAACCCGACGGCCACGGTCAGCAGGCCGAGCATCTTGGCCCGCGACGACAGGCCGAGGTTCCGCTCGCGCGACACCTTGATCCAGTCGTCCAGCGCACCGACCGCCGCGGCGCCGATGATGGTCAGCATCACGATGAGCCCGGTCCGGGTGAAGACCAGGCCCGAGCGGACGTGGGCGGCCAGGTAGCCGAGGGTCGCGGCGCCGACGAAGGCGACGCCGCCCATGGTCGGGGTGCCCGCCTTGGTGATGTGGCCCTGGACGCCGTCCTCCTGGATGGGCTGACCGACCTTGTGGGAGGTCAGCCAGTCGATGAGGTAGCGGGTGCCGAGCAGGGAGGCGACCATCGAGATGCCGCCGGCGATGAGGAGGGGGATCACGCGTCGTCACCGCCCCAGCCCATGACCTCGGCGATGGCCTCGGCGGCCACGAGGCGATCGTCGAAGTGCTCGACGCGATCGGCGAAGGTCTGCGTCGTCTCGTGCCCCTTCCCTGCGATCACCACGACGTCATGGTTCCGCGCTTCGCGCGTCACGTGGTGGATCGCCTCCGCTCTGTCGGGGATGGGACGGATCCAGGGCACGTCGCGGAGGTGGTCGGGGATGCCGGCCAGGATCTCGTCGATGATGGCGACGGGATCCTCGGTGCGAGGGTTGTCCGAGGTCACGACCACCACGTCAGCAGATGTCGCGGCGATCCTCCCCATCTCGGGGCGCTTGGCCCGGTCCTTGTCGCCGCCGCAGCCGAACACGACGAGGACCCGTCCGCCCCGGGCCCGGGCGCGGGCCCGGGCCGCGGCCAGGACGGTGGCCAGCGCGTCGGGGGTGTGGGCGTAGTCGACGGCCACGGTGAAGGGCTGGTTGAGGTCGACGAGCTCGAAGCGGCCGGGCACCGGCTCGACGGCGTCGAGGCCGAGGCCGATGACGGCGTCCTCCAGCCCCAGGCAGCGGGCCAGCTCGGCGGCGCAGACGGCGTTGGCGACGTTGTGGAGGCCGGTCAGGGGGAGCTCGACCTGGACGCCGCGCCAGCGCATCCGCGTGCCCCGGGCGGTGGCCTCGAGCTCCTCGGCGTCGTCGAGGCGGTACTCGTGCAGCTCGACGCCATCGACGTGACGGAGGCGCTCGGCGAGCCGGGCGCCCCACTCGTCGTCGGCGCGCACGACGGCGTGGGCGGTGCGCTCCGGTTCGAACAGCGACGCCTTGGCCTCGAAGTAGGTCGCCATGTCGCCGTGGAAGTCGAGGTGGTCGTGGCCCAGCGTGGTGAACCCGGCGGCTGCGAACCGGGTGCCGTCGACGCGACCCATGGCCAGGGCGTGGGACGACACCTCCATGGCGACCACGTCGATGCCCGCGTCGCGCCAGCCGGCCAGCGTGGCCTGCAGCTCGGGCGCGTCGGGGGTGGTGGGCGGGCCGCCCGGGGTCGGCGAGAGCGTCCCGATCACCTCGCAGCGGAGCCCGGCGGCACGGGCGATGGCCCGCACGAGGGCCACGGTGGTCGTCTTGCCGTTGGTGCCCGTCACGCCCACGACGCGCAGGTCGTGGCTCGGGTCTCCCCAGAACCGCGCCGACACGGGCCCCATGGCGGCGCGGACCGAGGGGACGACGAGCTGGGGGGCGTCGACGTCGAGGCGCCGCTCCACGAGCAGGGCCGCGGCACCCGCCGCGAGCACCTCCTCGGCCAGGTCGTGCCCGTCGACCCGGGAGCCGGGCACGCAGCAGAACAGGGCGCCCTGGAGGTGGCGGTCGCTGTGGTGGACGACGTCGGTCAGCTCGGCGTCGCCGACGACGGTGTGGTCGATGCCGGCGTCGCGTAGGCCGCCGGCGACGGCGGACAGCAGCATCAGCGGGCGGCGGTCGCTGCCGGGGGGATCCGGAAGCGGTTCAGGGCGAAGCGGGCCAGGTCGGCGAAGACGGGGGCGGCGGCGGTGCCGCCGTAGATGGTGGCGGTGGGTTCGTCGATGACCACGATCATGCTCAGCTGCGGATCCTCCGCGGGAACCATGCCCGTGAAGGCGGCCACGTAGTGGTAGTTCCCGGCCCGGTCCTGGTAGGAGCCGGTGTCCTGGGGCTTGCGGGCCGTGCCCGTCTTGCCCCCGACCGAGTAGCCGTCCACCCGGGCCCGGGTCCCGGTGCCCTCCTCGACGGCCTCGACCAGCATCTCCCGGACGGCACCCGCCGTCCCGGCCGACACCACCCGGCGGGGCTCCGCACCCTCCGTCGGGTGTCGGACGCCGTCGGCGTCCACGGTCGCGGCCACGAGGCGCGGCTCGACGTAGAGCCCGTCGTTGGCGATGACGTTGTAGGCGGCGAGCATCTGCATGGCGGTGACGGCGATGCCCTGCCCGATCGGGATGGAGCCGATCGAGGTGCCCGACCACCGGTCGGTGGGCAGGAGCAGGCCGCGGGCCTCGTTCGGGAAGCCGAGGGCCGTGCGCTCGCCGAAGCCGAAGGCCCGCAGGTAGCGGTCGATCCGCTCCTTGCCGAGCTCCTGGCCGATCATGATCGTCCCCACGTTGGAGGACTCGGCGAGGATCTGCGTGGTCGTCATCGGGTCCGACGGGTGGGCGTGGTCGTCGGAGAACTCGTGGTCGGAGACCTGGTACCGCCAGGGCACGACCCGACTGGTCTCCGGGGTGACCAGGCCCTCCTCGAGGGCGGCTGCGATGGTGATGACCTTGTTCACCGACCCGGGCTCGAACACGTCGATCACGGCCCGGTTGGCGCCGGCGGTGATGATGTCGCCGTCGGTGTTGCGGGTGATGTTGGCCAGGGCCAGGACCTCGCCGGTGGCGGGGGTGGTGATGACGACCATGCCGCCCTTGGCCCCGAGGTCGTCGACCTGGGCGGCCAGCACCCGCTCGGCCTCGTACTGCAGCGACCGGTCGAGGGTCAGGACGACGTCGGAGCCCGCCCGCGGGGCGATGCGGGTCTGGCCGGCGGCGGCGATCGTGCCGCCGTCGCGGGCCCGCTCGTAGGTGACCTCGCCGGGGGTGCCGGTGAGGACGTCGTCGTGGAGCAGCTCGATGCCGGTCGCCCCGGTCTGGTCGGGTGCGACGCGCCCGATGATGGCGCGGGCCAGGTCGTCCGAGGGCGTGAACCGGGCCGGCTCCTCCACGAGGTGGATGCCCGGGAGGGCGAGCTCGACCACCCGGGAGGCGACGTCGTCGTCGACGCGCCGGGACAGGTACACGAAGCGGGAGTCGCGGGACAGGTCGCCGGCGAGGTCCGCGACCTCCAGGCCGAGGACGGGGGCGAGGAGCCGGGCAGCGTCGAAGGGGTCCTCGACCTGGGACGGGTCGGCGAACACCGACGGACGGAGCACCGACAGGGCCAGGTCGTGCCCCTCGCGGTCGAGGATGCGGCCGCGGTCGGCGTCGAGGGTGACGGTGCGGAGCCGCTGGGACTCCCCCACCGCGACGAACCGGTCGGGCTCCATCACCTGCACGTGGACGAGCTTGCCCACGACCGCGATCGCCAGGACCGCGAGGAGCACCTTCAGCAGCAGCGCCCGACGCTCGGGGCGCGGGCGGCGGCCACCCGATCGGGGCCCGCCGGGGCCGCCACCGTCACCGCGCCGGCCGCCGAGGTCGGGGCCGGTCGGCACGCTGCGGAGGCGCCGGGCCCCCGTCGTCGTGGCGTGTCGGGCGGGCGCGGCACGGCGTGCCGGGACTGGGCGGTCCGGTGCCGGGCGGTCCGGCACTGGGCGGTCCGGTGCCGGCGTGCGCCGTGCCGTGGAGGGCCGGGCGAGGAGCGCATCGAGCTCGGCGTCGAGGCCGGCCAGGTCCTCGTCGACCGGCGCACCCTCCGGGGCGCGGCGGGGGAACGGATCCTGGGCCGGCGCGCCCGGACGGGAGCGGGCCAGGTCGCGGGCGGTCACGCCCGGGAGGCGGGGTGCCGCACTCGGGCGCGGCGCGGTCAGGGACCGGTCGAGGCGGTCCCCACGCCGGTCGCGACGGACGCGGGGCAGGCGGCTGACGGTGCCGGCTCGGTCGCGCCCGGCGCGGCGCCGGGCGAGCGGATCGTCGGACCCGGGCTCGGCGAAGGGATCGACGTCGAAGTCCTCCCAACCCTCACCCCAGTCCGGGTCGATCGGACCCCAGGTCACTCGTCGCGCCCGCCTTCGCTCGGCCGGTCGGCGGCCACGGGCAGGGTCTCGGCGTCGGATCCCGCGTCCGACGGGGTGTCGGACGCCGTCGGCCCGGCCGTGTCGTCGGATCGCGCGTCGTCGGATCGCGCGTCGTCGGATCG
>CAZCEZ010000082.1:0-4470 GCA_964497795.1 uncultured Acidimicrobiaceae bacterium | reverse complement strand
GTCGTCGGATCGCGCGTCGTCGGATCGCGCGTCGTCGGATCGAGCATCGTCGGATCGCGCGTCGTCGGCGGAGGTGCCGTCGGCGGTCGCGTCCGGATCGGTCTCGTCGCCGTCGACGGCGGTCTGCTCGGGCGAGGTCGCCTCGGGCTCCGGCTCGGGCTCGGGCTCGGCGGGAGCGACGCGGACGAGGTCGTCGCCATCGGTGGGCACGCCGGCGGGCAGGAGGTAGCCGACCTGCTCGGGCTGGACCATGCCGAGGCGCTCGCGGGCTGCGTCGAGGACGCGGTCGGGCGACTCGAGCTCGGCGACCTGGAGGCGCAGCCGGCGGATCTCCTCCTGCTCGCCCGCGACCTCCCGGCGCATGCCGTCGAGGCGGAGCTGGCCGCCGATCAGCAGGGCGTGGACGGCGGCGAGCGCCAGGAGGGCGACGATGACGAGGGCGACGGCGACCACGACCGGTACGGCCGGCGAGCGGCGCCGGACGGGCGGTTCGACCGGGCGGAGGTGGCGGCCCGACCGGCGCTCGGCGGGGCGCTCGGGGCGGGCCGGGGCGAGGGGGATGGCCAGGGGGTCGGGCCGGACGGCTGCGCTGCCCTCGGCGCGCAGGTCGGGGTCGACGCGGACGCGGGTCCGTCGCCCGTGGTCCGACCGCGCCGGGCGCGGCGGGGCGGCGACGCTCACGAGGCCTCTCCGATGCGGTCCCCGACGACCTCGGCGACGCGCAGGCGGGCGCTGCGGGCGCGGGGGTTCGCGGCCAGCTCGTCCTCGGAGGCCGTGACGGCCTTGCGGGGGACGAGGCGGACCGAGGGCGCGCCACCGCAGATGCAGGCGCCGGTGCCCGGGGGGCAGGTGCAGTCGTCGGCGGCCGCGTCGCGGAAGCGCCGGGCGACGATGCGGTCCTCGCCCGAGTGGTACGTGATGACCGCCATGCGGCCACCCGGCACGAGGAGGTCCAGCGCGTCGCCCAGGACCCGCTCCAGCTGCCCGAGCTCGTCGTTGACCTCGATGCGCAGCGCCTGGAAGGTCCGGGTCGCCGGGTGGCCACCGGTCCGGCGGGCCGCAGCGGGGATCGCGTCGCGGACGACCTCGGCCAGGTGCTCGGTCGACACGATCGGTCGCGCCCCGACGATGGCGCGGGCGATGCGCCCGGCGTGGCGCTCGTCGCCGAAGCGGCGGATGATCCGGGCCAGCTCGTCCTCGTCGGCGTGGTTGACCACGTCGGCCGCGGTCCGGCCGGTGGTGGGGTCCATGCGCATGTCGAGCGGGCCGCCGTGGCGGTAGGAGAAGCCGCGTGCGCCCCGGTCGAGCTGGGGCGAGGAGACGCCGAGGTCGAGGAGCACGCCGGACAGGCGGGGCCCGTCGTCGTGCTCGTCGGTGGAGGTCTCGGTGCGGGTGCGTCGGAGGAGTGCCATGGCGTCTGCGATCTGGTCGAAGCGGCGGTGGACCACCAGGGCCCGGTCACCGAACCGGGAGAGCCGGTCGGTGGCCACGGCCACGGCGTCGGGATCCCGGTCCAGCCCGAGGACGGAGAGGTGCGGGTGGGCGTCCAGCAGGGCGGCGGCGTGGCCGGCCCCGCCGAGCGTCCCGTCCACGACCCAGCCGGGCGGCACCGCCCCGAGGGCGGCGACGACCTCGTCGAGGAGGACCGGCCGGTGGTGGAAGGTCGGGTCGTCCCCGGCGTGGCCGGGTCCGTCGGGCGGGTCCGTCGTGCCGCTCACCGGCAGCCCCTCGGCCGCCGACGGCCTGCCGGGATGTCTGCCCCGGTCAGGCACGATGAAAGAGCGGGCGGAGAGTAGGGGCCTTCCATCTCGACGCCCGAGAGGCTGCGGATGAGCGGCACGTGGGTCCCGTGGTGGTGCGCCGTCGAGGTCGATCGCGCTCCCTTCCTGTGTGGGTCGTGGTGGTGGGTCGGTGCGTGCAGGGCGGGTGCGGCGGGCTCAGAAGCGGGCACGGTCGAGGACCTCGACGACCTCGTCGGAGACCGCCACGAGCTCGTCGAGGGCGGCGTCGCCCGCCGGGACGATCTCGATGCGGGGGCCGGCACCGAGGACGAGCACGTCGCGCTCGAGGCCCGCCTCGATGCGCACGACGTGGGGGACGACGATGCGCCCCTGGGCGTCCGGGGTGACCGGGTGCGTGTTCGACAGGAAGCCCCGGACCTGGGATGCGGTCAGCTCGAGCTCGGCGACCTTGCGGTCGAGCTCGTCCACGGCGGCCCGGTAGGTCGCCTCGTCCCAGATCACGGCACGACCGTCGAGCACGACGACGTTGCCGCCGTCGCGCAGGGCCTTGCGCATCTGGGCCGGGAGGGTCAGGCGCCCCTTGTCGTCGATGGCGTACTCGCCGCGCCCCCGGAACTGGGACCGGGCGTGGGAGGCCGCCGGCAGCGCGTCAGGGCCGGCGTGGGCGATCGCCCCACCTGGCTCCCTGATCGTGGCCACGTCCTCCGCCATGGAGGGCATGATACGTCGATCTAGGGAAATGTGTCAACACCCAAGGGCTACACAGGGTCACAGCTCGCCCACGCACCGTCGACCCAGGTCAGCCCAGGTCGACCGTGGTCAACGCCCCCACCAGGGCGTGGACGACCTCGTCGACGGTCGGCCCGGCCAGGCCGGCGCCCGCGAGGCGCAGGGCGTCGAGGGCCCCGGGGACCTCGGCCAGCGGACGCCCGTCGGGGGCGACGAGCAGCGCGGCGAGCGCGCCGGGCTCCCACCGGCGGGGCAGCGCGCACTGGAAGCGGGCCGCGCCACGTGTCCGGCGCTGGCTGATCCCCACGACCTTGCCCCCGTCGGGGTGGAGCACCTCCCCCGGACCCGTGCCCGCGAAGCAGACGAGGTCGGACCACTCGGTGCGCACCAGGGGGCCGTCGTGCACGGTGGCCCCGTCCAGGCCGAGCTCGGCGAGGGCCGACGCCCAGGCACGACCCACGGGGGCGAAGGCGCCGGCGACGTCGTCGGACCACAGCGGGTCGTCCCGTGGCACGACCACGTCGATCCACGTCGGCTCCCCGGGCGCCACCCACACGGCGCCTCCCCCGCTCCGGCGCCTGGCCACGTCCACGCCCGCGGCCCGGGCCGCCCGCTCGTCGACCGCGCCCGCGTCCTGGGTGGAGCCGAGGACCACGGCGGGGCGCGACACGTCGAGGACCCAGATCCGGCGCCGGCCGTCCTCGGGGGGCACCAGGCCGTGCAGGTCGGTCGCACTCCCCCGGTGGCGCTCGACGACCCAGCTGCTCGACACCGTCCCATGGTGCCCCGGCCGGGCCGCCGGCGGTCCGTCCCGGCGGCCGGGTCGGTCAGGCCGTCGCGGCGACGGGCTCGTCGAGGTCGAGGAACTCGTGCCAGTCGGCCGGTACGGTCCCGACCGACACCGCGACCCAGGCGTGCCCGGTCGGGGCGCGGGGCACCGAGCGCAGGTGCATGGAGGTGTCGGCGAGGAGCCGGTCGCGCTTGGACACGTTGCAGGGGCGACAGGCGGCGACGACGTTCTCCCAGGTGTGGGGCCCGCCGCGGGAGCGGGGCACCACGTGGTCGATGGAGTCCGCACGGGCACCGCAGTACTGGCAGCGGCCGCCGTCGCGGGTGAACACGCCCCGGCGGTTGAGCGCGGCCCGACGTCCGAAGGGCACGCGGACGTAGGTCCGGAGGCGGACGACCGAGGGCACCTCGACGACGAGGCGCTCGGAGCGGAGGGCGGTGCCGGAGGCGGAGACGGTGTCCGCCTTGTCGCTGAGCACGAGCACGGTGGCACGCCGGGCCGAGACCACCGAGAGGGGCTCGTAGGAGGCGTTCAGCACCAGCGCCCGCCGCACCGCGCTACCCCCGTGGCCTGCCCGCCGGCGGGGCGGGGTCGGTGTCGGGGGCGGGGCGGACGGTGCAGGTCCACGCCAGCCAGGTGGTCGTGTCCTCGGCCACCAGCGGGTGGTCCGGGTCGCCGTACGCGGTGGTCGTCCGGAACGCGAGCCAGTCCCGGTCGGGGACGGGCAGGAAGGGCCGCCTCCGCCACCACCCCCTGGGCACGAGCACCCGGGCCTGGCGGAGGCCCGCCCGCCACAGGCGCGGCCGGGCGGCCACGGCCGCAGCCACGCCCGCGAAGCCGCGGGCCCGACCCGACCCGGTCACGCCGTCGGCTCCCGGTGCGAGCTCATCGGGCCTGCTGGCTCTCCCGCCAGCTCTGGCCGGGCTCGTGGGCCCGGGGCTCCTTGGGCAGCCCGAGCACCATCTCGCCCACGATGTTGCGCTGGATCTCGCTGGAGCCGGCGTAGATCGTGCCGGCCCGGGCGATGAGGAACGTGCCGACCCAGGAGGCCGAGTCGTTCGGGGCGCCGGGGTCGTCGGTCTGGAAGGACGTGGCCGGTGCACGGCCCGAGGGCGCCAGGGCATCGGCCCCGAGGACGTCGACGGCCAGCTCGGTGACCCGGCGGTGGTACTCGGACCACTGGAGCTTGAACAGGCCGGCCTCGGGGCC